>CAYGLI010000005.1:0-53942 GCA_964350795.1 uncultured Micavibrio sp.
ACATTACGATTTTTGATTGAGGATAATAAGGATTTATCAATGGCGCATTTGGCGTTGGTTAGCGCGGTTAAAACCACAATTGCATCGGCACTTGACGTTATTGGCGTTGAACCTCTCAATGAATTGCGCGGTGATTTAAAGGATGAGGCGGCGTAATTTCTGTGGCTATTCATTAAAAAAGAATAGCGTCCTCCAGGTGACTCGCATAATCATATAGCATGGCCAGAACACTTCCAATCAGATTGAGAACAATTGCCGCCGCGGTTGTCGTCATCGCCAGCGGTTTAATTATATGGAATGCTTATCAATCCATTATTGGGTCAAGCGATGTGACCAATGCAACCTTGCCAATTATTAAGGCCGACACCGAACCATTCCGCGTTTTGCCTGATAATCCAGGTGGGGCGGAGATTCCAAATCAGGGCAGCACACTTTACAATGTTTTGAAATCTGAAAATGCCGATGAAATGGCGTTGGACGGCGTAAATATCCCCGCCAGTGATGAAAAAGAACCCATCACAATATTTGAAGACGCGCCCACAATGACAACGGGATTTGAATTGCCAGAAATCCCTGAAAAACGGACAGAGAGCCTGTACGGTGTTTTGGCGGAATTAGAGCAAAAATCAGAAGTGGCCGATGTCCAAGAAATAGACATTGTCGAAATGGCTGGTGAAGAAAAAACAGAATTAAAAGAAAAATTAAAGGCCGCGATTGAGAAGGTTGAGGAAAAATTGCCTGAGCCTTTAATTCCTAATGAGGTGTCAAAACCACAAGTCACAACACAAGAAGAGAGTGACAAAAATGTTATAATCGTTGTAAAGCCCTCAAAAAAACCACCTTATACAAAATCTGTTCAAAAGACAGCGCCCGCAAAAAAAGAATTTTCATTGGATGCTGTTTTGTCAACACCACCGACCAAGGAACGCCATTACATTCAATTGGCCAGTTTAAGGGGCGAAGAATTGGCGCGCACAACCTACGCCAAAATCCGTGATAATTTCCCGAGGTTGGTTGAGGGATTGAGCGTATCCTTCCCTCAGGTTGATTTGGGTGCACGCGGTATATTTACCCGTATTCAAATCGGCCCAATGGACGCCGCCGAGGCAAGATCACGATGCGCCCAATACACAACCTCACCAAAGGGAGGCACGTGCCTTGTTATTTCACGTTAGAGGTGCAATATGATTTTCGATCACTCACATATTAACCCTATGTCTTGGGATGAGTTTGATAGAATTATTGATGGCATAGTTCGCAAAATAAAAGATATTGGCATTCAATATGATGCGGTAGCACCAATTTTGCGTAGTGGTGGAATTCCTGCAATGATGATAGCGAACAAGTTGAAAATCATCCCAACGATTCCAATTCAGGTGAAATATAAATATAATCCTACAGTTGTGGAAACGTTAATCGATCCTCAATGCCCAAACAATAAAGACCCTGGTGAGATGAAAAATATTTTGGTTGTGGATGCCAATACAGGATCTGGGCGATCTGCCGAATTGGTTGCATCCCTTTTAAAGCAGAACTTTCCTGATTCAAAATTGTGTTTTGCGACAGTTACAAAGGTCTATAAAAAAGAAAATATTGTCCGTGGTTACGATGCCTCTATATATGGTCGCGTTACGAATGAAGATTTTTTAGACAATGCACCTGATGACGCGCGCTATGGTATTACAATTTTTCCTTGGGAAAACCCAGACGCAGAATTGGCGGATATAAATGCATAGAGTGGGAACGAAAAAACCAGTCATGTTAACACCCTTGGGCGCGGTATTAAGTGAGGATGAAAAAGACCTTTATGCCAAACACAAACCATATGGGTTTTGTTTGTTTGGAAAACATTGTGAAAACCCAGACCAATTACAAAAATTATGCGCCGACCTGCGTGCCTGTGCGGGCGCGGATGTTGTGATTTCAATTGACCAAGAGGGCGGACGCGTGGCGCGGATGCGTGAACCTGAATGGACTAATTTCCCTGCGGCTGCCAACATGGATGATGTCTATCAAACCTATTTTGACCTTGGGAAAATGTTGCACGCCAACGGTATCACCATGAATTTCGCGCCATGTTTGGATGTTGTGCCAGATGGCGGAAAATGCGATGCGATAGGAGATAGATGTTTTTCATCTGACCCTAAAATCGCGGGTGAAAAGGGGGTGGATTCTATTCGCGGATTGTTAGACGCAGGTATAACCCCCGTCATCAAACACATGCCCGGCCATGGTCGCGCGGAAGAGGACAGTCATTATTTTTTACCTGTCGTTAAGGCAACCGCCGAAGAATTACAAAACGACCTCATCCCATTTAAAATGAATGCGGACAACAAACATGGCATGACATGCCACGTGATTTACGAGGCATGGGACGCGCACCATCCCGCGACATTATCCAAAACCATAATTCAAAATATCATCCGTGATGAAATCGGATTTAAAGGATTGTTATTCTCCGATGATTTGGCGATGAAGGCTCTTGATCGTTACGGCGATATGGTCGCGCGTGTTAAGTTATGTTTGGACGCAGGATGCGATATTGCCCTTCCGTGTCACACAACATTGGACGAAAGCCGTATGATTTTAGAGTCACTTTAAAAAAGGCTTTGTCCAGAAATTGGCAAGACCGATATAACGAATAAGAAAAATGTAGAACGAAGCAATACAAGCAATATATAGTCCATGAAAAAAGATAAATAGGATGAATAAGTCACTCCATTTAAATTTTTCGAAATAAGCATTTATTGTTTCTGCTACAAAATCAAAATAAGATTTAGTTAAAAAATCACGGCCACTATCAATCTCTTTGAAAACAAAATAAATTAAAAAGGCATAAAAAATATAAAGAAACGTACCAACTATAAAAATAAAATATGGTTTTATAGTTTTGTATTTTGAGTGTGTTTTTGAAATAATATGTTTGCAAATTTGATGGCAAAAATAGAAGGCATAAGCTTGGTTCGCAAACATAAAGTAGACGGTTAATAAGGAGAGAAAGCTCGATCGGGGTCGCGTGGCGTAGCTTGTAAGTAATGAAAAAATTATCATTATAATAAAAATAAAAGTGAACATAATGTAAAGTAGCTTTTGTGCCGTTATAATTTTCGTCTCTTTCTCCATTGTTTTTTTGTTTTTACGAACATAGAGTATATGCGTGATTGTGGATGATATTATCGGGCTTAAGGGTATCAAACAGATACAAAACAGAGCGATATACATTGAATAGTCTGACCGACTATTTAAAATGAAAAGTGGACTTATTCCGAGGCATAATATTCCAGTAATTATTAGAATAAATATAATAACAAATGATTTAATTGTCATGATTGTTTCCTTAAGAAAATAGTTTAACACAGAGTTCTGTATGTTCTTCATAAAAACATGGATTACAGGTGTTTTGCTATCGCAAAAACCTGTAATGACGTGCTATTAGTGAATAATGGAATTCCAAGAAGATAATCCTGCCTTGCCACAGGCTTTGAACCCCGAAGACCTCATGCTCAATCTCGATGGGTATGAAGGGCCGATTGATTTGCTTTTGACGCTTGCCCGTGATCAGAAGGTGGATTTAGCGAAATTATCAATTTTGCAATTGGCGGTTCAATATCTGAATTTCATTGATCGTGCGAAAAATCTTAAATTGGAAATCGCCGCCGATTATTTGGTGATGGCGGCGTGGTTGGCGTATTTGAAATCCAAATTGCTTGTGCCATCCACTGATGATGAAGCGGAAGAAGAATTATCGGGTGAGGCATTGGCGGATGCGCTGGCCTATCAATTAAAACGTCTTGAGGGCATGCAACAGGCGGCGGGGTGGTTGTTTGACCTGCCACAAATGGGGCGCGATATTTTTGCGCGCGGTGCGCCTGATAATGCCGATATTGTCACCAAACCAATTTGGACGGCAGATTTATATGATGTCCTCTCCGCTTATGGCTCTATCGCACGTCGTCAAGAGGCCGCGCACTACACACCCAAAACATGGGAATTAATGTCCACGGATGAGGCGTATAAACGCTTGTCGGTCATGTTAGGGAAATTGCCACGCAAAGATGGACAGAGCGTGTGGGCGGTGTTGGATAGTTTTTTGCCAGAGGATTTAACCGATGCCCTGATGCAAAAATCATCCAAGGCATCGATGTTCACATCCGCATTGGAAATGGCAAAACAAGGCAACGTGGATATCCGCCAAGACGGCCTTTTCAAACCCGTTTATATCAGGCAAAAAGAGAGTGAAGAGGATTAAATGGTTTCACACGGAGGTCACAAAGAAAACACAGAGGTCACGGGGAATAATATTTTTTGTGACCTCCGTGAATCCCCTGTGTTCTCAGTGTGAACCAAGAAAAATAAAAATATGAATAACGATATACGATTATTAGAAGCCCTTATTTTTGCATCCGACAAACCGTTGCAGGTGTCGGAGATGATGCAATGGTTTCCAAGCATGCAGGACGTGGAAATTCATGCGACGCTCAAATCCTTAAAACAGGATTACGCAGGGCGTGGGATGGAATTACATGATAATGGCGGGTTTTGGTCATTCAAAACCGCCGCCGATTTGGGTGAGGCATTGAATATGGAGGTCGAGGTTGAACGCAAATTATCCCGTGCCGCCATGGAAACGCTCGCCATTATTGCCTATCACCAACCATTAACGCGTGCAGAGATTGAAAATATTCGCGGTGTCGCAACGGGGCGTGGGACATTGGATATTTTAATCGAAAGCGGTTGGGTGAAACCCGGACGTCGTCGTGAAACGCCTGGGCGTCCGCTCACTTGGGTGACAACATCACAATTTTTGTCTCATTTTGGCCTTGAAACTATTACTGACCTCCCTGGAATTGATGATTTGAAATCCGCAGGATTGTTGGATCGTAAACCCGCGGTGCAGGTTACGCCTTTGTCTGGAGAATTGTTTGATGAAGGCGATGAAGAAAATGAACTACAGAGATAAACAGAGGAACACAGAGGGGTAAATATAAAAAACTCTGTATCCCTCTGTCTTACTCTGTAGTAAAATTAAAAAAAATATAAAGGAAAATCTTATGTCTCTTGGAATTTGGCAAATATTATTAATCGTTGTTTTGGTGTTGTTGTTATTTGGCGCGGGGAAGTTACCATCCGTCATGGGTGACCTTGCAAAGGGCGTAAAGAATTTTAAAAAAGGTCTGGATGATGATAGCGACGAAAAATCATCCGATGACAAAAAGGAAAAATAGATGTGTGATAACACGCCGTCATTGCACGGCTTGTCCGTGCAATCTATTTCTGGATTACACGCACGGGGGCGTGTAACGAGTGTTTGATTTTGGCTGGGCCGAAATATTAATTATTGGGGCGATTGCATTATTTGTAATCGGGCCACAAGATATCCCAAAAATTGCCTACCAAGTCGGTAAATTTTTCCGCCGTATCAAATATATGCAATATGCCATCACGGGGCAATTCGACGATTTCATGAAATCCGCCGAAGGCAAGGAAGAGAAGTCTAAGCCATCCAAAGAAGAATTAGATCACGACCCCATGGACGAGGCCGAAGCAGACGCGGAGTTGTTGGAAATGATGCCGTTGCCAGAAAATCAAACATCGTCATCCTCCGACTTGATCGGGGGATCTTCTCAATCCAGGGATCCTTTGGTCAAGCCAAAGGATGACGGTGAGGGTGCGAAATGAACCAAGAAACCTTATCCCACATCGCTGAACTCCGCACGCGACTCATGATATGCACGGGGTTTATTCTTGTATTGATGGTGGGGGCGTATCAATTTTCGGATCAAATTTTATCTTTCCTTATTCAACCGCTTGCGGATGTTATGGGCGAGGAAAGTACGAAACGCCTGATTTTCACAACCTTGACCGAGGCATTTTTGACCAATATTAAATTGGCTTTCTACACCGCGATGTTTATTGGATTACCGATTATTTTAACACAAGTATGGTTGTTCGTTGCGCCGGGGTTGTATGACCAAGAAAAGGGCGCGTTTATGCTATTTTTTATGGCGACACCTGTCCTGTTTCTGGCGGGTGCGGCGATGGTGTATTACGTGATTATGCCCACGGCTTGGGGGTTCTTCCTTGGGTTTCAAACCAGCGGTGATGAAACGATTTTACCGATTCAGTTAGAGGCCCGCATGGCCGATTACTTGTCTCTGATTATCACGCTTATATTTGCGTTTGGGATTTGTTTTCAATTGCCCGTGTTGTTGACATTGTTAGGGCGCGCAGGGATTGTGACCGCCGATCAATTGGCCTCAAAACGAAAATATATGATCATTGCCGCCTTTGCCGTTGGTGCCTTTTTAACACCACCTGATGTTATTTCGCAGGTGTTATTAGCATTACCGATTGCGGTTTTATATGAGGTTTCGATTGTTCTGATAAGAATGACGGCGAAGGAAAAGGCTCTACCACGAAGTAGCGAAGAAGCGAAGTAGTCGCGAAGTTTCCTATTATTGTCTTCCCCGCCCACGTGCGGGGATCCTGATCCCCTTACAATTTGCTATGCAAATTCAGGGGATGACGAAATAGGGTTTTTAAATAACACGATTTAAAATTGATTGTGGTAATTCGATCAAATTATCCAATATACATCCTGAAACAAGTTCAGGGTGACTGCTTAGAGCGTCACTCGCTTGGTTTGAATAATCCTGCGCGATTTTGATTGAGGTATTAAATCCATCGTATTTTTTGATGATGTCCATAAATTGATCAAGTGTGTCCAATGACGGATTGGCGATGGATTTTATGATAAAGTCCCTATCCTCATCACTCGCGTTTTCCAATGCGATAATGACGGGCAATGTAATTTTACCCTCCATGAAATCGTCGCCCTTGTTCTTGCCCATTTTGGGGGAGGTGTAATCCATGACGTCGTCAACGATTTGAAACGCCATGCCCAACCCATGCCCATAGGTCGTAAATGGTGTTGGATCGATATTTTTTAGGATGGGCGCAACCTCGCATGCGGCGGAAAAAAGCGCGGCGGTTTTGGCCTCAATAACCTTGAAATATTGATCGCGTGTGATGGATGTTTCGCCAATGAGGGACATTTGCAACACTTCACCTTCGGTTATAACCGATGATGCTTTTGCCAATGAATTCAATGCACTTAAACTGTTTGTTTCAACCATTAGCTCAAACGCGCGGGCGAATAAGAAATCACCAACAAGGACACTGGCCTGATTACCAAAAACGGCATTGGCGGTGTCTTGTCCTCGGCGTTGATCTGACCCATCGACGACATCATCATGCAATAATGTGGCGGTATGGATGAACTCAACAGCCGCCGCCAACTTCTTTGGGTTGTCGCTTTCATCATTGCATAGAGATGCACATGCAAGGGTGAGAAGGGGGCGAATACGTTTTCCACCTGCGGCAATTAAATATCCCGCCAATTGCGGAATCATCGGCACATGCGATTCCATGCGATTAAGAATAATGCCATTCACATCCGTCATGTCACCGTGCAATTGCGTACCCAAATTTTCGATGGGGGATTGGGTGTCATGGTGTTTTGCGAGATTATTCATTAATCATGACTTTAAGGCGATTATATTCAAAAGCAATGAAATTTTTCACCACAGAGATCACGAAGAACACAAAGGTTTCACAGAGATTTTTCTCTGTGATAAATCTCTGCGAACACTGTGCTCTCTGTGGTGAAATTTAAGTTTGATAATTTAACAATATTTTATATCGTTTTGTGTTAAGAAAAATATATGAATTGTGAACACACAACATTACTGGATGGGCGCGTGACGTTGATGCAATCAATAGACGGGTTGCGCGCCAGTATGGATAGCGTGTTATTGGCATCCGCCGTAATGGCGCAACCAAATGAATCCATTTTGGATATGGGATGTGGAACGGGTTCTGTTGGGTTATGTGTGCATGCTCGCAATCCAGAAATTCAATTAAGTGGCATTGATATTCAATCGCAAATGATTGATTTGGCACAACAAAATGCAGTCGGAAATGATTTGAGTAACGCAAATTATATTTGCGGGGATGTCGCGGATAAATCGATGTTTGACGCCGAAGCGTTCGATCACATTGTCATGAACCCACCCTATTATAAAGACGGAGAGCGCCAGGCCAGCCCAGATGGTGCACGTGAAACGGCCTATTCAGGGGATTTGGATGTATGGATGGCATCGGCACTCTATTGGGCGCGGCAGGGCGGTTCACTCACGCTTATTCATCGTGCGGATAAATTGGATGAGATATTGGCGTTGAGCCATAAAAAGTTTGGTGCGATAGAGGTGTGGCCGATTCATTCAAAGGCACATGATCCCGCCATCCGCGTCATCGTTAAAATGATCCGTAATCGTAAAACACCACTGACATTGCATCCGCCAATCATATTGTTTGATGATAATGGTGAGCCAAGCCAACAATCGGATGCTATTTTACGACGAGCGCAGCCATTATCACCCCTCCCTGAGGGAGGGGATTAAGGGGAGGGTTTATAATGCTTAATAAGAAACACCGTAAACCCCCATCCTAGCCTTCCCCCTTAGGGGGAAGGGATTATGCTTTTTTTAATTTTCTAATGTGCTAAAAATATCTTCATGAAAAACGAAATTAAATCAAAACCATCTGTTATGCGCCAAATTGCAACGGGCGTATCGTCAATTCCACTGATCGGTAAGGCCGTTGAGATTAAGGATAAGGTCGCGGTGGTGCGCCTATCTGGCGTTATTGCCGATCAAGGGTCAAAGGGAGGCATTTCATGGCATCGTTATGTTGGTTTGATTGAAAAGGCATTTAATATCCCTGACGTGGACGAGGTATGTTTGGTGATTAATTCCCCCGGCGGGTCGCCCGCGCAATGCTCGCTTCTCTCAACATTGATCCGTGATTTGGCCAAGGAAAAAGACGTGCCTGTGACCGCCTTTGTCGAGGATGTCGCGGCATCGGGCGGATATTGGTTGGCGTGCGCCGCCGATCAAATTTATATTCAACAATCCTCCATCGTGGGTTCAATCGGCGTGATTGCCGCGATGTTTGGGTTTGATAAGGCGATAAAACAATATGGCGTGGAACGTCGTGTGTATACCGCAGGCGACCAAAAATCATTCATGGACCCATTCCAACCCGAAGACGACAAGGCGATTAAACGCCTAAAAGATATGCAATCGGAAATCCACAAAACATTCATTGATTGGGTAAAAACACGCCGTGGCGATAAATTAAAAGGCACGGCCAAAACATTGTTCGAGGGGCAAACCTATGTCGGTGAAACCGCCATTGAAAAAGGGTTAGCCGATGAAATTGGTGATGTCTGGACCGTCATGCGCGCCAAACATGGGAAAAAGGTGAAATTCATTCCCGTTGAGCCAAATAAACCATTATTACAAAACCTTGACCCTGGTGTGTCGGCGTCAATACCATCTGCGGATGATATGATAACGGCATTGGAAAACCGCACGATGTGGAATCGTTGGGGGTTGTAGGGTTTTGAAAACGTTTAACCTCACTACCTTGTCATCCCCTGAATTTGCAACAGCAAATTGTAAGGGGATATTTACCGTAATATCGCCGAATGGGATCAATAAATTTTTAAACCGCAGAGACGCAGAGGCGCAGAGATTCATATGTGGCTAATATTTGCACTCATTAGTATGTTTTTTATGGCGTTTGCTAATTATTCAGATGAATATTTGACGCATTCAAGCGCATCTAAGGAATCCAAAAACATTCACGAACGCATTGGTGGTGTTCTAATGATGTCTGTGGGGTTAACTTTAATTGGTATTACTGCATGTTATTTTTTATCGGAAACGATATTTATTGATAGCCGAGCGATATATTTTTCGATTTTGGCGTCTGTTCCAATGTTGTTGTGTTGGACAGGTTATTTCTATCTGTTTCAAAAATATTCTGCGCATCAGGTTGTTCCGTTGTTTGGGTTGTCAAGTTTATGGCTGCTTGGAATAGAGTTGTCGCTTGGTGAAACAATAACTCTGATATCATTATGTGGTGTTATCTTGCTTATTATATGTGCCTATACATTGGATAATGGGTCTTTAAAATGGAAAATACCATCCAGCCTTTTTGTCTCTATGCTTTTTATTAGTTTATCTTGGGCTTTGACTGGCTATTTATGGCGCATGGCAATGGAGGTGCAAGATGCATCATTTGCGATTTATTTTTGGCATTTGCTAGCAATATTTTTTATGGGTTTCTTTCTATTTCTGATTTCGCCATATCGACGCGGTGTTATTCACCGTATCAAGACAGAAAAAATGCATTTTGTGGGGCATTGTTTTTTTAATGAAACATGTGTTCAAATATCATTTTATTTTTCTGTTTTGGCTTTTGCCGCAGCGCCTTTGGCGACATATGTAACGGCAAGCGGAGGCATTCAGAGCATTATGCTATTAGCTTTATTTTACTTTTTTCCATTAGAGGAAAGGAACAAAATTTCATGGATACAAATGTTATCTATTGTTGGAATAGGGGTTGGTATCTGTTTGTTAGAAATATTTTAAATGATTAAACCTCTGCGTCCCTGCGCCTCTGCGGTTTAACATTGACAATATAGGAAAATTATCCTATATTAAAAATAAAAAAGAAAGACAAAACAGTGCAAAAAAACAAAAAGTTACAAACGAACTAAATGAAACGAATTTTATAAAATAAAAACAATAGGTTAGAAGGCCAAAAAATGACAGAACGCATTGGAATATACCCCGGAACATACGACCCCATTACAAAGGGGCATTTGCACATTATTGAACGTGCATCGAAATTGGTCGACAAGCTGATTATCGGTGTTGCCGAAAACCCAGGGAAAAACCCTCTGTTTTCATTAGAGGAACGGTTGGACATGGTGCAAACCGATATCGGCAATATGCATGACAAACATTGTCCGATAGAGGTGGTGAGCTTTAAAAACCTCCTGATTGATTTTGCCCGTGATCACAAGGCCGCGTGCATGTTTCGTGGCCTTCGGGCGTCATCGGATTTTGAATATGAATTTCAAATGACGGGGATGAATATTCGCCTTGCCCCCGATATTGAAACGGTGTTTTTGATGTCATCGGACAAATGGCAATTTGTGTCATCATCCTTCATTAAGGAGATTTCAAAATTAAACGGGGATATTAGCGAATTTGTTACCCCTAACGTTTTGTCGCGTTTAAAAGAGAAACAAAGCTGAATTTACCGATTTTATCTTTGGTATGAACGTTGCGTGCAATTTCAATATCGCTGTCGGATACCATGTCGCCGGCCATGCTGAAACCACTTAAAATTGCGGCATATTCCAGTGATTGAGGGTTTTTTGGTGGTGTGTATTCTTGTTTCATGATGTGTCCTTTTGTTGTGTTGTGATTTGTAATTTAGAGTCCAAATCAGGCCGCATCATGTGCGAATAAAGGCAATATTGAGAAATAAATAAAAAATATCAAAAAACGCTTGAAATCATATGCGTGTTGCGGGTATATATAGCCCTCATGTTGACCGTGTAGCTCAGTTGGTAGAGCAACTGGCTTTTAACCAGTTGGTCCGGGGTTCGAGCCCCCGCGCGGTCACCATTTTCTTCTTTAAACTTTATTAATTATAATTCATCATTTCGGATATTAATTCATCCAGTGATATTTCATGGCTCCATCCAAGAATGTTTTTTGCCTTGGACGCATCGCCAATAAGTGAATGAAGTTCGTTTGGACGATAGAGGTTAGGATTAACACGAACCATAATTTCCTGTGTTTTTTTGTTTATTCCAATTTCGTCTAATCCAGAATTTTTCCATTCAATATCGACACCAATATGGGCAAAACAGCGCGTTGTAAATTCACGAACGCTATATGATTGTCCTGTGGCCAAGATATAGTCACCGGGTGTGTCTTGTTGCAACATGAGCCACATGCCACGGACGTAATCTTGCGCATGCCCCCAATCACGCTTGGCGTTGAGGTTGCCGAGCTCTAGAATTTCACCAGAATTAACAGTGTTTGTGATTTTACGAGTTACAAAGTCTTCACCGCGGATTGGGCTTTCATGATTAAATAAAATACCATTACTGGCGTGCATGTCGTAGCTGTCGCGATAGATTTTAACCATATTATGCGCATATGTTTTTGCGGCGGCATATGGCGAACAAGGATTAAGTGGCGTGTCTTCACTTTGTGGTGCGGCGGCATTGCCAAAAATTTCCGAACTGGATGCCTGATAAAATTTTGTATTAAGGTTGAGAATGCGGATGGATTCTAAAATATTAAGTGTGCCTATCGCATTCACTTGCGCGGTATAGTGTGGCATGTCAAACGATATACCAACATGGCTTTGCCCCGCCAAATTATAAATTTCGTTGGGTTGGGTTTGGCTTAAAATATGCGTGATGTTATTAGCATCCGTCATATCACCATGAATCAATTGAATTTCGTTTTTTAAGTAATCAATATTTTGAGTGTTGGGCGTAGCAGATAATTGTTGAAGACCAATGACTTTATAATTTTTTTCAAGCAAAAATTGCGCAAGATAGGCACCGTCTTGTCCCGTGATTCCAGTGATTAATGCTGTTTTTTGTTGCATAATTATTTTTGGCGCAGATTGCCTTGGTTGGCAAGAAACCATTTATAGAAATCCACTAAACCTTTTTCAAGTGGGATAGCTGACCGCCATCCCAAATCATTTAATTTTGAACAATCCAATAATTTGCGCGGCGTTCCATCTGGTTTTGAGAGGTCGTGTTCAATGTTTCCTTCATATCCCACGATATCTTTGATAACGCTCGCAAAATCGACAATAGAAATTTCTTCGCCTGAACCAATGTTAATAGGGGCGTTATCATTATAATGTTGCATGACAAATACACAGGCATCCGCCATATCATCGATATGCATGAATTCACGTTTTGTGTTTCCCGTTCCCCATAAAATGATACTTCGGTCGTTATTGATTTTCGCATGATGAAACCGCGATAAGAATGCCGCGGGAACATGTGAATTTTGATCGTGAAAATTATCATGTGGGCCATAGAGATTGGTTGGTAACACAGATATATACCGCCGCCCATATTGGCGATTATAGGATTTGCACATTTCCATGCCTGCCAATTTCGCCATGGCGTAGGGGGCGTTTGTTGGTTCTAATTCTCCTGTCATGAGCATATCTTCGCGCATGGGCTGGGGGCAATCGCGTGGGTAAATACACGATGATCCTAAAAATAATAAATCCTGAATATCTGCTAAATGACATCCATGAATGACATTATTTTGAATGGATAAATTATCCGAGATGAATTCAGCAGGGTAAGTATTATTCGCGTGAATACCACCAACTTTTGCTGCGGCTAAAAAAACTATATCTGGTCTTTCTTGTGCAATAAAATCATATGTTTTTGATTGATTGCGCAGGTCAATATCACCGGCAATGATTTCACAATCATCACCCAGACGACGGACAAGGGCGTTGCCGACCAACCCCGTATGACCCGCAATCCAAACGCGTTTGTTTTTAACATTATGCATGTTTAAATAGTGGCATAAATGTTGATTGCTGTCATTGGCTTATCCCCTCTACTTGAGGAGAGGGCAGGGTGAGGGGGCACCAAACATCCCCCTCATCCGTCAAAGCGTTCCTCTTTGCCACCTTCTCCCGAGAGAGAAGGGTTTTCCCGCATGACAATATAATATTTTCTCTATAAAATAACTCTCATGAAAGTTATTGTCACAGGCGCCGCAGGGTTTATTGGTTTTCACGTTTCAAACGCGTTAATGGCGCGTGGGGATACGGTGGTTGGCATTGATAATTTAAATGATTATTATGATGTGCATTTAAAACACGCGCGTCTTGATATTTTAAACGCACAAGATGGTTTCACATTTCACAAAGCTGATTTAGCTAACGCGGATGCAATCAACAAAACATTCGATGATGCCAAGGCTGATAAGGTTATTCATCTGGCGGCGCAAGCGGGGGTTCGATATTCCATCCAAAATCCACATGCCTATATTCAATCCAACATCGTTGGCCATTTAAATATTCTTGAGGCTTGCCGTTATTCAGAAACAATTCAAAATTCTGTATATGCATCATCTTCATCCGTTTATGGCATGAATGAAAATAAACCATTTAAAACTGATGATTTTGTCGATAATCCTATATCACTTTATGCCGCGACAAAAAAGAGTGATGAGTTAATGTCGTATTGTTACTCGCACCTTTATAATATTCCGTTGACTGGATTACGGTTTTTCACCGTTTACGGCCCTTATGGCCGTCCCGACATGGCGTATTTTTCATTTACCAAGGATATTTTGGAAGGCCGCACGATTAAGGTGTTTAACCACGGAAAGATGAAACGTGATTTCACCTATATTGATGATATTGTGGCGGGCGTGATTGGCGCGCTGGACAATCCACCGCAAAAGGTTGCAAAAGGCGTCGCGCATAAAATTTATAATTTGGGGAATAATAAGTCCGAAAATTTGGGTGATTTCATCGAAACAATCGAAACCGCACTGGGGCAGGTCGCGGACAAAGAAATGCTACCCATGCAAGACGGCGACGTTGTCGAAACATTCGCGGATATCACCGAGAGCCAAAAAGATTTAGGATACGCCCCAACCACAAAAATCAGCGAAGGCATTCCGAAATTTGTTGAATGGTATAAGGGATTTTACAAGGCTTAATCACCATCGCATAGGTTTTTCCAGTTTTATGGTCTCGCCTGTTATTGTTTCGGCGGTTGATTGATAGGAACTTGTGATATCACTCACAATATATTTCATGGTGCCATCCATTGTTAATCGGTCTTGCATGTTGTTATGTCGTTTGAGGTAATCTTCTAATTTTTTCGGTATAATATCATCTTGGGAAATGATTTTTACGTCCGCACCAACGCGCGATTTTATTTCTGATTTTAATAATGGGTAATGGGTGCAACCCAAAATCAAGCTATCAACATTATGGGGAATAATATCCGATAGGTAATGGTCAAGAATTGGTGCAATCCATTCCTGTCCTTTGTTTTCAATCATGGGGACGAGCAAAGGCGATGCCTTACCAAAAAATTCAATATCAGGGTCTAATTTTTTTAATTCCTCTTGATAGACCATGCTCTCAATCATGCCCGCGGTGGCCAACATGCCGATGCGTTTGCACCCTTGTTCATGGGCATTTTCCAATGTCGGAATCACAACGCCTAAAATGCGATTGTTGGGAAAGGCACGTACCAGATAAAATTGTTGCAATAAACGTCCACAATGTGCGGTGGCGGTGTTACAGGCAATAATCACAACCGCACATTTTTCCTGTCGCATTAAATAATCCATGGCGCGTTCGGTATGTGTGTAAACCGCCTGTTTCGACCGCCCACCATAGGGCACATGCAACGTATCCCCAAAATAAACATAGTCATATTGGGGCAAATGTTTGCGAATGGCCTGTGCAATCACCAATCCGCCTAACCCTGAATCAAAAATACCTATACGCATAAATCAATATGTACTATATCTTGATGCCATGAGCGAAGAAAAAATTACAGTTGAACCACCCAAAAGATCATTTTTAGCGAAAATCCGTGCGTATTTTATTACGGGGATATTGGTTGTTGCACCCATTACAATCACGGCGTGGCTAACCATTGCCATTATTAATTTCATTGATAATCGGGTTGAACGTTTGATCCCACCGCAATATAACCCTGAACAATATTTGCCGTTCTCTCTGCCCGGTATTGGCGTGATTGCGATGTTGTTGTTCCTTATTTTTGTAGGGATGTTGGCGACAAATTTTCTTGGTCGATATTTTGTCAAAATGGGTGAAAACATCCTTGATCGGCTGCCCGTTGTTCGGTCGTTATATGGTGCAACAAAACAAATTTTTGAAACAGTTTTTGCTAATCAATCTGATGCCTTCCGCGAGGTGGTGATGGTTGAATACCCTCGCAAAGATATGTGGGTGATTGGATTTTTAACAGGGCGAACAAAAGGCGAGGTGCAGAAAAAAACATCCGAAGATGTTGTGAATATCTTTGTTCCAACAACCCCAAACCCAACGTCTGGATTTTTATTATTTGTCCCTGAAAAAGACGTTATTCGCTTGGCCATGACGGTGGAGGAAGGGATAAAACTTGTTGTTTCTGCGGGGATTGTGACACCAGATAAATTGGAGAAATTACAGAAGAAGTAAAAAACTAAGTGAACTTTGTAAATCTTTTTCACAGGAAGACGCAAAGATGGAGGGTTCTATTTTTATGCATCCCCGTGCTTGACACGGGGCCTATCGTATTTGAATTTTAAATTGAATGGGCCCCGTTTTTCAACGGGGTTTCGTTTTTATCCTCCGGCTGTTCACCCGTTCACCCACTCCCCAATGTCTTCACGGCCTCATCTTGTTCGAACAGATAGAGGAGTGTTCGCAACGCCTCGCCACGGCGGGTTTTTAGGTCGCTGTCTTTCTCAACGATTAATCGTGCGTCCATATGTGCTATTTGCATTAAATCGCGGTGCGTGTCCAGATTGATAAAATGCATGGCGGGAAGGCCACTTTGTTTTGTGCCTAACACTTCGCCCGCGCCGCGTAATTCCAAATCCTTTTCCGCAATTTCAAATCCGTCTTCAGATCGCTTCATAATTTGCAGTCGTTCTTTCGCTGTTTCGGATAGGGGGGCGTTATACATCAAAATACAGGACGATTTATCGCTACCCCGTCCAACGCGTCCGCGGAGTTGGTGGAGTTGTGATAGACCAAATCGTTCGGCATGTTCGATAATCATGACCGTTGCGGCGGGGACATTGACCCCAACCTCAATCACGGTTGTTGCAACCAAAATATCCAGATCGCCATTCGCAAATTTTTGCATGACCATATCCTTTTCCAATGGCTTCATGCGTCCATGCACCAACCCAACGCGATCACCGTAAATTTGGGATAGTAATGTATGGCGATCTTCGGCATTGGCGAGATCAATTTTTTCGGATTCCTCAACCAAGGGGCACACCCAATAAATGCGTTCACCCTCGGCAATTTTACGTTTTAACCCTTCCGCAATATCGGCCAATCGATCATTGGAAATCAAAACCGTTTCAATGGGTTTTCGCCCCGGTGGTTTTTCATCCAATCGTGATACATCCATATCGCCGAATAATGATAATGTGAGCGTGCGTGGAATAGGGGTGGCGGTCATGACCAACACATCGGGAGCGATCCCTTTGTCGGATAATGACAATCTTTGATGCACACCAAAACGATGTTGTTCATCAATAACAACGCATCCTAAATTTTTAAAATTCACGGTATCTTGGAATATGGCGTGCGTGCCAATGACAATTTGCGCGTCACCATTTTCGATTTTATCGAGGATGGCTTGGCGATCATTGCCTTTGTCCCGACCTGTCAGCGTAATCATACTCACGCCTATTGCATCGCATAATGGTTGCAAGGTTTCGGCATGTTGACGCGCCAGTATTTCCGTTGGGGCCATCATTGCACCTTGAAACCCATCGGCAATGACATTGAGTAATGTTCCAAGTGCAACAACGGTTTTACCGCTTCCGACGTCGCCTTGTAAAAGACGAAGCATGCGTGTTGGTGCATTCATATCCGCATCAATTTCGGATAATGATCGCAATTGCGCGCCCGTTAAATCAAAGGGTAGAGCACTTAACATCTTTTGGCGTAGGTCGTCAGAACAAGAAAACGCAATTCCCTTTTTCTTTTTAAATTTTGCACGAACCAATTGCATCGCCAATTGGCGTGCAAGCGCCTCGTCATACGCCAAACGTGTGCGGATAAGATTATCGGGTAATGTTTCCGCCGATGATTGGGGGTTGTGCAGGGCGATCATGCATTGTGTCCATCTATCCCATCCATATTTTTTCAACATGGTTTCATCAATCCATTCGGGCAGGTCGGGTAGATGTTTCACCGCACCTGCTAATGTTTTATTGAGTAATTTCGGGCTTAGCCCCGCCGTCATTGGGTATATAGGATCGAATGCCTTTATCTCATTCTTCTTATCGGGCGTAACGGCGTAATCGGGATGGAGCATTTGAATTTTATCATTATAAAATTCGATTTTTCCGCTAATGATAACCTCTTTCCCAATTGGATAAGTGTCCTTTAACCATTGGCCGGGCGCATTAAAATAGACGATATCCATTGGTTGCCCGTCATCCGTCCCACTAATCCGATACGGCGTACCACGACGACGAGATGGGGAATGAGATGTGACCGTCATTTTTGTTGTGGCGATACCTTCGGTCATGATTTTTGAGAGTGGTTTGACTTCACCACGGTGAATGCAATCAATTGGTTTGTGACGCAACAGATCGAGAATTTTTTCACCACCCAATAATTTTTCAAACACGCTCGCCGATTTTGGCCCCACACCATCAAGTGTGCGAACGGATTTAAATAATAGATCGAGGATTAATGGTCTCATGGGTAATAGTTTTAACAGGAAGGCACAAAGACGCAAAGATACTTTCGTTATTACGCGACTTGTCCATGCAATGACGTTGTTTTGAAAAAACTTTGTGTGACATTGTGTCCTTTGTGGTTTAAAATTCTTTATGAACGCACAACGTAGAAAATTATTATTTCGCTCAGAACATCGTGGAACAAAGGAAATGGACGTTATCCTTGGTACGTTTGCACGTGGGTTTTTGCCCAATGCAACGGATGAGCAGGCAAATCATTACGCCGAAGTTTTGGAGGAAAACGACCCTGACCTTTATAATTGGATATCAGAGCGCGAGCCATTACCAAACGATAAAACCAATCCAGTTTTAAAATCATTAATTGGATATCAGGTTAAAAACTAATTGTCGTGCACGCCCACAAGCGGGCATCCGGATCCCCGCATAAAGCGGGGATGACAAAAGTGTTTTTAATCTCTATATAAAACTTCATGTCTAAACCATCAATCATTCACGGTGCGCCCGAAGGGCAGGATGCGTTTGTTTTAAAACAACGCGCTGATGACGCACAACGCCGTGGCGGGGCGGTGGCGTGCCATATTGCGATGGATGATGCACGTGCGCAAACGCTTATGGATTTACTTGCCTTTTTTGCACCTGATGTTGATGTCATTTATTTTCCTACCTGGGATTGTTTGCCGTATGACCGTGTGTCGCCCAACACCCAAATTATCGGACAACGGATGAAGGCCCTAGGTCAATTAAAATCCCGCATGGACTCAGACATTAAAAAATCATGTGTTGTCATCACAACGGTCAATGCGGTTTTGCGAAAGGTGATGAAGCCAAGTGCATTAAATACCATGGGCGGATTAAACATCGCCATGGGTGGGCAATTGAATGAAAAGACACTAAAAGAATTTTTAATGGGCAATGGATATGACCGTACGGACACTGTGCGCGATACGGGCGAATATGCCATTCGTGGTGGCATTGTTGATTTATGGCCCGCGACATTTGATACACCCGTTCGAATTGATTTGTTTGGTGATGATGTCGAATCCATTCGTGAATTCGACCCGACCACACAAAAATCAGAAACAAAAATTAGCGCGCTATCCCTAAACCCCGCCACCGAAATTCCAATGGATAAAGAATCGATTCAACGGTTTCGATCTCAATATCGTGAATTATTCGGCACAGTCAATACGTCTGATCCGCTATACGAGGCGATTACAGATGGTCGTAAAATCGCAGGGACGGAACATTGGCAATCGCTGTTTTTTGATGAGATGGTCAGTGTATTTGATTATATGCCTGATTCATCTGTATCCATGGATCATCAGGGTGATCAGGCGATGATCGAGGCATGGGAACAAATCGAAGATTTCTATCAATCCCGTCAAACCCTTGCGACCCAAACCGCACAGGCGAATAAAAAACAAAAGGGGCATGAACAACCCATTTACCATGCGGTTCCGATTAATGGTGCTTTTGATAAAATAATCCCTGTCTATAAAATGCTGTCCCCATTTCAATCGGATGAAACACAGCCAAAACAAGGCCGTGATTTTGCAGACATCCGAGCATTACCCGATGGCAATGTGTTCGATGAATTAAAAAAATACCTTTCCAAATATTGTCATCCTGAGCGTAGCGAAGGATCGCGAGCTTCTTCGCCTTTGGCTCAGAATGACAAGAATGGGCGCAAAGCCATCATCAATGCTTATTCTGACGGTGCACGCGAGCGCCTAAAGGGGTTGTTAGAGGCGCATGACATTACAAATATCAAAATTTGCGATACATTTGACGAAGCCATAAAATTAAAGCAATCGTCAATCGCGCTGGTCACTTTGCCATTGGAGCGCGGATTCATCAATGACCGCATTATCATGGTGACGGAAACCGAAATTTTAGGTGACCGATTGGTGCGTAAAACCAAAAAACGCAAACGCAAAGCCGATGCATTTTTGCGCGAAGTGTCATCATTATCGACTGGTGATTTTGTTGTCCATATGGAACACGGAATTGGTCGTTTTGAAGGGCTAGAAACCCTAGACGTTTTTGGTGCAAAACATGATTGCGTTCGCCTTATTTACGATGGTGGTGACAAACTCTATGTCCCTGTTGAAAATATAGAAGTCCTAAGCCGTTATGGCGATGCCGATTCAATTGTCAATTTGGATAAATTGGGCGGCGCGAGGTGGCAGGCACGCCGTGCCAAGGTTAAGAAAAACTTGCTTGAAATGGCAGGAAAATTAATCGATATCGCCGCCGCGCGTGCATTGCAAACCGCGGACACATTCCAAATTCAACCCGAGGTGTACAACGAATTTGCCGCGCGTTTTCCCTACCACGAAACCGAAGACCAACAATCATCCATCGATGCCGTGTTGGATGATTTGGCATGTGGTAAACCAATGGACAGGTTGGTGTGTGGTGACGTTGGATTTGGTAAAACCGAAATCGCCATCCGCGCCGCGTACGTTACCGCCATGGCGGGTGGACAGGTGGCAATCATCGCCCCAACAACATTATTGGCACGCCAACATTACGAAAATTTCTGCAACCGTTTTAAGGGAACGCCATTACGGTTGGCACAATTATCCCGATTGGTAAGCGCGAAAGATCAAAAATTAGCCAAAGATGGATTAAAGGATGGTTCAGTCAATATCGTGATTGGTACACATGCATTATTGGCCGAGAGTTTGGTGTTTAATTCACTCGGCCTCGTTATTGTTGACGAAGAACAACGTTTTGGCGTCAAGCAAAAAGAACGGTTAAAAGACCTTAAGGCCGATGTCCATGTCCTCACCCTTACCGCAACGCCCATCCCACGCACATTGCAAATGTCTCTGACGGGGGTTCGGGATATGTCGTTGATTACAACACCGCCCGTGGACCGCCTGTCCATTCGATCATTCGTTTTGCCGTTTGACCCGATGATTGTGCGAGAGGCATTGTTGAGAGAACATCACCGCGGCGGGCAGAGCTTTATCGTTTGTCCACGCGTCAAGGATATCCGCGAAATGCGGGATTTGATTGCCGAATTGGTGCCAGAGGTAAAATTAATTGCCGCGCACGGGCAATTATCGGCTGGTGATTTAGAAGACCGCATGACCGCATTCTACGAAAAACAATATGATGTGTTATTGGCCACCAATATCATTGAATCGGGGATTGATGTGCCATCGGCAAACACAATGATTGTGCACCGTGCGGATATGTTTGGGCTAGCACAATTATACCAAATTCGTGGACGCATCGGACGGTCAAAAATCCGCGCGTACGCGTACCTAACCTACCAACAAAACAAGGTTTTATCCGAAATTGCTATGAAACGATTGGAAATTATCGGTCAACTCGACACGCTTGGCGCTGGGTTCCAATTGGCATCGCATGACATGGATTTACGCGGGGCAGGGAATTTGGTTGGTGAACAACAATCAGGCCATATCAAGGAAGTCGGGGTCGAGCTGTACCAACAAATGTTAGAAGAGGCCGTGGCCGAGGCGCGCGCAGGTGGTCAAGATAAACACGCGGTTGAACAGGTCGAATTTTCACCCGAAATTAATTTGGGCGCATCCATCCTTATTCCCGAAAATTACGTTGAGGATTTAAGCGTTCGGATGTCATTGTACCGCCGTATCGCGACATTAATGGATAAGGGTGAAATTGAATCATTCGCCGCGGAAATGATTGACCGTTTTGGATCGCTCCCTGACGAGGTTGAAAATTTGCTCCAACTCATCACAATCAAACAACAATGCAAGGCCGCGAATATCAGCCATGTTGAGGCAGGGCCAAAGGGCGTTTTGGTCACATATTACAACAACGCCCCCCACAACCCAGCGGGATTAATGGCGTTTATTCAGGAAAAGGCCGGTACGGTCAGGTTGCGTCCAGATCAAAAATTATTCTTCCCCCGCGGATGGACATCCACGGCACAAAGAATGGCAGGGACAAAATCTATAGTTCGGGAGCTTTGCGCGCTATAGAGATTTTTAAAGATTCTTGTGCTCTGTTTTTAATTTGACCAAGAATCATTTTTATAAAATCGGCCTTAATTGATCCATCAGGGTTTTGTTCGATATTGAATTTATCAACTGCCTTATTATCCAGATTATTTGTTATTGATAATGTTGCGGGGCGGTCATGTGGATGCCCTGATAAACGCATACGCATATCGTTTATAGGGAAACTTTTTTGTTTTGATTTTTGCGCAGTTTGTGCGGCCTGAAAAAAGATAAAACACTGTCCCTTATGCTTTGTTTTTTTGTCGGTTAATGCATAAGTAATCTTGTTACCTTTAAGAGTTATATTTGCCCCAGCCGTCGCTGATTTGAATGCGGAAAAGACATCATGAATAGTTAATTTTTCCATCATTCTTCATTTTAATATAGTGTCCTAAGCAAAGCAAATTGTTTATAATTCCATAATTTAATTGACTTTATATCACTCTACTTGCTACCAATAAATAAAAAGGACAGGGAAATAAATATATGAGTGATACTCAAACCCAAAACAATAAAGAAGAATTTCAATATCCAAAGGAATTTGAAATCGCGGTATCACAAATTTTTGTGAATGTTCCTCATTATGTTTTGGGAAATAAAAAAGACTACTCTGCAAAAGTCTTACGCAACGATGATGCTGTCAAATTGGATATATCATTTCATGTTAAAGATGATTCTGAAGACATAGCAGAAGTTTCACAACAAATTTTTAATTTTATAGAGTTTGTTAATAATCAAAAATTAGAGGGTATAGTTTTTGATTACGATAACGGCATTATGACGTTTGATAATGCGGGGTATGTTGTTGCCGCATTACAGGAATATATTGATCAAAATCCTGATGGCTTGGACGAAGAAACGCTGGATGGGTTGGATGACATGCTTATGAAAGCATTTCAAGACCATGTGCCGGAACTTATTCATCTGGATAATAATGAACCAGATTTTAAATATCCACGATGTGCCGATGCAATCGTTTCTGGTTTTTACAGTTATCGCGCCTATAAAGATTACGAGAATTTCGGGATTGCTTATAAAGAATTGAAAGATAAATCACATAGAATTCAATTTGTTTGTCCAAACATGAAAGGCGAAGATTTTCCTGACCCAGATGACGTAGGTAAATTAGAAGAAATTTATGATGAACTAAGTGCGCTCGCATCAAGTGGTGTCTCCGTAAAATTGACTAACAATCGTCAAATTGTTGAAGTGACTTCGTCTCATCCATTAAAAACATACGAATTGATCGAATCAATCTATGAAGAAAACGGGATGAGAGGGCAAGAGGATGTTTTGAAACAATGGGATAATGATGTTTTGCTCGACAGGCTATTGGGTGCTTCAAAGCAAAAAATTCTTTCTGATGACATGTTGGATCAAAATCCGTCTGATTATGAAAGATTGAAAAAATCTATTTTGGCTAACTATTACAGAAAAATGGCTATCGCGGGTTTAGATAACATTGGTGAATACGCAAGTGATGATGGTGATGAATTAAGAATAGTTCCAATGGGCGTTTTCAATTCGATAAGTGATTTAGCAATGCATGCAGCAATATCAAGTAATGCAAATTGTTACTGTTCTTTAGATGAAATAGAAAGCATCATAAGATTAGAGTTGAAATTGCCTACAACAGCCAGTCAAAAAAAATATGCGTTACACTAAAATTTCCAATTTATTAAACTCTGTGTCATACTCTATCTATTATGAGTATTAATTACACCGAAAACCGTATCAAAGAGGCATTGCGCCTGCATAATGGAAATACAAATGATGCAAAGAAACAGATTTTTGCATGGTTGTACGAGGATCATAAATTATTGTTGGATATTACGCGCCCGCACCTAAACGGGATTGTCGCCTATGCGGTTCAGCGCACGCTTAATCGTATGCTTAAAACCGATGATGAAATTTTGGAGGAAGAGGCGCACGAGGCGGCCAATTCATCCAGTAAAAAAGATCAAGTTGGTAAGGATATCCTCAAGGGATTTATATCCAAGGAAGCCGCGCAATTTGGTCAGGAAGCATACGCCATTCCGCTTAAGAAAAAGGCCGCGTCACAAAAACATGTTGATGTTATGCATATGTTGGCGGCGACCTCTAAAAAGAAATTGGGTGATGTGGATTAAAAGTTCGCTTCTCCCATGGGAGAAGGTGGTTTTGCAACGCAAAATCGGATGAGGGGATAGCGCGGGGTTTGCCCCTCACCCCAACCCTCTCCCGAGGGAGAGGGGGTATTTACTTAGGTTTAATCATTTCCGCGGGTTTAATCCATTTATCAAATTGGTCTTCGGTCAATAATTTCAATGCGATACCTGCCTCTTTTAATGTTGTTCCATCGGCATGCGCCTTTTTGGCAATCTTGGCGGCATTATCATAGCCGATATGAGGGTTAAGCGCGGTGACCAACATCAGGGATTCATTCAATAATTTGTTAATACGGTCTTCATTGGCCTTGATTCCAACGACACAATTATCGGTAAAACTGTGGCAACTATCGCTTATTAACCGGATGGATTGCAGGACATTGTAAATCATAACGGGTTTAAACACGTTCAATTCAAAATGTCCGTTTGATCCGCCAACGGTGACGGCAACATGATTGCCCATGACCTGCGCGCAAACCTGCGTCATCGCCTCGGACTGTGTTGGGTTGACCTTGCCGGGCATGATGGATGATCCCGGTTCGTTGGCGGGTAAATCCAATTCACCAATTCCACATCGAGGGCCAGAGCCGAGGAGGCGAATATCATTTGCAATTTTCATCAACGATGCGGCGATTGTATTCAACGCGCCCGAAACCTCAACCAAGGCGTCATGCGCGGCGAGGGCTTCGAATTTATTCCGGGCGGTTTTGAATTTTAACCCTGTAATTTTTGATGCCTTTTCGGCGAATTTTTTATCGAATCCTTTTTTGGAATTAATGCCTGTTCCAACGGCGGTTCCACCCTGTGCCAATAACATTAATCGCGGCAAGGTGGCCTTGACGCGTTCGATGGAATATTTCATTTGTTGGGCGTATCCAGAAAATTCCTGACCCAATGTTAATGGCGTGGCATCCTGTAAATGTGTACGACCAATTTTTACAATTTTGGAGTAGTCTTTTGATTTTTGGTTCAACGCATTATAAAGTTTTTCTAATGCAGGAATTAAAGATGAATGAACCTCAACCGCCGCGGCAATATGCATGGCGGTGGGGAACGTATCGTTGGATGATTGCCCCATATTCACATGGTCATTGGGGTGCACGGGGTCTTTTGATCCAATTTTTCCACCCATCATTTCGATGGCGCGGTTGGCAATAACCTCGTTTGTGTTCATGTTGGATTGCGTGCCCGATCCTGTTTGCCACACGACAAGTGGGAAATGGTCGATTAATGTACCGTCAATCACCTCGTCCGCGGCCTTTACGATTTGTGCGCCTATTTTTTTCGGGAGGACTTTCAAATCCATATTCGCCTGCGCCGCGGCTTTTTTAACAATGCCAAGGGCGCGGATGAGTGGTTCAGGTTGTTTTTCACCGCCAATTTTAAAATTCTCTAATGACCGTTGGGTTTGTGCGCCCCAATATTTGTCCGCAGAGACATTCATTTTGCCAAGAGAGTCAGTTTCGATACGTGTTTTTGTCATGTGATTTATCCTTAGAATTACAGACCCCTATGATAAAGATTCATGGCGAAATCGGAAAGACAAAATGAGGTGCCCGTAACGCATTGATTTTTAATGGATTTTTGTCGAAAACTCAGTTCGTTCCAGAGTTTGTGTTTTGTTTTGCCCTTTTTTTTGTTTTTGTGTTTAAATTTATAGGGTTATTATATGAATTTATTCCTATTTTGTCAAGGGTGATTTTGAAACTCAAAGTCGTGAGGAGTTTTTTAAGCGATAATATCAGGAATTAGATTACTCTCAATCTTACGAATCTCGTCCTTTAGGGCGAGTTTTCTTTTTTTGAGGCGTTGTAATTGAATGAAATCAACGGGCGGTGTTGTCATTAATTTGCTAATGACTTGGTCTAGGTCGCTGTGTTCCTCTATCAGAATTGCAAGGCGTGCGCGCAATTCTTCTTCATATTCGCTATCCATTTATTTTCAAAACCTTAGTAAAAATTATTATTGCAATAGAATAACAGAAATTGACTAATTTTTTAAGATAATTATTTTGAATAAATCAAATTTCGTCATTGCGGTTAAGGTGGTAATCTATTTTACTGTGTAACGATTGTAATATTTATGGATTCTGGCCTTCGTCAGAATAGTGGCTTGAGGTATAGTATTGGGCATGACAAAGAAAATTGGAATATTAACGAGTGGCGGTGATTGCGCGGGGCTGAATGCGGTTATCCGATCGGTTGTGCATTACGCGGATCAATTGAATTGGGAAGTCTATGGTATTCTTAATGGAACGCATGGATTGATGTATGACCCACCAAAGGCACGCAAATTATCCGTTAAGGAATTTGATGGCACGGTTTTGCGTTTGGGTGGCACGATATTAGGCACAATGAATAAGGGGAACCCATTTGCATTTCCATGTGCCGACGGTACAACGAAGGATTTATCCGAAGATATTTTAAAAGGCATTGAAACGCTGGGGCTTGATGCCATTATTGGTATTGGTGGCGATGGGTCATTCGCCATTTTAAAACAATTGGCGGAACGCGGCGGGTTCAATATGGTTGGTGTACCCAAAACCATTGATAATGATTTGGGGTGCACGGAAATGTCGGTTGGGTTTGATACAGCGGTAACCGTTGCGACCGAGGCATTGGACAGGTTGCAACCAACCGCCGCAAGCCATGACCGTGTGATGATTTTAGAGGTGATGGGTCGCGACGCAGGGCATATTGCGTTAAGCGCAGGAATTGCAGGTGGAGCGGATGTTATTTTAATTCCAGAAATTGCCTATAATTTGGAGTCTATTGCCAAAAAGATACAGTCCGTCAAAGACAAAGGCCGCAATTTTGGACTTGTTGTTGTGTCAGAGGCGGTAAAGGATGAGCATGGAAACCCATTGCAAAAAACATTTGCCGATGGACAAAAACGTCTTGGCGGTATTGGCGATTATTTGGGTGAAAAAATCGCTCAGGTAACTGGATCTGAAACACGGGTGACTGTCCTTGGGCATACACAACGCGGCGCGCAACCTACATATAGTGATAGAATGATTGCCGCCGCATTTGGTGTGCGTGCGGTTGATTTGATTAAGGAAGGCGCGTTTGGCCGCATGGTTGCATGGCAAAACCGCAAGGTTGTGGATGTGCCAATTGCCGATGCAATTGCAACATATCAAGATGTCGATACCGATGGAACGCTTGTTCATACCGCCCGTGCGCTTGGTATTTGTTTGGGGGATAAGTAAACTTAAATGCTTTATATCCAGCAATCATTAAACCCGAACGAAGAAATTATTCGTATTGGTGAATTTCATTGGTGGTATACATTTAACGCCGCCATTTGGATTGTGATGGGCGTCGTTGGCATGGGGCTTGTGCTGTATGGTGGATATTATTACGAGGTATTTCAAACCGTTCAACAATATGTGCCAGGCACAATGATTCATAACGCAAAATCATCGGGATATTGGGGTGCAGCGGTTGAATTTCGTGGTGGCGTTATTGATATTATTCAATCCATGCATTGGGGCATTAAATTAGGGGCGTTTGGTGTGCTTGTGCTTTGTATTTTGGCCTTTGTTCAAAAAATGATTATAAAGCACACAACAGAAATTTGTATCACGACGGATCGATTGGTGTTGAAACGCGGGTTAATCTCACGTCATATGGCGGAAATTAATGTGGACAGGATTGAGGGCGTCGACGTATCCCAAGGGATATTAGGGCGCATGATGAATTTTGGGTATGTCGCCGTGCGTGGTATGGGGGTTGGTGAAATTATGTTACCTCAAATTTCAGAGCCCATCAACTTTCGCAAAGCGATTGAGCGGTCAAGATCACTTAAAAAAGGTGAGAATATTTAAGGCTTATGCGACTTTATTTTATTTTATTTATTTGTGCTTTCATTGTTTTTCCTCTTCAGTCTTTAAAGGCGAGTGATTTCAATTTGTTGCTATCCGCGCTGGAGGACAGATTGGTTGAGGTTGAAAAAAAGCTTTCTGATGATGAGCACACTGAATTCCCACAAATCACATTGACCAAGAGGTTTTTAAAGGAAGGGGACGTTGACCCTAATCTGCCGTTATTGCGCGCAAGGTTATCACATCTCATCATCCAAGACGTGTTGGATTTAGACCCTTATTTATATTCAAGTAATCTTGTTGAGGCGGTTAAACAATATCAACGTCAAATGGGGTTGAAAGATGATGGAATTCTGGGTCAACAGACATTGGCGATTTTAAACCGAACATTAAATGATGAAAAAAAACAGATTGAGGTGAATATTCATCGCCTGAAACAACCTGAATGGTTAGGCCGCCCTGATTTGCGGATTGATGTCGATATCGCACGATATCATTTAACCGCGTATGAGGATAATGAAATAGCGTTTGAAATGCCAGTGGTTGTGGGGTCGAAAGAACGCCAAACAAATCGATTTACAACCGTCATGACGGGGGTTCGTTTAAACCCTGGATGGACATTGCCACCAACGATTAAATCCGAGGATTATATCCCCAAATTGCGCGAAAACCCTGAGTGGGTGACGGAACAGGGCGTGATGATTTACGCCAGTTGGGATAGAGACGCAGAACCAATTGACCCAACAACCATCGATTGGAATTTTTTATCTGATAATGAAATTAAGGCCATGCGGTTTTATAAAAACGCAGGGGATGCGAATCCATTGGGACGATACAGGTTTTTAATGAATAACCGCTATGACATATATTTGCATGATACGAACCAAAAATATTTATTTAACCGCTCGGCAAGGGCGCGAAGCTCGGGTTGTGTTCGGGTGTTTGACCCTCACAAAATTGCCTTATTCTTGTTGAAAGATAACACTGGTTGGGACACTGAAAAAATTAATCAGGTTTTGGCCGAAGGTGAAACATATAATGTAGGTGCGAAACGATCTATTCCTGTCTATTTTGATTACAAAACAGCGTGGTTGGACAATGACGGAGAATTGGTATTAGGGGTAGATATTTACGATTTGGACGCGGACGAATATCGTGATATGATGAATGGAAGTCAAGTCGTGGAAACGAATCAAATAATGCTTGTGAATTAATAAATAATATTTATCTTGTGTTAACCAAATTGTGGCATCCTATAGGAATAATAAAAAGAAAATAATAAGAGTGGATAAAATGAAGTTGAATAAAGCAAGACGCAAGTTCGTCTCCTTTTCCGTTGCGGGTATCGCACTTGTGGCCTCGGGCGCGCTTAAGGTTATGCCAGCATCGGCTCGTCAAACAATCGGACATGAAGTTTCCATCAGAAACGCCCACACCGGCGAAAGATTTAAGGGTGTTTACAGAATCGGTAGTTATTACGTACCATCGGCCTTTCGCCGCATTAACCGTGTTCTACGCGACCATCGTACGGGCGACATTCACCCAATTGATCCAGAATTAATTGATACATTGGCCCGCGTTCAACGTGATTGCCGTTGTGGTGACGCGATTGAGATACTCTCAGGATATCGTTCACCCAAAACAAATAACATGTTACGCCGTAACACCGGTGGTGTTGCCAAAAATTCATTCCATATGAAGGGGCAGGCCGCCGATATTCGTGTCCCAGGATCATCACCATCAAGGGTTCGTAACGCCGCGCGCGCATTGCGCGTAGGTGGTGTTGGGTATTATCCACGCAGCGGATTTGTGCATGTTGATACGGGCAAAGTCCGCACGTGGACGTCTTAAATTATCGTTATTATCCCCTAGACATAAGTATTGAAAATTACGTGACAACATTATACGGCGTAGGCACTATTTGTGTGAGTTGTTTTGATTGATTTTTCAATCTTAACGCTATATTAAGACGGATACGAAACACTGAAATTAGGGAACATAATAAGAACAAAATCTTGTGTTTTTATAGGTAATGTGTTATAAATTAAGTGTGAAAGGATGTGCAAAATGAAGTCAGCTATACAGGTGGCCGAATATATCTTGAGAAAAGCCAAAGAGGCTAATGATACAGTTACACCTATGCAAATGTTAAAACTTGTTTATATGTGCCACGGATGGATGCTAGGCCTTTACGGTAGGCAATTGATTAGAGAAGATGTAGAGGCGTGGAGATATGGGCCAGTCATAAGGGAATTATACGAAAAAATCAGAAATTACAGGAGTCAGGCAATAACAGAGGTATTGACTGAAGAAGTCAATGTGTTTGATGATTTTGAGAAACACATAATGAATCAAGTATATCTGAAATACGGGAACTTTTCAGGCCCCGCTTTATCAAGATTGACACACTTACAGGGTAGCCCTTGGGATATGACATATCGTTATCACGGTCAGAACGGTGTTATTTCAAATGATTTGATTGAAGATTATTACAGTAAATTAGCAGCCACAAACTCAAATTGATATGACAGAAAAACCCTCTTTAAAAGATGTTCCGGTAATAAATGTCCCAAAAGAGGATGATATAGATGATGCCGCATCAAAAGAGGCTGCAGCACTAGAAGATGGCACATTGTCTGTATGCGTTATGGGTTCCAGAAGAAGTATGGAAGCCTATACTATTACAGCAACAGAGCTAAAAGGCCTTAGTATATGGTCTGTTGTGGAAAATAGAGCATATAACGTTGCCTCTGGTAGCGGTTCTTTTGCAATAGGCTTGTTATCACAGGCATTATTCACAAACTTTGAAGAATTGCCACCATTAGCGCAAGCTACATGCTACATAGGCATTCCATTTGGACTTGCGATAGCAATCATAAGTTTTCTAGTTGGAAAATATATCTCTTCACAAAAAGATGGATTAGAAAAATCGATTAAGGATGAAACTTCACATGACAACTCTCAAGGACGTACAAAAAGACCCTAAAAAGTTAGACCAGTTCATAAAAGAGCGTGAAAAAGACACGCCCCATGCTGATAAAGATAAACTGGATAAGATTGTTAAATCTATGACCGAGGGAAAACAGTCAAAAGATCAAAAATCATCGCATTAGGCTTTTTGCGGTTGTTGTATCTGTATTCAAATTCTTTTGAGTAGTTGCCTAGATATTCGCTTGACACATGAATGTGAGTTGAGCGTATGCCCTTTTTTAACATTGACCAGTAACCCTCTAATCCATTCACATGAATACCATTACGAGCATATTCGCCTTTGCCGTGTTCGACTGTTTGATGTGTATAGCCTTTCTTATCAAGACCTTTGTAAGCCCACCATTCATCCGATTGAATTTCTGAACCTTGCGTTACGTTTTGCATGATATGTGGTTGTAGTGTCTTCGTTCTAGCGTTTGGTACAATCTTAGTCATGATTTTACCGTCACGTTCCAACATGCCAAAAACAACCGTCTTATTATCCGCACCACGTCCTCGCTTGCCTTTTGCTTTACCACCTACATAAGTTTCGTCGACTTCGATAATTCCTGATAATGGAGTTTCACCGTCAACATCCGCCATGTGCTTACGAATTTCATGTCCAATACGCCAAGCGCATTTATAAGTAACGCCTAATTGACGTTCTAATTCCTTTGCAGATACGCCATGACGTGATGTAGCAAATAAATACATGGCATAGAACCAAGTTTGTAATGATGTGCGTGATTTTTCAAAAGGCGTTCCTACACATGGATAAACGTGGTCACCGCAAAACTGACAAGCAAAGGCACGTTGTGATGATACACGGCTAAATTTTGAATCACGTTCACACTTACGGCATTTATGTTCCAAGCCGTAATTTACCTTCATAAGATGGCTTAAACAAGTGTCATCATCAGGGAAAAGTTTAAAAAATTCTTTGAATGTAAGGTGTTTCATTATCTATCCTTTGTTTATAAGAATAGTATATCAATTTACCTTACTTAGGTCAAGGGGATAATAGCGTAAATTATTAATGTTTTAGATTTGTGACCAATCTGCCAATTCTTCGTGAATTCGGCCGCTTTTGATTGTGCAGATGTGAACATCCCAAGGGTATTGCCCTTTTGAAGGGATGAATTTCAATATTTGGCAATTTTTTACCTGTAGCGACCGTTGCGGAATGCCATAAATTGCATCAATGGCGTTTATAATTCGGCCATGAGCCACAATGAAAGGTATTTCATAATTATCAGTAATCAAAATATCGTTGAAGCATCGTTGAATACGGTTTTTAAACATATCGATATTTTCACCATTAATGGGCGTAAGGCCATCCGCCCATCGCGCTTTAGCCTCAGTATTGGATAACCCCGCCCAATCGCCAGCATCAACTTCGCGCAAGTCAGTTCGTTCAATCATAGGAAGAGATTTGTTTATGTTTAAAATACAAGCCGTATCCTTTGCTCGTGATAAATAAGAGTGAATAATATGCGTAGGGCTTGGTGATAACATATCAAATGTTGCTCGTGCATCTTGGGCTTGTATTATTCCTTTATCTGTTAAGGGTGTGTCTGTTTGCCCGCCGGCAAATTGATCAAGCGTATTCCATATAGATTCTCCATGGCGGATGAAATAAAAAGGCTTGGGATGGATATAGGATTTCATGGCATAATCATACCCATGAATCAATTCGAAGACCAAGGTATAATATTGTCCGTTCGTGCGCATGGTGAGGGTGGGGCGGTTGTGCATGTTTTATCCGAAAATAACGGAAAATGCGGTGGGTACGTGAATGGCGCACAAAGTTCATCCCGATTAAAATCATTCCTTCAGCAAGGCAATATCGTTTCGTTCGATTGGCAATCGAAAACGGATGGACAATTAGGGCGATTTGATTTGGAATTGGAAACGGATATCGCGCTATCGGTTATGGATGATGCGCGGGCATTATTGGCCTTGCGATCCGTATGCGGATTATTGGATATGTTTTTGCCAGAGCGCGAGGAACATCCCGCATTATTTCACGGCACATACGCATTTTTAAATATTTTACGCACCGATCAATGGCCTCCTACATATATTATGTGGGAAATGGCGTTTCTCAAGGAAATGGGTTATGGCATCGACATGACCAAATGTGCCGTGACCGGCGTAACCGACAATTTAACCCATATTTCCCCAAAATCAGGTAGGGCAGTATGCGCGGCGGAGGCAGAACCTTATGCGTCCAAACTGCTTGAAATTCCTCAGTTTTTACAAGGTGAAGATTTGGCGGATGATGACATCGTCAAGGGGTTAAAACTCACAGGATATTTCCTGATGCATCGATTGTTACAACATTCATCCTTCGCCGAATTGCCGAGTGCGAGGGGGCAGTTGGAGGGGTTTTATTTCTAAAAAATATAAATTTATAAAAAAATTGACAAAACAATGAATTCTATGGTAATTAATTTTTATGAATAAAATTTTACCATATGGTATCACAAAAAAACAACTAGGTGATTTTGTAAGATATCGCAGAATAACGATGGGGGTTAACCAAAGCCAGTTAGCAGAGCTATCAGGTTTAAGTCACTCTTTAATAAGCGGAATAGAAAAAAAGAGGTCAGAAAGTTACAGATCGACAACACTTAGTAAAATTACTGCGGTGTTTAAATGTACGTTAGAAGATATTAAAAATTTTGATTTCGAAAAAGAAGTTAATGTTAGTCCTAAATCAGTGCTAGCTAAAAAGGAAATTATTAGTGAACCTCAAGCTACAGTGTCTGAGGTAGTAGTTAGCGGTGAAGCTAAACAAAAAAAATCATCATGGGAACCATTCCGTATGAATGCGCATGTCCGTGGACGCATGGATGATAAATTAGCGGTATCTTCATCACGTCGAAAATTACCAAAATTAAAACTTTAAAAACTTAGTCAACTTTGTGTCATTAGTGGTGAAATAATTTTCTCATTGGATATCATAAAAAAACCTCTGTATCTCTGCGTCTCTGCGGTTTAGATTAATGCCATGAACAACATTGAAAACCGCAATATGGACGTGATTTTAAGTGAGAAATATCTTGCTTATGCGCTATCCACCATTACGTCGCGGTCATTACCTGATGTGCGGGATGGTATGAAACCTGTTCACCGTCGTATTTTATATGCGATGCATCAATTGAAGCTTGACCCCAAACTCTCGCCAAAAAAATGTGCGCGTGTGGTTGGGGATGTGATTGGTAAATTTCACCCCCACGGTGATCAATCGGTTTATGATGCGCTTGTGCGTTTGGCTCAGGAATTTTCCGTTCGCTATCCCATGGTTGATGGGCAGGGGAATTTCGGAAATATTGATGGCGATAATGCCGCGGCGATGCGTTATACCGAATCCCGCTTAACCGCCGTATCCATGTTGATGTTGGAAGGAATCGAGGAAAACGCCGTTGATTTTCGCCCTACATATGATGGCGAAACAATGGAGCCCGTTGTGTTCCCCGCGGCCTTTCCAAATTTGCTTGCCAATGGGTCAAGCGGTATTGCCGTTGGTATGGCAACCAATATACCACCGCATAACGTGGATGAATTATGTTCCGCGATGGAAGATATTATCGAGAATAACCCAAGCGTTGAGGATTTAGTCCGCAATCATATTTCAGGCCCCGATTTTCCAACAGGCGGAACATTGGTTGAAAACCAAGACGACATCATCAACGCCTATGTCACGGGCAAGGGCGCATTCCGTGTGCGCGCCAAATGGCATAAGGAAGACTTAAAACAAGGTCTATACGAAATTATCGTCACCGAAATTCCGTATCAGGTGGGTAAATCAAAACTCATCGAAAAAATTGCCGATTTGATTAATACCAAAAAAATTCCGATGTTGGATGATGTGCGCGATGAATCCGCCGAGGATATCCGCGTTGTGTTGGTGCCCAAAAACCGTAATGTCGAACCTGAAATTTTGATGGAGGCGTTGTACCGTCATTGCGATTTGGAATCCCGCTTTTCAATGAATTTGAATGTGTTGGAAGGCGGACGCATTCCACGCGTGATGGATTTAAAAGAAATTCTTCAGGCATTTCTTGATCACCGCCAAGAGGTCTTGGTACGTCGCTCGAACTTTCGTTTGGAAAAGGTCAAACATCGCCTTGAGGTTTTGGAAGGCTATCTGATTGCATACCTTAATTTGGACGAGGTTATTCGCACTATACGTTACGAGGATAACCCCAAACAAGACATAATGAAGGCATTTGGCCTAACCGAAATTCAGGCAGAGGCGATATTGAATATGCGCCTGCGTGCCCTTCATAAACTTGAAGAATTCGAAATTAAAAAAGAACATGATGCGCTGTCTGCCGAGCGTGATTCCTTGGAAAAATTGATTGGGTCAGAGGCACGCCAATGGACAGCCATCAAAAAACAAATCCAAGAATTGCGAAAGACTTTTGCCAAGAATACTGAGTTAGGGGCAAGGCGTACCGTGATTGGGTCTGCGCCATCACTGATTACTGTGCCTGATGACGCCATGATTGAAAAAGAACCAATTATGGTTGTATGCTCCAAAATGGGATGGATTCGTGCGTTAAAAGGCCATGGCCATGATCCAAAAGATTTGAAATATAAAGATGGCGACAGCGGTTTATTCGTTTTTCCCGCGCAAACAACGGATAAGATTTTGGTGTTTGCGTCCAATGGTCGTTTTTATACGATTGGCGGGGATAAATTGCCCGCAGGGCGTGGTTTTGGTGAACCAATCCGATTGATGGTCGATTTGCCCAATGACGTTGATATTGTGGATATGAAACTCTATGCCGAGGGACAAAAAATGGTTGTGGCGGCGTCGACTGGGCATGGGTTTATTGTGCCAATGGCGGATGTGTTGGCGCAAACAAAAGGTGGTAAGCAGGTGTTAAATGTTACCGATAAGGCAAAGGCCGCTGTTTGTTATATGGTTGATAACGGCGATGACCATATTGCCGTGATTGGTACAAACCGTAAATTCATCGTGTTTCCATTATCCGACATGCCCGAAATGGCCAAGGGTAAGGGGGTTATCCTGCAAAAATACAAGGGCGGCGCATTATCCGACCTAAAAACATTCAATCTTGAAACAGGATTACCATTTAAATATGGAAGCGGTGAGCGCATCGAAGATGTTAAACCATGGGTCATGGGTCGCGCAGGGCAAGGGAAATTACCGCCGAATGGGTTTCCGAAGAACAATAAATTTTAAATTATTATTTTATTTCTTTTTTTTGTTTTTATAATTTTATATCTTGAATTACTTTTAACTTGCATTAATCATAAGCAATACGTTATAAACAATAATAAAATAGACATAAGGTAAAGTGAAAAAATATATAATGCCTAGTTCAGTACATCAATTTCCCTCTGGCAGTAAAATCAGTTCAATAATTGCGGAGGCTAACGAAATTCAAATGCTTTATGCTCAAATTGAAGGGGGAGCTTGTCATTGTGCGATAGAAGATGAGTTGAAAATGATGAATAAAGAAAATATTTACAATATTGGTCACCCCCGTAATATTATTCGTAAATCTGATGTTAGAGCTGTTTTTGCTAAGGCCTTTCAACATTTAAAGTCAACTATAAGAAAACCAGTTAATGACCCACTTGTGAATGATATAAAAAGGTTTTTTTTATATGCATCCCTTGCAGGTTTTAAAACATCAAAAGATTTGGTAGAAGCCTTAGATGTTAGCGGCTTAGATTGCGATCATATTAAAAGTTTATCTTCAATAGCTATGGCCCAAAATATAGTAAATAAAAAACGCCGTCAAAAAGGTCGTGAACTGCGAATAGCTATGAAAGGGTGGCTTTGTTAAGCGTTTACTGTCCCATCGCCACGCCCTCTCGTCGTGGGTCGGAAGAGCCAGTTATAAAACCATCCTTAATGTGAATGGCGGTGAGACCGCTGTTTAAATCTTTGACTTGAACGTCGTGGTTCTTTGATATCAATAAATTGTCATTCTGAGCGCAGCGAAGAATCTTAGGGGGATTCTTCGTCGGCTTTGCCTCCTCAGAATGACAAGGTTCTATCTCTAATCCGTTTCCTCGGTCTAAAAATGAAGGCATCGCAAGGGCATCGTCAACATCCATTCCCCAATCCAATACGGCGATAATGCGTTGCAGGACGTATCCAATAATCCGCGAACCACCTGCCGATCCGATGAGGAGGAGGGGCGATCCGTCCTTATCAAACACAATTGTTGGTGCCATGGATGATCGTGGGCGTTTACCTGCCTCAATCGCGTTGGCGACGGGCTTGCCATCTTTCATAGGTTCAAATGAAAAATCGGTCATTTCATTGTTTAATAAAAACCCGTTGGTCATGATTTTTGACCCGAATGCACTTTCGATTGTTGAGGTCATGGAAATGGCGTTGCCCTGTTTATCAATCGCGACAATATGGGTTGTACCGTCCTCTATTTGTTTGGTTTGCGCGGCAAAAATATCGGTTAATGAGCCTGCGTTATAAGTTTGAGCAGTATCACTCATTAATGCGCGGCGTTTGGTGATGTAATCATCATTTAATAATGCAGTGTTGGGGGTATCAACAAAATCAGGGTCGGCCATATACATGTTGCGGTCGGCAAAGGCCATTTTTGATGCCTCGGCAATGCGGTGGATTGTTTCAATGTCATCGCGTTTTAAATCAAACGGTTCTAAAATTTTTAAAATTTGTAGGATAGTTAGGCCACCACTGGATGGTTCATTCATTGAACAAATTTTATATCCGCGATAATCATCGCATACTGGTGCACGTTCAATGACTTTATAATTTTTTAAATCACCAGCATTGATGCGTCCGTCCGTTGCTTTTATAAGATGCCCGCCAATTAAATTATCATCATAAAAAATGGATGCCCCCATGGTTTGAAACAAACGCAAAGTTGATGCGTAATCTGGATTTTTTAAAATATCGTCAGAGGCATAAAAATAATCGCGTGTTGATTCAAACCGATCTAATTTCCCGTGATCTTCGGCGATCATTTGTTTGAGGCGCGGCGATTTTTCAAATCCATTATCGGCAAGGTCAATCGCGGTTGGAAATAAATTTGTCCAAGGCAGAACACCATAATTTTTATGAAGTGTATCCAATAATTTTGGTGTTCCCGGTACGCCAACGGATTGTGCGCCAATCACCGCGTCCCAAAATGGAATGGGTTGATCTGTTTCATCCAAAAACATGTCTGGCGTGGCGGAATGAGGTGCGGTTTCGCGTCCATCCCATGATGATAATTGTTGTGATTTTGCATCGTAATAAAGTGCGAACGCACCACCACCCAAACCAGATGATTGTGGTTCAACCAAACCCAAAACCAATTGCGCCGTGATGGCGGCATCGGCGGCGCTGCCGCCATCTTTTAAAACTTCATATCCCGCCTTTGTTGCCAATGGATTGGCAGTGGCAATCATAAAATCGGTGCCTGTGGCTTTTGAAACGCTTTGTGTGCCTGTGCCTATTTCAGGTTCAGGGCGAAAGTCCTGAGCGAATGCAACACAAGGTAATAATAGCGCAAATATTAAAATGCGTCTCATGGGAATGTCAAAACCTGTCCATCGTTTAATGATGGGGTTGATGTGGGTGCAGATAGCGCAGGGGCACGGCGACGTTGTTCGTTTTGTTGTTGCAGTTTGCGAATTTCATCGGCGACGGGGTCATCTGATTCAATGTCTTCTTGAACGGGCGCTTGATCGTTTGATTGATTATTTTCAATCATAAAATCAACAGGCCCTTCGATGGTTTGTTCAAGGGATGGAATATTTTCGCGGTCTTCGCTTTGCGCTCTTATTTTTTCCTGACGTTTTTTGATGGCATCGGCGGCGGCCTTGCGAATTTCGTCCGCATTATCCAATGGTTGACGCAGCAAAATAACCGATATACGGCGGTTGCGCGGTGATAAGGGATCTTCGGGTAATAAATGTTCGCGGTCGGCCTTTCCAATGACATTTTCAACACGTGTCATGGGCAGGCCACTATCGAGAATGGCGCGTTGCGATGCGATAGCGCGGTCTGATGACAGGTTCCAGTTATTATAAGACGCGCCCTCTGGGTATGGTTTGCCGTCGGTATGTCCACGCACGGAAATTTGATTGGGTTGCGGGATGATAATTTGTGTGACCTTGGCAACCAATTCCTTCATGAAGGGGAACATATTTGCCCGACCGATCGGGAACATAGAACGCCCCTCATTATCAATAATTTGAATGCGCAGGCCTTCTGGTGTGATATCAATCATCAGATTGTCCATTAAATCAGCCAGTTCTGGTGATTTTGATACTTCTTCTAAAATCTGTTGTTTCACACCTTCGAAGTCTTCGTTTTGAAACGCCTCAATAACCGCTTCTAATTGTTCAATCTCCGCTTGTTCGATATCTTGGATCTCTTCAAAAATATTAAGGCCGTCTCGAAGGTCATTGCCATCCTCATTTGTTGATGCCGTTTTGTCTGTGTCTGATGCTTCGTTTCCATCCACCGTGGGGTCGAACGTATCACCCTCAAATTCGGATGTTCCTAATTGGTCACGTTGGTCACCCATGGCCATTCCAGAACGTGGTGTTGTCGGTGTTGCGGGCACGGCAACATCTTGAACATTTGAAACCTGCGCGCCCTCGGGTGACATGGTCATACCCCCAAGAATTCCACCAGATCCGCTTAGCTCGCTTGAAACACGAGGGTGGGTAGGGTCGAAATAATTTGAAATTGCGTTTTTTTGTTCTTCCGTCGTGACGTTTAATAACCACATTAATAAAAAGAACGCCATCATCGCCGTCACGAAATCGGCATAGGCAACCTTCCACGCGCCACCATGATGGCCATGCCCGCCTTTTTTAATCTTTTTAACGATTATTGGTGCTGGTATTTCATTATCGGTTGCGGCCATTAAATTGCCCTCCCGTTATCCGAATGTCGGCGCGTTGTTTGTGGCTTCTTCAACCTCAGCAAAGGTTGGCTGAACATCGTGGTGAAGAATTTTTCGACCAAATTCAACGGACACTTGCGGCGCGCAACCTTGTAAAAACGCAAGCATTGTGACCTTCATCACAACATAATATTTGACTTCTGTTTCCGCACGCGCGCCCATCGCGGATGCCATAGGTCCAAAAATACCATAAGCCAGCCAAACACCAAGAAATGTACCGACAAGTGCGCCCCCAATTAACTTACCCAAAACCTCTGGCGGTTCAGAAATTGATGCCATGGTTTTAATAACCCCTAATACCGCAGCCACAATACCAAGTGCGGGAATACCGTCGGCCATGGTTTGAATGGCGTGTGATGGGTGCTCTTCACCTGTTTTGATGGTTTCAATTTCTTCATCCATCAACGCCTCAATCTCATGAGGGTTATCATTCCCTAATGAAATGATACGCAGATAGTCACATAAAAAAGTTTCGGCGTGATGATTTTTTGTAAAATTGGGAAAGGCTTTGAAAATTTCACTTTCATGTGGGTTTTCAATATGTTGCTCTAACGCCAACCACCCTTTTGTCTTTGCCATTTTAAAAATAACAAAGAGAAGGGATAATAGCTCCATATAGTCTTCTTTAGAATAGGCCTCAGGGTTTAACATTTTTTTCATGTATGTTCCCGTGGATTTAATTGTGTGCACGGAATTACCAATGATGAATGCGGCAATTGCAATCCCCATGATAATAACCATCTCACCAGGTGTGGCAGGGCCAATAACACCTGTTAATAAGGCCATGGCCTTTTCGAAACCAGCGGTCATGATAAGCCCACCGACGGTACATCCAAAAACCATTAAAAAGCCAAATATTTTTAACATGTTAGAATTGTACCTTCATTATGGGGTAAGACCAAGATGGTATTTTAGCCTTTTAACAACTTTGCGGCCTCGAGCGCGCTGTATGTCAAAATCCCATCCGCGCCGGCGCGTTTAAAGGCCAATAGCGATTCCATCATGGCGACATCGTAATCAATTGCCCCCGCGGCGGCGGCGTATTTCAACATGGCGTATTCACCGCTGACGTTATAAGCGAATGTTGGAATTTGGAATGTATCTTTGACATCCCTAAGGATATCCAGATACGCCAAGCCAGGTTTGACCATGACCATATCGGCACCTTCGATAATATCTTGCTCAACCTCATGAATGGCCTCGCGGGCATTGGCGGGATCCATTTGATAGGTCTTGCGGTCTTTTGGCCCTTGTGACCCGCCAAGCGAACACCCCGCCGCATCACGAAATGGACCGTAAAACCCAGAGGCAAATTTCGCGCTGTAGGCCATGATGGGTAAATGTTCGAAACCTGATTGGTTTAGGGCGGAGCGAATGGCATCAACCTGACCATCCATCATACCCGATGGGGCGATAATATCCGCGCCTGCCTCGGCGGCATTCACGGCCTGCATTGCAATATTTTCTAATGTACGGTCATTATCAACATCGGTTGAATTATCATTGAGGGGGCCACAATGCCCGTGGTCTGTATATTCACAAAAACAAACATCGGCAATCACCAACATATCGGGCGCGGTTTGTTTGGAGATATCAATCATGCGATAGAGCAAGCCACCCTTGCGCATAGAATCTGACCCTATCGGGTCTTTGTTTTTTGACACACCAAACAGGATAATGGCGGGCAGGTTGGCGTCGTCACATTCCTTAACCTTTGTCACCAATGTTTCCTCGGTTTCACGAAAGACATCAGGCATGGATGAAATTTCTTCGCGGCCTCGTGCGCCTTCTTCAACAAAAATGGGTAGGATAAGGTCATCAACGGATAGGTGCGTTTCACGAACAAGGCGACGAATGGTGTCGTTTGCACGCAGGCGACGAAATCTTTTTTCTGGTTTTGGAATATCGAGATTGTTGACCATGGCACTATCCTTTATAGTTTTGTGATGTCTCTTATCTTAGTATCTGAAATCGAAAACGCAATCCATATTACACTCAACAGGCCAGAGGCCTTAAATGCCATTAATCATGACATGGTTTTGGATATCACACGTGTTTTGAAGGAAACGGAAATGCGTGATGATGTTAAAGAAGTCATTTTCAAGGGTGGAGGGGATCGTGCCTTTTGCGCGGGCGGTGATATTAAATCCGTTTATTATCAGGGATTAAAAAATCCACGCGATGCCTTTCAATATTTTTACGATGAATATGAAATGAATAAAATCATCCATGGATATTCCAAACCTATTATATCGATTTGTCATGGGTTTGTGATGGGCGGTGGGTATGGTGTTGCGGGTAATGGATCGCATATTATTGTTGATGGAACAACAAAATTTGCCATGCCCGAAACCGCGATTGGGTTTTTCCCAGATGTTGGTATTGGGTGGAAGTTAGCACGCGCAGGGGCGTTGGGCATGTATATCGCCCTAACAGGTGACGTTTTCGACGCGGATATGATGATGGCAGCCGGATTGGCGACGCATAAGGTTGATGATGCCCAACAATTGTCATGCCCGCTTTATGCGGGTATCTGGATCCCCGCTCAAGGCGTTGAAGACGTTTTTATTAAAAATAGGGACAAGATAGAAGAAATCTTTTCAAAAGAGAGTTTAGAAGATATTTGGCACGCGCTGGAAAAAGATAATAGCGATTTTGCACAAAAAACATTATCCACATTAAAAACACGATCCCCCATCAGTTTGCACGTGACCTTCAAACATTTAATAATGGCGCGGGGCGAGACCTATAACCAATCAATCGCCCGTGATTATCGTTTGGCCTGTGCCTTTTTCACCAAGCCCGACATTTACGAGGGCATTCGCGCCGCAGTTATTGATAAAGATAAAAATCCAAAATGGTCGTCTTCATCAATTCTTAATATTTCACCTGTAGATATTGATTATTATTTACAATTCAGTGATGATAATAATCATTAAAGATATATTTTATTAAAAGGGAAGTAGGAAACACATGTTACCAACCGCATATCACGATTCCATCCAAATGATTGAACGCCTTCACCGTCGTTTTTTGGATGTTGTTAAATTAGAATTGGATAAATTACAGGTTCAGGACATTAATAACGTTCAGGCCATGATTTTATATAATATTGCCGAAGACGACATGACCGTTGGTGAATTGACGCTTCGTGGATATTACCTTGGGTCAAACGTATCCTATAATGTTAAAAAGATGGTTGAAAATGATTTTGTTATTCAGGAACGATCTGTCCATGATAAACGATCGATCCGTGTGCGTTTAACCGATAAGGGGTTGGATTTATATCATCAATTATACAAAATGTTCGCCCGTCACGAGGAACAAATTCAAAATAGTGAATTAGACCAAGAACGTATTGTTGATTTCAATGACACAATGAAAATGATGGAACGTTTCTGGGCCTCGCAAACGAATTTCACTGGTTTGGATTCGCTTGATTGGGATTAGTTCAATCCCAAACGTTGTGCGCATGCGGTTCTAGGGTCGCTTTCATTTCCACGTAACCGACCTTCCATATCTATGGTGGTGTATTTAGCGCAATATTCACCACTATCTCCTAAATTTATTTCACTAATGTAAATAATACCGACGTCTATGCCTTCTGGATCAGCAATTGGTACATGACGACGCAATATTGTATTTAAATCGTCTGTATTTGCAATTAAATCGCTTACAAATTCATTTGTTACTGATTTGCTCGGGTTATCGCACCCAGCTAAAGTTAAGGCGCCAGCTAGTAAAATTCCTGCACGTTTTGCAAATTTTGAAGTAACCATAGTAAATTTTTCCTTATTTGTTAATTTTAAATACAATACATAATAAAAAACAATAAGTCAAGTTATTTATGGAATTATTTCATCGTCACTAATTCTTCTGCACTCGTCGGGTGGATACCGATTGTTTCATCGAACATGGCTTTTGTTGCGCCGGCCTTAATGGCAACGCCAAATCCTTGTAGCATTTCTGAGCTGTCTAATCCGCAAACATGCACGCCCAAAACCCTGTCGGTTTTTATATCAACAACCAATTTCATGAATGTGCGTTCATCGCGCCCTGATAATGAATGCACCATCGGTTTGAAATGCGATGTGTAGCATTTGACGTCATGGCCTTTGTCCTTTGCCTGTGCCTCGGTTAATCCAACCGTTCCGATATTGGGACGTGAAAATACGGCGGTGGGGATGTTGTCGTATGATGGGGCGGGGCGGTTAATATTGCCGAATAATGTATCGGCCAACCAATGTCCTTCCTTAATGGCAACAGGGGTCAACTCAACGCGTCCCGTGACATCACCCACGGCATAGATGTTGTCGATGGATGTTTGGTAATGGTCATTCACCGTAATCGTGCCATCGGGTAATCCGATTGCATCTAAATTAAGGGAATCTGTTTTGGCGTCGCGTCCAATCGCGGCCATGGCCTTGTCACATTCAATGATTGTTCCATCGGATAAGGTCACGGATGTTTCTGTGGCCTTGACAATGGTTGTATTGAAACGAAAATCCACACCTTGTTTTATCATCTCATCACGCAAATGCGCGCGGATATCATCGTCAAACCCACGCAGGATATTGTCGCCACGATGAATAAGCGTAACCTTTGCGCCAAGCCCGTGAAAAATATGGGCAAATTCAACGGCGATATATCCCGCGCCGTAAATCACAATGTGATTGGGCAATGCGTCTAAATAAAACGCATCATCAGACACAATCATATGCTCTGCACCTTCAAAATCAGGGCGACGAGGCGAACCACCAGTGGCAATCAGGACTTTATCGGCGGTGATTGTATCTTTCCCGACCTGAAGGGTGTTTTTATCAATAAAGGATGCGTAATCCGCGTGAATTGTAACCCCTGCATTTCCAAGCAGGTTTTTGTAAATACCATTAAGGCGTTCAATTTCTGTATCTTTGTTTTGGATTAACGTTGACCAATTAAAGGATGGTGTTTCCTGTGACCAACCAAACCCAATGGCATCTTCAAATTGAGCATGATAATCCGCGGCATAGGCCATTAATTTTTTTGGGACGCAACCAATATTCACGCATGTGCCACCCAAAAAACGCCCCTCGGCAACGCCCACCTTTGCGCCATGTCCCGCGGCAATGCGTGCTGACCTGACACCACCAGACCCCGCGCCAATAACAAAATAATCGTAATCAAATTCGTGTTTCATGTTTTCTCTCTTTTTTGAACTACAGAGGTTAAGGAGGAAAAGGAGTTTTTATTTATGTGTTTGTATTATAAAATGACTCATATGGAATATCTAATTTATAACTCATTTTTTCTTTCAATATTGCTTTTTTGTTTTTATCAATTATTTCAGGCTGCTACAAAGAAAAAGATTTTTTTAACAATGGGTACAGCTAGTGGTACATATACTTATAAAAAAGATAAATTAATTTTTATTTTAACAATTTTTATGTATCTGGGGATATCGTACCTATGTTTCTGGGCTATCTTAACTCCTTTTACTCCTTCCCCTCAGTAGTTTTAATCAAATCCTCTGGTTTCCAACGACGGTGTAGCCATAGCCATTGGTCTGGATATTCGCGTATGCATTGTTCTAATAATGTATGTGCGTCATTCAAAATATCCATGGTATCTCTGTTTTTTGTTGCCAATGGTGGGCGGACATCAATTAAAAATCCGTCTTTTTCACGCACACACCGTGCAGGCACAAGCGGACAATCGTATTTTTGCGCCATGTCAATGAAGGCTGTTGCCGTTTTGGCGTTCATTCCAAAAAATGGCGCGTCCACACCTTCGTTATATTTTTGGTCAATTAATAACCCTATATGCTCGCCAGATTTTAGCGCCTTTACCATTCCCATCATACCCTGACGGGATTTTGAATATGGGATAAGGCGCCCTTCGGGTGAGCGATAGGCGTGAAGGCGTTTATCAACCATAGGGTTATTGGGTGCACGGTAAACAGGATGCACAGCCAGATCAGCATGATGAAGGAAAGCATGAGGCAGAACCTCCCAATTGCCCAAGTGCGCGCCAAATAAGATACCGCATTGACCGTCATCACGCATGCGCTCCAAATGCTCTAACCCTTGAAACCGAACATGATGCGTGGCTATTTTTTTAAGGTGAGGGTATTCCGCCATTACACGCCCTAAATTATTCCAATGACGTCTCGATATATCCTTCGCAGTGTCTTCGTTGCACTCAAGCGCAGCGCGAATATGGCGCACGGCCTTGCGATTCATCGCCATGTTAGACCCAAGTATTTCAGCAATTTTTCCAAATAACGATGACGCCACAGTCCATGGCATAATTTTGCAAATCGTATGCAGGGAAAGAAGAAATAAATGTTCGAGCCAGTATCGGAATTGTTTCATGCATATTTTTACCATGAAGATACGATATTGCGAAGACAAAGAAAAAATATTAAGGCGTGCTTAGTGTTACAGGTTTAGTAGGCCAAGCCCACTGACCTGGGTATTCCTTTACCCAGCTTTGTAGAAGAGATGAGACATCTTTTCCAATATCACTTAGCTCACGCTCTGATGTTGCTATTGGAGGGCATACCTCAACAACAAATTCATTTCCTTGTCGAATACTACGGAGAGGAACCAGTGGGCAATTATATTGTTTTGCCAGTTTAATAAAGGTGGAAGATAATTTTGATTTTTGACCAAGAAAGTTAATGTCGATGCCACTCCTATACGTTTGGTCAATAACAAAGGCAAGACTTTGTCCATTTTTTAATTTTGTAACAGCGTTTTTCAGCCCGCGCAAATTGTTAGGGATTGGTTCTATGCGACCATCTGATGAAGAGCGATAGGAATAGAGTAACTTATTTAATTGGGGATTTCTGATTGGTTGATAAATTGGATGAACAGCTAGGTTGAAATGGTGTAAAACTGAATGAGTTAGTATTTCCCAATTGCCGAAATGTCCTGAAAAAAATATAGCGGGCTGTTGTCTTTGCTGTAAGTCCAAAAGATGGCTTTCTCCTTTGAAGGTTGTTCTAATTCTAGAGAATTCTCTTTGGTGTGAGAGCTCGCCAATTATACTTCCTATATTATTCATGCTATCTTTCGCAATTTGCTGGGCATCATTTTCAGATACCAATAGCATGCGTTGTATATTATGGATACGCCCAGAATTTTTCGCGGATGACGACAGTAAGGCGCTCATAAATTTTGCAGAAATAGAGGATGAACGGTCTGGTGATAAAAGACGGCATAATGCTAGGAAGGATTTCATAGCGATAAACTCTGTGGAGTGTTTGTGATTCATCTTACGCAAAATATACAACATAAAAAAATCTATGTAAATATTTATTTATAGCCGATCTAAGAATTTATAAAGCGTTTTTTTGAAACGATCATCCAATTGAATTTTAATCTTAAGGTAGGAAATTTTGTTTTTCCAATGATCCGACAGGCGAATCCAATCTTTTTCCGTGGTGATGATGGAGGCATTGGCTTGTTTTGCCTGTGCCTCAATTTTTTCAAGATCGGTGCGTTTGAAAACATAGTGATCGGGGAATGAATAATGCGCGTGAATTTTATAGCCATTGGCCTCCAACGTATCATAAAATTTTTCAGGGCGGGCAATACCGGCAAAGGCGACAACCTTTTTACCTTCGTCTGGTCCGCCTTTATTCACCAATTCGATTGACCCATCAAATTTTTTGAATTTGCCGAGTGCGGATAGGTTTGTTCCTTTATCACGATTGATAATAAGGGCGCCCCGTGCGCGTTTTAATGCCGATTGAACGGGTTCGCGCAATGGCCCTGAGGGGAAAACCAAACCATTACCAAATCCAAATCCGCCATCAATAACGATTAGGGATAAATCCTTTTTCAATTGTGGATTTTGAAATCCATCATCCATGATAATCAGGTCATATCCTAATTGCTCGGCCAATATTGCGCCTTCATAACGGTCGCGTGATATGATTGTTGGGGCGTATCGTGCCTGCATCAAGGCTTCGTCCCCAACATTATAGGATGTGTGAATGGTTGTGTTGACCTGTATGGGGCCTTTTTCCGCGCCACCATACCCACGCATTAAAAAACAGGGTGTTTCAAATTTTCCGTGGTCTTTCACCAAATCCAAAATGGCGCGCGCCGTTGGGGTTTTCCCCGCACCACCAATGGTTATATTCCCAATACAAATCACGGGAAGAGGTGATTTTTTTTGCGATGTTATGGCGTGACGCAATTGTCCACCCCATTCATATAATTTAGATATGGGCCATAAAGCCTTGGATTTTAAGGGCGATCCATGATCGTCATTGGAATACCAAAATGATGGAATTTGAAGTTTGGCCATACAGGTAAGTTAAACTATTCCTGCCTTTTGACAAGTTGGTTTGATGGCCTCAATAATACTTTCCATGCCATCATTATATTTATTGATGGCGTAGGTTTGAGCATTATTTGAAAGCTCTAATTTTAAATTATAATCATTCAATAATATTTTGAATTTATTATATAATTCATCGTTATTATTAACAATTAAGCAGGCGTTTTGTTTGGGCATTTCGCTGGCCTGAATTGAAAAATTATGCAAGTCATCGCCACTGACGATTGCACATTGATGCCAGGCTGGTTCTAATAAATTATGCCCCCCACCTGGTTTCGTGCCCATGGAATTACCCACAAATACGATAGGGCATAGATGATAAAACAACCCCAATTCGCCAATCGTATCGGCAACATAAATATCCGTATCCATGCGGCGGGACATTTTGAGAGATCGTCTTGCGATGTTTAACCCACTTTTGCTTAATTCATTGGCGATGCTTTCTCCGCGTTTGGGGTGTCGGGGGACGATAATTGATAATAAATTGGGGAAGTCGGTTTTGAGACGTTGATGAATTTCGAGCGCGATTCCTTCCTCGGGGTCATGTGTGCTGGCGAATAGCAAGCATGGTCGGGATTCAATAACAGCGCGAATATCATCGGCGGCGTGAATATCGAATGGTAGGGCAGGGGATAAATCTTTCAGGTTGCCTCTGGTTTCAACGGTCTCAATCCCAAGTGATTTTAAATTATCCGCATCACGATGTGTTTGTGCTAAAATTGTATCAAAACAGGACAGCATATTTTGAAACCACAATCGTGCAATGGCCCATCGCTTAACGCTTTTATCCGATAGGCGCGCGTTCAAAAGCATGGATGGAATATTTTTATCCTTTATCGCCTTTAAATGATTTGGCCACAGCTCGGATTCAATCCAAATCACCATATCGGGATGCCAATGATCGTGAAATTTTTCAATCCATTTGGGATGGTCATAGGGTATAAATTGATGCGTGACGTGGTCTGGCACGGTTCGTTTTTGGATCAATTGCGCCGATGTGACCGTCATTGTTGTGATTAAAATATGCGGTGGATGATCCAGATTTTGAAAATAATCAATCAGGGGTAGGGCGGATAAGGCCTCTCCATTGCTTGCCGCGTGAATCCAGATGAGATTTCCATCAGGGCGTTTGATTTTTGATATCCCATATCGCTCGCTTAATCGTGATTTTATCTCTTTACCTTTTTGTACGCGGATAGACCCTAACCCTTTTAATAATGGCCAAGACAGTGAAGTTAGGGATGAATAGAGACTTGAGAGCAAAAAATATGCACTTTCTTAATAGTGGTTTGGTATAATATTATATATGAAACGTGTGTTTAGCTCAAAACAGAAACGAAAACAAGCCGAGGATGCCATTATCCGCGATATCGCAAAGATTCAAAAAACGTTGGAGGCGCATCGTGAAAACAAGGACGAAGATGTTGATAAAAAACAAGTCATGTCCGTTTTAACGCGATTTATTCAGTTAAAGAAAAATACGAAATTATCAGTTAAAGAGTAGTTCCAACAGAATTAACCGTATTATCAATGGCATCAACAGAATCAGATAATGGTTTGGTTAAGCCGTCTGCCATACTTTCAAAGGAGCTATTAACGTCGGCCGCATATGTCCCTAATTTACTTTTTACGCTTTGACAGGCCATATCAATCATACGTTGTGGCGCACTTGCGATTGCACCTGTGAGGGCATCAATTTGCCCGCCGATAAGGTCACTTATGGATGGTATATTGACGACAGGAAGACAATTAGGCATGTCCCATATCATTTCTTTTGTGGGGCAATCGATTGTTGGAACGGACAATCCGCCCCCTAAACCAGTGCTCCCTATGGCAGAGTGAAAAGATTTAGACACATTGGTGAATTGTTGATTGACCAAAGATGCGGCAGAACCAGCCAAATTACCTGTAAAAAATTGGCTCATTGTATCTTTTAATGGTTGTTGCACAACAGATGCAATGGATGTGTTAGGCTTTGTTTCATTTGAAAAGATCTTCATGGGGGCTTTCCAAACCTCTGTCTGTTGATCAAGACATGTGCCCTGTTCAATTGGTGTTTGTGGCACTATTATCGCCTTCGCCGCCTCAATCTCTTGTTGTTGAAGGGCGTTTTTACGATTGTTTGACTGTTCATGAACGGCCTCCTCGCACCCAATAATGACGGCGTAGGATGGTTGAGACAAAACCATTATGATGGTGAAGAATGTTACAAAGATTGGTTTTGTCATATCGTTCTTTCCTTTTAATTCGTCGCGTTTGTTACGCTGGTGGCGGCGTCTGATAATGGTTGTGTTGCCTTTTTCGCGGCATTTTCAAAAACGTCAGTCGCGTCATTGATCTGTGCGCCTAATTTACTCTTAATACCCTGACAGGCCTTATCAAATAGACGTTGTGGCGCACTTGCGATTGCACCAGTGAGGGCATTAATTTGCCCGCCGATAAGGTCACTTATGGATGGTATATTGACGACAGGAAGACAATTAGGCATGTCCCATATCATTTCTTTTGTGGGGCAATCGATTGTTGGAACGGACAATCCGCCCCCTAAACCAGTGCTCCCTATGGCAGAGTGAAAAGATTTAGACACATTGGTGAATTGTTGATTGACCAAAGATGCGGCAGAACCAGCCAAATTACCTGTAAAAAATTGGCTCATTGTATCTTTTAATGGTTGTTGCACAACAGATGCAATGGATGTGTTAGGCTTTGTTTCATTTGAAAAGATCTTCATGGGGGCTTTCCAAACCTCTGTCTGTTGATCAAGACATGTGCCCTGTTCAATTGGTGTTTGTGGCACTATTATCGCCTTCGCCGCCTCAATCTCTTGTTGACGCAGGGCATCGACCCTTGCTTTTGAAACATCCAATATAGCGGGGTCACAACCGATTAGGTTGTGCAGTCCATCAGCCTGCGCTTGTGCAAATACTCCCGCGGCATTGGGGACACCGCCACCACACGTGATTCCAGCCGGATCACCCATGATACCGTAACCTTGGAATTTTCCTGCATACGCCAATGCGGAGGTTCCTAATTGATCGCTAGAACCAGAGCTTGATGTTCGGATCATTCTGCGCGCTCCACCACATCCCGAAAGGTGGGCGGCGCCGACCAAGCCAGACATTGTTATTTGCACGCCGTTGATCGTTGTTCCAATTGCGTCTGTAGCCGGTGGATATGTTTTTCCACTTTTGGTTGTGTAAGGCTTACTTAAACAACTCGCATTGTTTGCAACAAATGTCTGTATTGTTTGTTCTTGCATTGCGGGGCTTTTAGAAAACGCGACAGGATCAATGCCCATACCAACAAGTGTTTTTGGCATGAATTGATATTTCCCAATCGGTTTATCGCCATAGTGCATACTTTTAGGGTCGCTGATAGTTGGCCCCATACAATCATATTGATTTGTTCCGCAACCGCCGCTTTCTGATTGGGCAAGAGCATCGTAAAAAGCGCCCGAGCTACAGGCTGCATTTCCTGCTATTGCCAAATCAGCGTCGGCAAGGGCATTACCCAGACCAAAACTGAATATGTATAAAGCAGCAATGATATAAATTTTATTTTTTATCATCTTTTTGCCTCTGTGTATTTTAAGCCATCCCAAAGCCAAATTTTCACTGATTTTTTGGCTTGTTCAATTGATGTTGAGATAATATTTGCAGAACTGTTTTTGGATGAATTTACATCAAAATAAACGGCATGAGCCTGTAAACTTAAAACTAAACTCCATTTGTTTCCACCGGATGATGCATAGATATAATATGGACAACCATAACTTGTGCAATAATACGATGTATTTTGAGCCGTGACAGCAAGAAATCGTTTTGGGTTTCTTGGGTCTAATCTTAGGTAAGATGCGTAAAAATCACCTTCTTCAAAACCGTCTTCTACTTCAAAAAATGCTGGATCTAATCTTTCTACTATTCTTAATGCCTCAGGATCGCTTGTTTGTTCATTCAAAACAATTTCCACCAATTTTGGTTTTGAATCTTGTGCATATGATGGAGACACCATCAATGAGGCCATCAAAAAAACAGCCATAAACAGGATATTTAGAAATAAAATATGATTTGGAATGCGTGTAATCACGAAAAACTCTCTTGTCATTAATGGTTTTATACTCTCTCAGTATACCAAAAAAGATTAATAATTCATAAAATTTTATCTAAATTTTAACGATTATTATTGGTTTTAGGCAACTTCGTTCAAATCAATGTCCAAAATGGCCATGTTAAAGTCGTATGAAATCTCGCCTTCGTCTTCGTCTTTATACAAAACGCCTAAAAATTCACCTTTTAAGAGAACCTCAACCGAATCGCCTGTTTTTCGCATACGAAGGATTAAATCAGGCTGGCCGAATTTTTGTTGCAGGTATTTTTGTACCTTTTGAATTTCGTTGGGTGACATCATGGTTTTGTATCCTTTATTTTATATTTATTTATTAATAACGCCATGACACAGTGACGCCAAGGTTTATTTTAATAATTTTTCTTTATATTCAGTTTCGTTAAAACCCAAAATAATGGTGTCATCTTTGGCCACAATGGGACGTTTGATAACGGAAGGTTTTGCGTCGGCCAATAATTCGGCGCTTTTACGTGTCATTGCGTTACGGTCATCTTCTGGGATTTGTCGCCATGTCATGCCGCGTTTATTAATAACATTTTCCCATCTATGGATGCCCATGGCCTTTGATAAAAAATCAGCATCAACACCTGATTTTTTATAATCATGAAAATCATAGATGATGTTGTTGTCATCCAACCATTTGAACGCCTTTTTCATCGTATCGCAATTTTTGATGCCGTAGATTTTACAAGCCATCACCAGTCGTTCCAGCATTTTGTTGAATTCGTTCAAATCCCTGTGCCATGTAATCAGACTGACATGTAGCATCGTTGGATTTTTGAATATGATAGCCAATTACGCCACCAACCATTGAACCTGTGGCGCTTCCTCCACAGTGAACGACTTGACCAGTTTCTGGATTTTTTAGCATAACTTTTGGTGTTGAGCAGGCTGTTAAGCCGATTACAGCTATTAATATTATTTTTTTCATTTGCTTACTTTCTTTATTTAAATTTAAAATGGTGCCTTTGTTTCATTATTCATGAATTCAATAAATTCATCTTGCGTTAATGTTTTGGTTTCTTGCGACCCCAGCGTCCTTAAGGATACTGTTTTGTCTTCGGCTTCACGGTTTCCAACAACACAAATATAAGGGATTTTTTTCATGCTGTGGTCACGAACCTTGTAATTAATTTTTTCGTTTCGTTTATCAATATCGACGCGTAATCCATTGTTTTTTAACTGGTTATAGATGCCTTCGGCATATGGCATCGCCT
>CAYGLI010000006.1:0-44357 GCA_964350795.1 uncultured Micavibrio sp.
TTCCAAAAATTACCATTCTGATCTTTAATAATGAATCATACTCTCTAAATTACACAAAAACATATTCAATTGATCTTAAGCCTAGTTTTGGAATTAAGGCTAATTTATTTTCCCTATACCAAAGAAAAAATAAATTATATTTCCTATAACTTCATTATGCCGTATATAAGTATAAGACTTTTTATTAATGGGATTTGTTAAATCATGAAAAATATTATTTTTGCCTTCTTATTACTGCTTCCAACACTTGCTATGGCGGATATTGATCCTGCGTTGCAAGGCAAGCAGGCTGAAAATTTTATCCGTGATTTGGGAAACAAGGCAATTAACACTTTGGAAAAAACAATCGGCGATGATGAGGCGCGTCGCGATTCGTTTAAAACAATCTTAAATAGTGATTTTGATATGATCACTATTGGACGATTCGCCATGGGTCGGTATTGGACAATCGCAACTCAGGAAGAAAAAAAGAAGTACATGGATTCCTTTCGAAAAATGATTATTGATGTTTATACAGCTCGTTTTTCAGACTATTCAGGACAAAAATTCGAAGTTATGGGGCACAAGCCTGCTGGCCGAAATGATTTCCTTGTGAATTCACAAATTGTGGGTTCTGGACAACCTATTCGCGTTGATTGGCGTGTTCGTAAAAACCGTGTTATTGACGTGATTGTTGAGGGGGTGAGTATGTCCGTGACGCAACGATCTGAATTTGCATCCATTATCCAACGTAATGGCGGACAGGTCGCCGCACTGATTGAACATTTACAAAAATAATAAAAACATATCTTGACACGCAGGTGTAAAAATTGTTTTTTACACCTGACTGATTATTATCCTATGGAGGGATGGTCGAGTGGTTAATGGCAGCGGATTGTAACTCCGCCTTCTTCGGAATACGTAGGTTCGAATCCTACTCCCTCCACCATTTAACGTATGCATTTGTTTATTTAGACTAAATCATCAATATCAACGTTCAGTGCAATCGATAAAGTTTTCCATGTTTCAATAGAACCTTTTTGCTTTCCTTTTTCCAACTCTGCGATTGTAGCTTAGGTAAGGCTCACTTTTTGGGCCAGCTGCACTTGTGTAAGCCCACGATACTCACGATAAATGCGTAAGGGATCTTCACCGCTACCTTTTGATTTTGCGTCATCATAAACAATAATATCCATCATATCCTCAAAATCGCTTAGGGATATTGCAATACGGCCATCATTTAATGTTTCATAGTTTATATTCATTATAGCCTACCTTTCATATACGTTTCCACGGTATCCGACTTGCAACACAATCATACCATCGATGATTTCAAATATTGCGCACATATTGCCAATACGGAGCCTATAACCGTCGCGACCTTGTAGCTTTTTAACATCGCCTTGATTTGTAGCTTCGTAATTTTTGAGAGCATCAATAGGGCGCGAAGAATCTTGTTTTTGCATCTTACGAAGTTGCTTTTGAGCCGTCTTTGTAATCTTCATATTTATAGTATAGCTAAAAACTATATAGTTTTTAACTATACTTTATAGCGCGAAAAAATAACATAAATCTAATTCATGGAGTCTTGGAGAAAATTTATCATTCGACTTGTTACACCACAAAAATTACTTTCGGCATAGTCCCCCAACATCCTGAAATACTTTAGATTGTCTGAGGGTCATAAATTTTTATAATTCTTCACAAATAAAGAAAATAACTGATTTAAGACTTTTTTGAAGCTTGCATATACTCAACCCAACAAAGAACGAACATGATGCGCTATTAAGCCACTTGAAATTGGTCGTTTTGATTTGAAAATTGCAAAACATCACGCACAGCCTTGACTGGCTCGCATTTTGTTTCGATAATATGCACCATATTATCCGTATTATTAATAATGGAATGTAATGTTTTTGGTGCAATGCTTACGGATTGCCCTGCACTTAAGGTTAAATACTCAACACCATTCATAATATCAACCGTGCCTGACACAACCATAATTGATTTGGCAGTATCGGCGTGCGTCATTTTTTGAATTGATTGGTGGGGTTTGACATTCACTTCCTGAACAACATATCCATCGGTTTTTGAAATAATATTCACCGTACCCCATGAATGATTTTCAAAATTTTGATTACCTTTTAATTGACCTACCAAAGTTTTAATCACCTGACTGTTTGATTTATCGGCAATTAGAATACTATCGCCCGCATCAATGACAACGATATCTCTGACACCGGCACAGGCAATTAAACGATTTTTTGCCTCTATCAAACAATTTTCACTATCTTGTAAAACGGCATTCCCTTTTACAACATTGCCGTTATCATCTTTGGGTTGAATATCCCATAGGCTTTCCCATGATCCAATATCCGACCATCCAATCGAACAAGGAATGACCGACACATTCTTTGCACGCTCCATAATCGCGTAATCAAATGAAATTGATTCAACGGCGCTATATAAATCAGCGTCAATATCGTCATAACCCGATTGAACCATATTAGATATATCATTAATGATTTGTGGGGCATGAAGCATGAAGCTGTTTAATATTGTAGATGCCTGAAAAACGAACATTCCGCTGTTCCATAAATAATGCCCATCGTCCAAATAAGATTGCGCCGTTTTTAAATCTGGTTTCTCAACAAATTCCTCAACAACACATGCCGCGGCCAATTCATTTGAATATCGAATATATCCATATCCTGTATCTGGGCGGGTTGGAATAATTCCAAAGGTCGCAAGCGATTCATCCAGAGCCGATAAAATTGCCTGTTTTAATGCATGCATCAACGCCACTTCATCCTGTATATGATGATCCGCGGGCAACACCCACATAATGGCATCTTCACCAAATGTATCGGCAACATATTGCGCGGCCAATGCAACCGCGGCCGCCGTGTTTCGCGCCATTGGTTCGCATAAGATATGGTGGTTATATCCCGCGCCTAATTCATTCAATTGTTTAGAAATTTCGTTCTTATTGCGACCAAGCGTTACAAAAACAAAATTTTCGTTATTGGTCATAGAGACCTTTTGCGCCCTTAGAACAGTATTTTGCAATAATGAATTCTCACCCAACAATTTTAAAAATTGTTTTGGTGTATCGTTTCGGCTGAGCGGCCAAAGACGCGTGCCAGAACCACCACAGAGGATGACAGGAATAATTTTCATAGAGCCCACTTAATTGAATACTTATGTATGTAACTTAAAAGAAATTAACATTATCAGGATTTTATTGCAATGCAATATTACCAACAAATCCCTTGATATTTCTCACGTTTTTCCAAATTTTGGTCAATGCGAACCAAATCAATGATTGGTTTTGATGGGTCGACATGTTTCAGAATTTCACCAAAATTTTCACCAGGATTACCGACCACAAATAATTCTGATTTTTCGGTCATTTCCTCTGGTGTTTCAACCAAGCATTCCGAGATATGTGGAATGACATTATTAATGTAATATTGGTTCGCGCCCGCCATCATTTTTGCCTTATACACATTGGCGTCATAGATTGAGAGTTCATAACCGTTTTTCAATAGTAATTCAGCCAATGTGACAAGTGGGCTTTCGCGTAAATCATCTGTTTTGGCCTTAAAACTAACGCCTAACATTCCAATTTTTTTGGCTCCGCTGGCAACAATCATGTCATAGGCGCGTTTGACTTGTTCGTCATTCGCCTCTAACAATGCGTCAAAAATTGGTGTCTTTAATCCTTTTATTTTTGCACTGGCGCGTAATGCCTTCACATCCTTTGGCAAACAAGATCCACCAAAGGCAAAGCCAGGGCGCATGTAATAAGTTGAAATATTTAATTTTGTATCCATGCAAAAAATATCCATGACTTTATGGCTGTCAACACCATGGTCTTTTAGGATATTCCCCATTTCATTGGCAAAGCCAACCTTTGTGGCATGCCATGCGTTATCAGCATATTTCACACCCTCGGCGACCAAAATATCCGCCACGACGCGCGGGGCGTCAATACCTTCATACAAACCCATAATTTGCTCTGCAGTTTTATCGTCCAACGCACCGACAACAATTTTGGGTGGGTTATAATAATCAAACACGGCTGTGCTCTCGCGTAAAAATTCTGGGTTATTTCCAAATCCAAAATCAACACCGCCTTTTTTACCTGATGCTTTTTCCAAAATTGGTAAGGCGACATTCATCGCACTGCCTGGCACCATTGTTGATCGTAAAACAACGGTATGAAACCCATCTCGTCTCGCCAATAATTGGCCTATGGTTTCACAAAGTGATTCCACATATTTCAAATTGAGTGACCCATCAGATTCACTTGGCGTTCCAACACAAATTAGGGAAATATCGGTGTTCATGATGGCGTCTTCGGCGTCTAATGTTGCGCGTAATTTGCCATTTTTAACGGCCTTTTCAATCAAGGACTCTAAATCCGTTTCAATAATCGGGGAGCGACCTTCGTTAATACAATCAATTTTGACCTGTTCCATATCAACGGCCACAACATCGTGCCCAGCGTCTGCCAAACACGCTGCGCTGACTGCGCCAACATACCCAATTCCAAAAACACTGACCTTCATTATTTTAATCCTTACTGCATTCATTTGTATTCATAAACGGCTTATAGAACACTTCATTGCAAAGCACAATTAAAAAAGTCTCTTTCCTTTTTCACAATATCGCCTTACTTTTTCACTATCATTGTATAGAGGAGAACAATCATGAAATTTCTTGCCATCACATTTGCTTTATTACTAACCCCTTTTATTTTAAAGGCCGAAGAAACCCCATTAAACGGCATGCCGTCTGGCCTGTATGAATTGGATAAAAGCCATGCCAGTTTAATTTGGAAGGTTAGCCATTTAGGATTATCTAATTATACAGCCCGATTTACCGATTTTGATATTGATTTGGATTTTGATGCACAAGACCCTGTCAATAGCCGTGTGATTGCAACAATCGACCCAACATCCATTGAAACGGATTACCCAACGCCCGAAAAAAAGGATTTTGATGCCGAATTGGTGAACAAGGCAGGGTGGTTTAATGCCACGCAATTTCCAAAAATTACATTCACATCAAACAAGGTTGATAAAACGGGTGAGAACACTGGGAAAGTCATGGGAACATTGGATTTCCTTGGTGTAAAAAAACCTGTGACTTTGGATGTGGTGTTTAACAAGGCCTTAGGCAATCACCCATTCGCCAACAAACCCGCACTTGGTTTTTCAGCAACATCATCGTTAAAGCGTAGCGATTTTGGAATGACCAAATATATCCCACAAATTGTTGATGAGGTTGAAATTATTATCGAGGCTGAATTCTTCTATGCCAACTAATCCATCACGATATAACATTGTGGCCATTATTCTGCACTGGGTGATGGCCATTGCGTTTTTGTTGATGTTAGGCAGTGGTTTGGCGTTTGATAATATTGAAATGTCGCAATCGCTAAAATTTAATATGTATCAATGGCATAAATCATTGGGTGTTTTGTTGTTGATTACATTTTTTATTCGTGTCGGGTGGCGATTATTTCATAAACCACCATCCCTGCCTCAATCATATAAAAAATTGGATATTATAGGCGCGAAATTGGGACATATTGGCCTATATGCGTTAATGATTGCCATGCCGTTAACGGGGTGGTTGATGGTGTCATCATCGCCATATGGCCTACCGACAATTGTGTTTGGATGGTTTGAATGGCCGCATATTGATTTTGTACAAGGGTCAGAAGTGATTAATAAATTATCAAAAAATATGCACGAAATATTATCTTGGATTTTTATTGCAATGATTGCCGTCCATGTCGCCGCGGTCATCAAACATATAAAAATGGACAAAATAAACTTACTCAAACGTATGTGGTTTAAAGGAGATTAAAAATGAAATTACTGACAACCTGCCTACTGCTATTATCTTTCCCGCTCATGGCCGCGCCTTATCAGATTAATTACGAAGAAAGCACAATCGAATTTTCAGGAACGCATGCGGGCGATGAATTCACAGGAGAATTTGAGAAGTGGAACGCCGAAATTGATTTTGATGTCAATAATACTGACAATTCGTCAGTAATCGTAACATTTGACACCGCCAGCGCAAAAACAGGCAACGCCATGTATGATGGCACACTCCCCGCCGCCGACTGGTTTGATGTTAAAAACTACCCCGAGGCGACATTTACAAGCACATCTTTTGCCAAGAATGATGATGGTTACAGCGTTACAGGTGATTTAACAATTCGTGATATCACACACCCCATTACATTCGATTTTGAATTAAACGGTGATGCACCAACAATTATGACAGCCGAATTCCCCATTAATCGCCTAAAATTTGATATTGGCAAAAAATCAGACGGTGATGCCGAATGGGTTGGTCAAACCATCACCATGAATTTGAAAATATCAGCAACAAAATAATCTTTAATTATTCATAATAAATTTATGGTTTTTTGAGACTTATTTTGATATAGTAATTACATGAAAAATAATGTTTCGGGAATATCGCCAAAAGATGCTGGGGAGCGTATTAAAACTTTTGGGCACACCCCTATTATTGAATTAGACTTTGATACAGGTGTTGCTAAGGGATCCATTATCTCACACACTGGTTTTTCTAAACAACCCCACATTAAATCCATCGTGAACGCCAATAATACTTATAGTCTCCATCATGCAAGAAATACCGAAGAGTTAGTCGATATTCTGGAGCAGATAAAAGCTGGTAATGCTTCGCAATCTATCGATAAAATATTAATTAAAATCGGCGGCGGTGTGAAACCTATAAAGGAGTGCTTGGTATCGAACACCGCTCAAGGGAAACAAGCTATTTATAATGCTCTTGCAAGTCGGGCCTCTCAAGACTTTCGACACAGCTCCACCACTACGAATATTACACGCCTGAACTGGCCCAAAATAACTTTGTTTGATCCAATGTCTGAATATGAATCTGTTATTTCACCTGAAGGCGTTACAAAACCACAATATCCATGTTTACTAGTCGCTGTTCCTTGCCTTAAATTTGAAAATCCAGATGACAGACAATACGCATCATCAACATTTCATCGTGATGGCCTGCCTAATAAGATTCACTGGATTGTTCCATCACAATTATCTGTGGCAAAGCCTGTAAATTTATTATCCGCATCTGTTCCTAAAATAAAACAGCCACAACAGATGTCTTTGGGACTATAATTTAATTGAAGTTATGTCTACATTGCGTTATAAGCCATTATGCACTACGCAATCCAGGATGATCAGAAAATCCATATCACAAAATATGACCCTAACGGCGGTTCATTAACATGTGCAGATGGGTGTTGTGATGCCGAATTATATTATACGCCAAAAACAACCGATCAAAATGGGCATACTGTCCCCGCAAAATTTGCGAGCGTTCTCCGCACGGATCATCGCGATGGGTGCACCGAACTTGCAAAGGAATTTGATTTATTTGAATCTTCCCTGCCGTTGAAACAAGCCGTGTTGGCGGGTCATATCATTATACTGTCGCTCAATGATCATTTTGGATTACCCCCTCAATTATGGCGTGATTTTGGAAACGCAGTGCATGCGCGGGACCTGGACACTCCATTAAACCAGTTAAAAAATGATGCATGTTACCCCGACGGACGCAAGGGACATCGGTCAGAGTCAGTGAAGTCAGTACAAGATTTAAAGCGTGTTATAAACTTGATTCATAAGCATGGGGGTGACGCCGCCGTTCGAAAAACGCATGTGACATGGCAACATGAGGTTAAATCGTTTGAAGAGTTTTATATTTATAAAAAACAGCAACAAATTGGTTTATTCCGCGATTTATATAAAAAATCACTGGCGCAAAATGATTTTATGACCGTCACAAATGGGAATAGGAAAATGGCCTATGGCTTTCCCATGCTTTTACCATTTTATCCCTCAGATAATCTCCGTAATGGGGATGTTGCCCGATTACAAAGCAGAGCCATAAATATTGAATCAAATGATGGTCGTTCAGGAAAAATCACACTTCAACATCAAATTGAATTAGCCGCAAAAATTGATAATGATGACGTTAAAAGGCAATTCACGAAAAGACAATTTATCCTTGCCTCACCACGTGCAATTTCATCTGATATCACATCGGTTTTACAAGAATGCAAATCCCAAACAGGATTTGTACGCATGCATTGGAACGCAAAAGGCGTTCACCAATTTATGCCTTCGAATGGTGTGCAACTTCCAAAACCAACAGTCGAAAAACAACCTGCTTTGATCTAAAGTATAAACTTACTTAAATCCGTATTACCCGCTAATTTCGCGAGGGTGTCATTGACCAATTTGGCATCAACTTTATATGTTTCACCATCTTTATCACAGGCCGTGAATGATATTTCATCTAATAAATATTCCATCACCGTATGCAGGCGACGCGCCCCGATATTTTCAACCGTGCCGTTAATTTCTGAGGCGATTTTAGCTATGGCATTAATAGATGCTTCATCAAATTCTAATGTTACATTTTCAGTCGCTAATAACGCCTGATATTGTTTGATCAGACTGGCCTCTGGTTCAGTCAAAATACGTTTAAAATCTTCCTCGGTCAGGGCACGTAGCTCAACCCGAATGGGCAATCGTCCTTGTAATTCCGCCAATAAATTGGATGGTTTCGCGTAATGGAATGCACCCGATGCGATAAATAAGATGTAATCCGTTTTGACATTACCGTATTTTGTGGTGACATTCGTACCCTCAATTAACGGCAATAAATCACGTTGCACCCCTTCACGGCTAACATCTCCACCACGCGCATCAGACCGCGCAGCAATTTTGTCGATTTCATCCAAAAACACGATTGCGTTTTGTTCCACCAAGTCAATGGCAGTGGTCTGAACTTTATCTTCGTCTAAAAGCTTGTCCGACTCCTCGGCAATCAAAACATCGTAGGAAGCCTCAACCGACATTTTCTTTTTCTTGGTTTGTGCGCCCATGCCCAACATGTCGCCCAAATTCATCATACCAATCGATGCTCCCGGCATGCCTGGAATATCCATGGATGGCATGCCCTTTGGCTGTTCCAAAACCTCAATTTCAATTTCTCGTTCGTTTAACTCACCGGCACGTAATTTTTCGCGGAAATTATTACGCGTGGATTCGGATGATGATTGCCCAACCAACGCATCCAAAACTCGATTTTCGGCGGTTAATTCGGCCTTGGCCTTAACGGTTTTGCGCATGTCTGTACGCACCATGTGGATGGCGACCTCCATCAAATCACGAATGATTTGTTCAACATCGCGCCCGACATATCCAACCTCGGTGAATTTTGTTGCCTCAACCTTAACAAACGGAGCCTGTGCCAATTTTGCCAAACGGCGGGCGATTTCTGTTTTACCAACACCTGTTGGCCCAATCATCAAGATGTTTTTTGGCAACACCTCTTCCTTCATCGGGCTTTCCAATTGTTGACGACGCCAACGATTGCGCAGGGCAACGGCAACCGCTCGCTTTGCATCCTTTTGACCAATGATATAACGATCAAGCTCGGATACGATTTCCCGTGGAGTGAATGCCGCGATAGAGTCTTTTGATTTTATTTCTGTCATGAGGTGTAATTTACTTTATTAGGTTTGTTAATCAAGCAAATAAAATATTGACATAGATAAATTATTATATTATGTTCTTTTATATGAAAGTTATATTTTTTGGAAATAGAGGGTCAAGGCCCATTGGTGCATCACAGGATAGTTCCTATGCAAAATATGGTGGCGATACAACCGCCGTTGGTGTGATTTGCGGTGATCACCATATTGCGTTGGATACTGGAACAGGATTTTACAAATGGCAGAGTGCGTTATCAAATCAAATGAAGCGTAAAGGACCTTATGATTTTTCTATTTTTTATTCTCATTATCATGATGATCATACAGTCGGACTTCCACAAAGTCCCCTTTTATTCGGCGAAGGTAATAAAATTGATTTTTATGGTCCTGATGGAGAATATTCAGGACAAGGTAAAAGTTTGAATAGTGTTTTTGGTCACTTGGCAAATGAACCGAGAAATCCCAACCTTCAAAGCGTTTATGGGGCCGATTTTACTAACACTCAGTTATCTATTGAGTGTCGAAGTCATTTTACGGTCGGTGATGATGTTGCAATAACGACCTTACCAGTTGATCACGGAAGCATCAAAACTTTGGGCTATAGAGTGAGATATAAAGGAAAATCGATTGTAATGATCAGCGATATGCATCATAGGTTAGGTCAATCTGGAAAGCATGCATTAGATGGAAGAATTATCGATTTTGCTAAAGGTGCTGATATATTGGTGACGGATTCACACTTTACAGATTCTGAATACATGACTAATCCAAAAATGTGTCAGGCTTTTGGGCATTCAACCGCAGAACATGGTGTTCGTTTAGCACATTGTGCAAATGTTCCTATCTTTGTAACACATCATCACAATCCAAATAAATCGGATGATGAGCTGGATTTAGAAATGTTGAAAATTAGGGATTATGCAGAAAACTTAGGAGTAAATGTGTTCGCAGCAAAACCAGATTTATGCGCTAATATGGATATGACTCTCAATGAGTTATTGAAATCTCTCGAAGAACAAGATGCAAAACCAAGTGAACGTGTTAAAGCTATCGCAAGACCGTTAGCGATCTAAATTTTCTCCAAAACAAGATTATCATTTGTGTAAACACAGATATCAGCCGCAATTTTCATGGCTTGCGTCACTATTTCTTCTGCAGACATTTTTGTATTATTTGAAAGTGCGCGTGCGGCGGCGAGGGCATAATTTCCACCTGACCCAATGGCCACGACCCCATCTTCAGGTTCAACAACATCGCCCGTTCCTGATAAAATAAGTGATACGTCCTTGTCACACACAATCATCATGGCCTCTAATTTACGGAGGTATTTATCCGTACGCCAATCTTTGGCCAGCTCAACACATGCCCGGGTTAATTGCCCAGGATGCGCTTCTAATTTTGCTTCCAGTCGTTCAAACAATGTAAAAGCATCGGCAGTTGATCCCGCGAATCCCGTTATAATTTCACCGTCTTTACCCAAACGACGGACCTTTTTGGCGTTATGCTTTAAAACAGTTTGACCCATGGATACTTGTCCATCGCCACCAACTACGACTTGATCGCCCTTACGAACCGAACAAATGGTTGTGGCATGCCAACGTGTTGCGTCATAGGGGGAATTATTATCGGTCATTTAAAAAATCCTTATATCTTTATATGCATGAAAACATAACGCATATACTTATAAAATCAATAAAGGATAATTTTGGTGAAAAAATGGAGCGGATGACGGGCATCGTACAAAAATAATGTTTATATGTTCGCGAACAAATTAGTTTGAAGCATAAGTAAAACTGTGGATAAGTCGGCGGATTTGTCAGTGCATAACATCCTGATGCGACAATATTGTCGTTCTTACCACGACAAATCTGTCCATTCCAGACACGACAGATTTGTCCACACCATATAGAAGAAGAGAAAACATTAAAAGAAAAATAGAAAAGATAACAAAAAAATTAATCTCTGACGCTGGTAATGTTTTTGTCAATCAATGCGATATTAGCGCTACTCACACCATATCGTTTTGCAAGGGAAGACCATTTGGATAGGCTGGATTTTGTGGTATCGATAATTTCAATGGCACGTGAGGCGTTAATATTGGCTTCTTCAGCAAGTTTGAGTAGGTGTTCTGTCTTTGGATTACGACCTTCCCCCATGACCATTGTGCTTTGCTCACCGCTTGGACCTGATGAGAATGTCAGGTCATAGGCAGGTGATAATGTCCACTGCCCTTGTTCATCCATCAGATAACTAAAATTCTTTGAATGATCGTCACGATTATGGGCCAGAACGTTAAACACAGCTTGTTTATAGAGTTTCTCAACCTCACGCACATCACGGGTCAGCATCCCTGTGAGCGCAGCCAAATCTTCGTAATCAAGGGATGGTGTACGGAAATCTGAATGCAACAACCCACAAGCCGTGTGCATATGGCATCGTTTATGGCCATCACGATCAAAACGTTTAATCGCAAAATACCCTGATCCTTGTTGCGCTGGGAACAAATGAACATCAGGCATGATAATGCCTGCCTCTTTCGCCATCAGGGTGTACACATATTCAATCGCACCTGAATCAAGCCCGTCTTGACTGTTTGGAAATTTCACTATCCATGGTGTGTAATCCTCGGGTAATTCATGAACGCCGTGGATGATGTGATCCCGCTTTTTGTTTACACCAATCAGTGCTTTTGGCCTTGCTCCTGCCGACGACCCATTCAATGCTATCAACTCTGCTAAGACATCATCCGATGTGCCGTCCAAAACCTCTTGTGCCTGCGAAGCAAGATTATCAAGGTTGATATCACCTTGTGTATCATCTGCGCTATGATCTGGTTCAAACACCATCGCACCAAGGGCATGTGACCCAACATGTGCCAAACGATCCAACGGCGTAATATCTGCCGGTAATATTCCTTGAGACCTTGCGTAACGATCAAATAACAACCGTCCCCAACCATCAGGCAAGCTATCATTAAACACACCTGGTAATCCTTCAAAAAGGTCATAATCAAATTTTTGAACTCCAGACTGCAGGGGAAGGCGTAAAGGTGATATTTCCATGCCACGGTCGATAAAATCAGCATCATATTCGAAATAGATTTTGCGCTTCCGAATGGCCAGTCGTCCGACAGAAATTGCACCACCACCAAAATCAATACCGGCTTTCACTTCTTTCACGGATTGAATGATGCTCATTTACGTTTTCCTCTTTTGCGTGTGGGTGTGCTATCAGCTTCCAACACATCATCAATTGATGAGAATCGAGTGTCCTTAGTCTGAGTAGCTTTCAAAATATCATCCAACCCACCCAGCACCATTTGGATTTTGAGGAATGATTCAAGCGAGATCGATCCTTTTTGTTCAAACTTACGCAGGGTCGGTAACGGCACACCCGAACGGTTCGCCAATCCCTCTTGGGTTAATTCCATTTGCAACCGCCTTGCACGTGTATGTTCGACAAGTTTCTTTTGGGCTTTCGCTGGTGTAATAACTAATACCATATTATCATAAAAACACTAAATGAAGATTATAATAACATTATAGTATTATTTGTATTAAAAAGCAAATTATAAGTAGTTAGCATTTTGCATACTGTAGAAATAGCCGCAAACTTATCCACAATTGGACTTTTGATATGCCAGAAATGGCGCATCTAGATACGCCACTTTTGGCCACTCTTGATGTGCCGAAAGTGGCCACTCCATATAGAAGAAGAGATAACCTTAAAAGAAAAAAAGAAAAGATAACAAAAAACGCCTGTGGAAAAATCTGAACTGAACACATGATTTTTTTGAGGTAACCCCCTCGATCAACAGATCGCATTGAAGAGATATTGAAAGGTTTTCCAAGGGGCGTATGAGGATACCTTTGCGTATCAATCCAAACCATATCAATCGAGGAGATATAAATTTGTTCGCGAACAAATTACCCACGGACAGGGTGAACAAAATTGTTTAAATATTAAATTATGATGGAGGATAAAACGTCCAAAAGTAAAAAAGGTACTACTAAAAAGTCAATGCTATGCGGCGGGCTTAGGCGCAAAAATTATTTAGTGACAGCCATTTTTTTGGGTCCGCACTTGAGTCCAAATCATATCAAGAATTCAGCATTTACAACGCCTATAGGTGCGGACCTAGGGTGCGGACTCATGCGGACCCAAATCCTAAAAAGGAAAGCCATTTTGTGGATATTCGTCCCCTCAATGTTTTGTCTCTCTGCTCAGGTGTCGGCGGACTAGACCTCTTAACCGCTATGATGTTCTGGCTCGTACCGCTGGTCAAATTGCCAAAGCTGAATGCAGTGATCGCCCGATCAATGAAGTTCTTGTGCCAAACTTCCAAGATCAACGCCAAGCCATGGAAAACCAATTTACAGGCATGAGCGATATAGAGTTTACTTACGATAATTTTGAAAGAACGCGTGAACAGCTTGTCGAGACTGTTAATAAAAGCCTGACGGCTAAAGACAAAGAATTTCTGCTGAGTGTCAAAAAATGTGAGCCTGATTGGAGCATATACGATTTTGAGCGCTTCCCAGCCGTGCAATGGAAATTGCAGAATTTACGAAAGCTGAAAGAAAGCAATCCTGATAAGCACAAACAGCTTTATGAAGCTTTGAAGGAAAAGCTCGAAGGATAAAATAAACATGATATCAAAACGAAAACAGGCCTTTTTTATGCATGCAAAATGGGATAAACGGCGTTACGGTTTTAAGGAACGAACCGTTGCCCACCAAAATTCCTGCATCGGGATTGCTCATTTTGCGTGATGGCGATGCGGGAGAGCCTGAAATCACACTCTCCCCTACCAGGTATCACTATGTTATTAGTGGTACGCGAGAGCTTGGTGAGAGCCCTTCTTGGGTGAACTGCATTTGTAACCGCCGGGAGCGGGCATGCTAGGCAATTATTTTCTGTGCTTTGGGTAACGTTATAAGTGACAACATGATATTACTAAATCTTTCAAAATACACTTTACTAATGTTATAGTATTGTTTATTAAAAATTACAACATCAACACCTCATCACATGGTAGCGAACCTTTCAACATATAAGGCACTTCCGGTGGTTTATGTGTATGCGGCGGGCATAGGCGCAAAAATTGTTTAGCGCCAGCCATTTTTTTGGGTCCGCACCCAGACCAAAAACTTATCAAGAACTTAAAATTTTCAACGTCTCTAGGTGCGGACTCATGCGGACTCAGTCCGAACTTTATGTAAAAAATTAATCATCTGACTTTTTTAATTTTTTTAAAATAGCATTAATTTGTTTACTGACTGTTTGATTTTCATACAGCCAACTTTTCCCTTTTTCACCCATCGAGGTTAGATCGTCTATAGGCATAGCACTTATGTCATTCATGGCGCTTGCAATATGGTCAATATCCTCGCCACGACAAGAAATACCGCAGCCAGATATTTCGACAGGATTATTAGGATCACCAACCGCGTACAAAATCGGTTTGGCTGCTGCTAAATAATCATTCACCTTTGTAGGGCTTGCACCCCATTTATAAAGAGGAGAATTAATTGCGCCGATATAGGTGCAATCAACTTGGTACAGGAAATGCGCGACCTGACTATATGGAATTACTTCCAAAAAATGAACACGGTCTTGAATATTTAGTTTTAAAGCCAAGGATTGTAAATCAACAAGATTATTACCAGTCCCAACGATAACAAGATGAACTTTATTATTGGTTTTTGCTATTGATTCAATCGCCACATGCATGGCGTTTGCAAGGCCTAATGCCCCCGCATAACCTATAATAAATGCCGATTTTTGGCGTAGATCCTCTATAAGATTCTGATGAGAAATCGGAATTACTTCCGCATCCATATTTTCGTTCACTAAATAACCGTTTCCTACAGATAGAAATTTGTGACTGTCCAGTCCACGCGATTGTAAATAAGGCTGACAATTTTGAGGAACGGCCGTGACCAAATCGGCATGACGACACGCAAAATCTTCTGCTCGTTGCAACAACCAAATAAAAGGATGCCAAGGCTTAATATTACCGATTTCCGTAAGCGTTAACGGCCAAAGATCACGGATATCATAAATTAATTTTGCATTATTTCTCTTTGCTATTGCCGCCGCAGGATAGATAACAAATGGATGCGGAGATGATGCCACAACCAAATCATATTTTTTATTTGTTCGTTTTATAATTGTTTGCACCCGCATAGAAAATGACGCCATTGCAATTATGCGCCCAATACTACTGTTCCCGTTGTAATGCGGGCATTTAACCCATATGTAATGCACTCCATCAATCTTTTCATGCTTCATTGCCTTCGCGCCCATATCTGGTTGTTTGGCGCGATAATGCGAATACGATGCTGCGATGATGGTTACATCGTGACCCCGACGAACCAATTCAACCGCCCAATTATAATTACGTGTTACCATCCCGTGATGAGCGGAGCCTGCGAAATGCGATATAAACAAAACTTTCATTACAAATTGATTTGTATATGATTAAATCAATAAATTAAAGGACAAGAAAGCATGTTTGCGTCATTTGTTAACAAAGACGGTGCACCCCATACCCTCGTTGTTGGATGCCCTGCCAAAGTGATATAATATTTACATTCATAAGGTTAGGTGTTAATTATCCTTCTGAAAAACGATGAAAAAGATGATCCATGACAAACACTATTGCTACAACCATTCAAAAGTTTAAATCAAAAGACGCTGTGATTGGTATTTATGGGATGGGCTATGTTGGCTTGCCGTTGATGCTTCGCTATACCGAAATCGGTTACAAGGTCATTGGGTTTGATGTCGATCAATCAAAGGTTGATGGCGTTAAGGCAGGGAAAAACTATATCGAACATATCTCGGCCGACCGTATGAAGGATTGTTTGGCCAAGGGCATGGACGCCACCACCGATTTCGCCAGAACGACCGAGGTGGATGCGATTATCCTGTGTGTGCCAACCCCGCTTAATAAATACCGTGAACCGGATATCAGCTATGTTCTTAACACGGTCGAAGCGGCGATGCCGTATTTGCGCGAGGGGCAGGTTATGTCACTGGAAAGTACAACTTATCCTGGCACGACGGAAGAAGAATTACTTCCCCGTGTTGAAAAGAGTGGATTGAAAGTTGGCGAGAATTTCTTTCTTGTTTATTCCCCTGAGCGTGAAGACCCAGGCAATAAAAACTTCACAACCCACACAATTCCAAAAGTCGTCGGAGGACATACTGAAAATTGTTTAGCAGTTGGCGAGGCCTTGTATGAACAGGCGATTGACAAGGTTGTGAGCGTTAGCTCAACCAAGGCGGCGGAAATGACAAAGCTATTGGAAAATATTCACCGTGCGGTCAATATCGGTTTGGTAAATGAAATGAAAATTGTGGCCGACCGTATGGGTATTGATATTCACGAAGTGATCGATGCGGCGGCAACAAAACCATTCGGATTTACGCCATATTACCCCGGTCCTGGACTTGGAGGACATTGCATTCCAATTGATCCGTTCTATTTGACATGGAAAGCCCGTGAATATGGTCTGCACACACGATTTATCGAATTGTCAGGTGAGGTAAACGCCAAAATGCCTGAATATGTGATTGAAAAACTGACAAACGCTCTTAATCGCAATGAAAAATCAGTAAAAGGCAGTAAAATTTTGGTTCTAGGGATTGCTTATAAAAAAAATGTCGACGACATGCGGGAATCGCCATCTGTTGAAATGATGGAAAAGATTCAATATCATGGCGCGATCGTCAGCTATAGTGACCCTCATGTTCCAATATTTCCAAAAATGCGGAAATATAAATTTGATTTATCATCTGTTGATTTAACGCCAGAGGCCATATCATCCTATGATGCAATATTACTGGCAACCGACCATGATAAATTCGATTACGATATGATTAGAAAAAACGCTAAATTAATTATTGATTCCCGAGGCAAATATAGGGGTCATCATGAAAATGTTGTTAAGGCGTAATAGAGGATTTTGAAAATGAAAAAATTTGCTTTGATTGGTGCGGCGGGATATATCGCACCACGCCATATGAAGGCAATAAAGGAATTGGGACATGATTTAACATGTGCCTATGATATCAATGATTCTGTTGGAATTATTGATTCAATATCACCACAATCAGAATTTTTTACCGAATTTGAGCGGTTCTATCATTATGCGCATGATGCTAATTTAGATTATGTGGCGGTATGCTCACCAAACTATCTGCATCTGTCACATATCGCGGCGGGTCTTCGTCTTGGGTGTGATGTTATTTGTGAAAAACCACTTGTTCCAACCCCCTCTGATTTGGATGAGTTAGCACTAATCGAAAAGAAAACTGGCAAACGCGTTTATAACATTTTGCAATTGCGCCATCACCAATCAATTTTGGATTTGAGAAAACAAGTAGAAAACAATCCGCAAGATGATAAACATGAGGTTGATTTAACCTATGTAACATCACGTGGAAAATGGTATCAGGAAAGCTGGAAAGGCGACCCAAGAAAATCATACGGCGTCGCCATGAATATCGGTATTCATTTTTTTGACATGTTGCATTTCATTTTTGGTAAATTGGAAAAGAATATTTTGCATTATCAAGATGCGCACAAAGCCAGCGGGTATTTAGAATATGAAGATGCTCGTGTGAAATGGTTTTTATCAATTGATGCGAATGATTTACCTGACAGCGTGAAGGGCAAACAGCCAACATATCGTTCCATTACTGTTGATGGTGACGAGATTGAATTTTCAGGTGGATTTATGGATTTGCATACTGTCAGTTACGATGAAATTATCAAAGGCAATGGTTATGGCATTGAGGATGCACGTCACTGTATTGAAACGGTACATGCGTTGAACAAAATGACACCACAAAAACCAAACACCGATGAACAACATCCTTTTTTTGATCGCGTATCGCCGTTAAAGGTTGTGGTGTAATGCAAGTCCATGAAACCGCCATCATTGACGAGGGCGCACAAATTGGTGAGGGCTCTCGCGTTTGGCATTTTGTGCATGTATGCGGTGGCGCAAAAATAGGGCGAGATGTATCCCTTGGTCAAAACGTATTTGTTGGAAATAAGGTTGTCATTGGTGACAAGTGCAAAATTCAAAACAATGTATCCGTATACGATAATGTTACTTTAGAAGATGGCGTTTTTTGCGGCCCATCCATGGTTTTCACAAATGTTTATAATCCGCGTTCATTGATCGAACGCAAAAATGAATATCGTGATACATGTGTTAAAAAGGGCGCAACCTTGGGTGCGAATTGTACCATTATTTGTGGTGTAACAATTGGTAAATATGCGTTTATTGGTGCTGGTGCGTTAGTCAATAAAGACGTACCTGATTATGCACTAATGGTTGGCGTCCCCGCAAAACAAATCGGATGGATGAGCGAGTATGGCGAGCAACTGGATTTTGATGACAATGACCATGCAAAATGCTCACACTCTGGCCAAGACTATGTTTTGCATGGTAATATGGTTAAAAAAGATTTATAACAAGGCATAATAATTACTAAATAAAATTCAGCTTAATTTTAAGGATAGCTAAAATGATACCGTTCATTGATTTAAAGGCACAACAAACGTTAATCAGAGATGATTTAGAAATTGCAATCAATCGCGTCATGGACCATGGAGCCTATATTATGGGCCCAGAGGTTTTAGAGTTGGAAAAACAATTAGCCGAATTTTGTGGTGCAAAACACGCAATATCATGTTCATCTGGTACGGACGCCCTCAGCCTGATTTTAATGGCCAAGGGTGTTAAGGCGGGCGATGCGGTTCTTGTCCCTGCATTCACTTTTACGGCAACTGCCGAAGTGGTCAGCCTTGTTGGCGCGACGCCAATTTTTGTGGATGTCTGTGGCGCATCATTTAATATTTGCACATGCAGTTTGAATAAGGGCTTAAAGGTCGCCAAGGATCTGGGGCTTAATCCCGTTGGTGTTATTTCAGTAGATTTATTTGGACAACCCGCGGATTACGATCGAGTTGAGCCGTTTTGCAAGGATAATGGATTATGGTTGTTATCCGATGCGGCGCAAAGTTTTGGTGCGGAATATAAAGGGCGTAAGGTTGGAACAATTGGTGATGCCACGGCCACCAGCTTTTTCCCTGCTAAACCATTAGGGTGTTATGGCGATGGAGGTGCAGTGTTCACCGATGATGATGAATTGGCGGGAATTATGCACAGCATTCGCGTGCATGGGCAGGGATCAGACAAGTATGAAAATGTTCGTATTGGTTTGAATGCGCGGATGGACACAATGCAAGCCGCCGTTTTGTTAGAGAAATTGAAATTATTCCCTGATGAATTGGTTGCCCGTCAAAAAGTGGCTGACAGGTATGATGAGGCGTTATCAAATATGGTTAGAACTCCCATGTTGATTGATGGTGTGACATCCAGTTGGGCGCAATATACATTGGTTTTAGAGGGCGGCATTCGCGCCGATTTACAAGAAGAATTGAAATCAATGGGTGTGCCCACGATGGTCTATTACCCAATCCCATTGAATCATCAGATTGGGTATTCACATTATCCCTCTGCCGAAAGCGAGCTGAAAAATTCAGAAAAATTATGCAAGGTTGTGATGAGTTTGCCAATGCATCCGTATCTTAGCGAAGATGTTCAAGATGAAATTATTGGAAAATTTTGTGATGCATTAACCAAGCATGGAGGTGAAATAAATCGCATGTCTCTTGATGAAAAATGCGTTTTAAAATGTGCCTAAGCGGGGTGTTTATCCATATATTTTGAGACAGCCTTTATAACATAATCCGTGTCAACACCCGGGAAACATGGAAATGTAATAACATTGTCGAAAACATGTTTTGCATTAGGTTGGGGATCATTATATTTTTCAAGATAATATGTCGTGCTGCTTAATGCATATGTTCCAATTGTTGTTTCAATATTTTCATCGCGCAAATAATGAATTAAATCATCTTTATCAATATGGTCGGGCGTCATAAAGGCCAATGATTGAATATTATGATAGACATTATCAGATTTTTTTTGAGCGGTGAATCCAAGGGGCTCGAGGCCTTTTTTATACTTTCCTTGAATTTCTATACGATTTTTAATAATCTTTTCAAGCATTGGCAACTGTTTTCGCCCCATAATTGACTGTATCTCAGAAAGGCGAAAATTATAGCCAAATGTCGTGAAATCTAATGACGTCCCTTTTCGGCCATTCGCACCATGATCCAATTTTGATTGTAACCAGGAAGCCCATTTATCGTTATTGGTTGTTATTGCCCCTCCTTCTGCAGTACAGAGAAGTTTACGTGGATGGAAACTAAAACATGTTATATCGGAAATATTCCCACAGCGAACACCGTTCTCTTCACTTCCGATTGCACACGCCGCATCTTCTACTAATGGAATCCCATATTTTTTACAAATTTCATGAATTTTATGCAAGCCTGTTGGATTACCAAGTGCATCCACGACCATGACGGCCTTTGTTTTCGCCGTTATTTTACGTTCTAATTCGTCTGGTAGCATATTATATGTTTCCAAAGAGACATCAACAAAAACGGGTTTCGCGCCTAAATCTTCAATCACATTTGCGCTTGCTGGATATGAAATGTCAGATACTAAAACCTCGTCACCTTCACCGATACCTAGTAATTTCAAACATACCCAAAGTGCTGTTGTGGCCGAGGTCGTAAAAAAGCTGTGTTTAGTACCAGTGTAATCACAAAATTCTTTACGGAATTCTTCAATATATTTTCCTTTTGTATGAATCCCTGTTTTAAAGACATCCTCAAAATCATGCATAACATCACTAAATGAAATATGTGGTTTGATGAGTCTGATCATGTCATCCATTAAATATTGTCCTTGTACCATTTCAATGTTGATTTGAGCCCGTCATTAAACGGCGTTAATTGATAATCAATCATATCATTAATTTTTTTATTACAAGCATTGTGGCATTCAACATCGGATTTGCGTTCTGGTTTTCGAAGAATCTTACCTTTATAATTCATAATATCGCATATGGATTTAACAAGTGTATTCATAGACACCTGATTATTCGTTGAAATATTAATCGACTCCGCCGGCTTCATTTTATCATAGAGTTTTATAACCGCACTAACAGTATCAAAGACGTGAATAAAATCACGCGTTTGTTCTCCTGTGCCATGAATTTCGGGGGCAATATTATTTAAAATACGATGAGCCGTAATAGGAATAATACCAGCCATCATACCTTTATGATTTTGACGCGGGCCATAATTATTAAATGGGCGGACAATAAAAGAATCCAAATCGAACATTTTTACATAACTTTCAACAGCCAAATCGGAGGCAGCTTTACCTGCGGCATACGTTGTTAATGGATTCTTTGGATGTATTTCATCCATAGGTTCATAAACGGCCGATCCATAAACTTCGGACGTTGAAAAATGACAAAGGGTTTTGAAATTTTTGGCACGTTGCAATTCTAGCAAATTAAGTACACCCGTAACATTCGTAGAAAATGCATTTTCTGGGTTTAGAAATGAATAATTTAATGCCTTTGTCGCACAATTAAAAACCACATCAATGTCATGATTAGCAAAAATATAATTTAAACTACTTTTGATTTCGATATCATCTTTATAAAATGTGACATTCCCCGTTTTAAGTGAATCTTGTAAATTATTTTCATTTCCTAAAAACAAATTGTCAACGACAACGACATGTTTTGCACCATGCTCAAGGCATTTATCGACAAGGTGAGAACCGATAAAACCAGCGCCACCAGTTATTAAAATAACTTGACCTTTAACGGATTTTCTTAACATTTATAAATCTCTTTTTGAATGAAATTACATAATTTTTGGCTAGCCATCGCATCTAGAATAGATGGATTCGTTGGGTTTTTGATCCCTTGGCATGAGGCGATAAAAGATTGTTGTTCTAGCAATAATGCCTCTTGCGGTCTGACCTCTATCGCCTCTTGAACGGCGCTAATTGTATAGGGACAACCCTCGGCTTGTTTGATTTTTGACTGACTAGTAACTATAATTTCCTTACGCAATAATTCACAATCAATAAAAATATCTTCGCAGGTTGCCTCAATCTTACGCATTTTCTTTTCTGTAATGCGGCTGGCCATGATTCTAGAAAAACGACCGTTTTCATGTGTTAAAATCGCTGATGCAAAATTGATAAGTTGGCTTTCTTTGTCCACTGACCCATGCGCTCGAATATTTTTTGCGGGGCCACTTAAGAAAAGGGCAAGATCAATATCGTGGATCATTAAATCAGAAATAACATCAACATCAGTAATTCGGTTGCTCAATTTATTTGTTCTTGTAAAATCAATGTTAATAACATTTCTAGACCGTTCCATAACATGGTGTAGTTGTTGAACGGCGGGGTTAAATCGTTCGATAAATCCGACTTGGATATTCAGATTTTTTTCTTTGACCAAATTTTCGATTTCTTCGGCTTCGTTTATTGTTGCCGTCATTGGTTTTTCAACAAATATATTCTGGACATGGTCTGCGGATAATTTAATGAATTTTGCATGAGTGGATGTCGGCGTACAAATCACAACCGCGTCGACATTTTGTTTAAACGCCTCATCCAATGATGTGTATGCCTTTGTATTATGAGATAAGGCTATATCATTGGCGATGGCCGTGTCAGTGTCGTAGACAAACGCTAAATCGACTATTTTCAACATTGTTAATATACGAAGATGGTTTTTACCCATGGAGCCTAGCCCGATTAGGCCGACTTTGACTGGTGTATTGGTATTGCTTGTATTCATTATGATTTTACTTTGTTTCCCATTTTATCTATTTTACCGATAATCCGCGCCGGATTCCCCATGACCAATGTATAGGGCGGAATGTCCTTTGTCACGACGCTGCCTGCTGCAACCATTGCATATTCGCCGATGGTTACGCCACACACGATTGTTGCATTGGCGCCAATACTGGCACCCTTTTCAACCAAGGTCGGAGTAATCGACCATTCCGCGTTAAAGGCCCGAGGCACCTTGTCATTCGTAAAGCAAGCATTTGGCCCAACAAAAACATCGTCTTTGATTGTAACGCCTTTATACACAGATACGCTATTTTGAATTTTGCAGTTGGCGCCGATGCTAACCCCCTCGTCAATATAGACATCCTTGGAAATAATTGTATTTGCTCCAATCAATGCTTTCTCGCGAATTTGAACATTGATCCAAATTTTTGTCCCCTCGCCAATGATGGCGTTGGATGCAATATTCGTTGTATTGTGTATAAATGTGCCTATCATACTATTTCTATTAATATTATATTGAAGGTAATGTATCAATAGACATTACAAATTGATATTGCTAAGTTTCCTTAATGAAAATTGTATTTTTTGGGGCAAGTAAATTTAGTGAAGAATTGTTATCTACCCTATATGATAACAATTTTAAAATTGATGCTCTTTTCACAATTGACCAAGAATTTACAGTTCGCAAAGGGGAGAAGGTTAAAAACTATAACCATGCCAATCTTATTCCACTAGCTGAAGCTAATAATACACCACATTATATAGTGGACAGTCATGATAAAAAACTCTCGTCATATATTGATGTTTTAGAAGAATTAAAACCAGATGTGATTTTAGTATTAGGTTGGTATTACATGATACCAAAGAATATTCGCAATATACCAAAATACGGATGTTGTGGTATTCATGCATCGTTATTACCAAAATATGCCGGTTGGGCGCCATTGGTTTGGGCGATAATACATGGCGAGGAAGAGGCCGGAGTTACATTTTTTCAAATGGATGAATCTGTTGATGGTGGCGACATTATCATGCAAAAATCTTTTCCAATTGAATATCAAGACACTATCAAGGAAGTTTATGCGAAGGCGACAGATGCCTCAAAACATGTTTTACTTGAAACACTGCCAATTTTTGATCAGCTTGAATTTAAAAAACAAGATAAAAACTTAACTGAAATTCATGATAAACGGTCACCAGAAGATGGCGTTATTGATATTAATTGGCCTGCTAAGAAAATGTATGATTTTATAAGGGCGCAATCCGACCCATACCCAGGAGCATTTATTCGCACATCAGATGGTAAAAGATTGATTATCGAAAAGGCTCGCATCGAAGAATGATTGTCATAATTAATTATAGTGTCGGGAATATTGGTTCGATTATCAACATGTTTAAACGCATAGGGGTAAAGGCCAAATTATCTTCGGATATTGAGGATATAAAGAGCGCAGAAAAATTGTTTTTGCCGGGCGTTGGATCGTTTGGGCATGGCATGGACTGTCTGAAAAAATCAGGATTAATTGATGTGATAGAGGATAAAGTTTTCAACGACAAGACACCCGTAATGGGTGTGTGTCTGGGCATGCAAATGTTGTTGGAGCATAGCGAAGAGGGCGATTGCGATGGCCTTGGATGGATAAAGGGCAAGGTTCAATATTTCCAATTAGCAGCAGAACAAAAGGATATTAAAATTCCACATATGGGATGGAACGTGATTGAACCGCAACAGTCATCACCGTTATTAAATAATTTTGAAGACGAAGCACGATTCTATTTTGCCCATAGCTATCATGCCGTTTGTGAATCCACTCAGAATATCTTGGCCACAACACATCATGGATATGATTTTGCTTCGGTCGTGTCCAATGGCAATATTTATGGTGCGCAATTTCATCCAGAAAAAAGCCATAAATTTGGAATGCAACTTTTGAAAAATTTTGCGGCAATGGAAATCTAATGTTACAAACTCGCGTGATGCCATGCTTGTTATTGGATAAGGGAAGCTTTATTAAAACCACCCAATTCAAAAACCCAACCTATATTGGCGATGCTATTAACAGCGTACGAATCTATAACGAATTAGAAGTCGATGAAATTATCATCCTAGATATTTACGCCGCCAAAAATCGTTCGAAACCAGACTTTGCCAAAATAGCACAATTAACAGATGAATGTTTCATGCCCTTTACCTATGGCGGTGGAATTCAAGATTTTGATGATGCTCAAAAATTATTTGATATGGGGGTCGAGAAAATATCACTTAATTCCTCAGCGTTAAACAACCCACTATTAATTGAAAAAATTGCACACACATATGGCGTACAGGCTGTCGTTGTTTCCATTGATGTGAAAAAGGTCTTGTGGGGTGGACAGAAAGTCTATGCCAATGGCGGTAAGAAAAAAACAGAATGGACGCCTTTTGATTTTGCAAAAAAAGCCGAAGAATATGGTGCGGGCGAGCTGTTGCTTAATTCAATTGATAATGACGGTATGATGAATGGATTTGATTGTAATCTTATTAAACAGGTGTCTAATAGTGTACAAATTCCAGTGATTGCCGCGGGTGGCGCGGGTAATATTCATGATATAAATAGTGCAAAAAATGCAGGTGCAGACGCCATTGCGCTTGGAAGTATGGCGGTATATCAAAACAAAAATCGTGGTATATTAATTAACTTTCCAACACAAAAACAATTAAGAATTGCCTTAGGGGAGATATAAAATTTATGGCTTCTATTTATACAAATAAAGAATTATGGGCGGATCATTGGCAAAAGCGAATGGAGCATAAACGTGTAATCCAATCGTGTTCTCGATGTCTTTATGACGCAGAAACGCCAAATATCAGCTTCGATGAGGCTGGGCTTTGTAATTATTGTACAAAAGATGATGAGATGCGATTGCAATTCCCCGGCGGAGAAAAAGGCCGTAAAGATTTTGAAAAAATTATCGATGAAATTAAAAAAGCAGGTAAAGGGAAAAAATATGATGTGATTGTTGGCGTAAGCGGCGGCGCGGACTCAACATATATGTTACATATTGGGAAACAATATGATTTACGGATGTTGGCCGTTCATTTTGATAACACATGGAATACAACCATCGCTCAACAAAACATAAAAAATGCGCTGGAAAAAATGGATGTGGATTTATGGACCTATGTTGTTAACGCACAGGAATATGATGATCTATACCGTGCGTTTTTAGAAGGGAGTACACCTGACTTGGAAATTCCTACTGATATTGCTTTGGCCGCAGTTTTGGGTATGGCCGCCGAAAAATTTGGTATTCAATATATTTTTGAAGGGCACTCCTTTAAAACAGAAGGAATTGCTCCACTAGGCTGGATTTACATGGATGCAAAATATATCGATAGTGTTCATAAATTGTTTGGAAAAGAAAAAATGAAAACATTTCCAAATTTCCGATTTATGCGCCAATTAAAATGGATGCTATTTAACCGTATTCAAAAAATTCGTCCTCTTTGGTATTTGGATTACGATAAAGAAAGTGTCAAAGAAATGTTGGCAAAAGAGTATGATTGGCAATGGTACGGCGGACATCATTTGGAAAATCGTATGACTGCATTTTATCATACTTATTATTTACCACGTAAATTTGATATTGATATGAGGGCACTTGGTTATAGCGGTCTTGTACGCAGTGATCAAATGACACGCAAAGACGCTATTAAAAGTTTAGAGCAAGAGCCAAATATTGATTATGAATTATTCGAAATGCTTCTCAAGCGCCTAGGCTATACACTCGAAGAATTTGAAAAAATCATGCTCAAACCCAAAAAGACCTATCGTGATTATAAAACTTATAAAAAATTATTTGAACGTTTGCGTCCATTTTATTACGTGATGGCAAAGATGAACCTTATTCCGTGGAGCTTTTACATTAAGTATACATCAAAAGATAATCTATGATTTTAAAAAATCTCGTATAATATTCCCAACTAAAATATAACCCAAGACAACACACGTCATCGTTATTATTACTGCCTTAATAGCAATTGTAAAAAGACTATATTCTAAAAAATAAACATTCATCACCACAATAGATGCACAAGAAAGACATAAAGCCAAAACAATAGTAAGATATTTAAATATTACTGGATAATAAATCTGGCCGGCAATGATGTTAATTACACACATGACGATCGCAGAAATTATAGTTGCGGATGCCACGCCATATATACCCCATTGTTTTATAAAGAGATAATTTAAGGACACGTTAATAATCATTCCAAGGATACTGATATAAGCTATGTATTTTGTTTTATTGGCGATAGATAATCCCGGTGCAAAAATATAAAAACTTTGTAAGCCGATTGCAATTAAAAGCAAAGGAACAAGTCCAATTGCTTCATGGAATTCGACACCAATAAATAGATGAAATATCTCTGAAATAAAACCACTTATTGCAACAGTTATTGATAAAATAAAAAAGAGATATAATCTCGCAAGGTCTCCAAATTCTCTAGGGGCGGCCTCATTTTTATGATTCTTATAGATTAACGGCACAATTGAGAGTTGAAAGGTCCCTGTAATTAATCCCAGTAAACTTGCGATTTTAAAAGCAAGGCTATAGATACCTAGATCTTTTAAATCTAATATCTGACTTATCATAATACGATCAATATAATTTTGCGCGAAAACTGATAATCCGGCTGGGACAAGGGGGATTGAAAATAAAATCATCGTTTCCAATTTTTCTTTAGAAAAAGTAAGGGTAATAATTTTATGAATATGAATAAATATCAGACCAACTATTACTGTGATAAAGAGTGATATCAAATACGCATAAATAAGATTAAGAATTGTTGGATTTCCATAGATTAAAAATAAATATACAAAAATTAATAACAATATGCCTTGTAAAGATTGTAGTATCACCTGTTCTTTTGGTTTATTTTCCCATCGAAATTGATTTGAAATAAAAGTGAATAAGCCGCTCAAGAAAAGCCAAGGGATAACAGTTAATATCAAATTACCGTATGTATCATTACCAAACAATAAGATAGATATTTTCTCGTCATTAAAAAAAATAATCAAACCACATGCAAGATACATAACTATTGAAAAGAAAAATGCAGTAGAAACAAATTCTTGTTTTTCTTGCTTATCTTTTACATCGCCAATAAATCTGGCTATTGCTTGTGATATTTGTAAGGCAACACATAAATTTAATAAAATAAGACAGAGGCTTAACAAGTCGAATAAACCATACAAATCAGGAGATAAGGCTTTTGTAATTATTGGTATCGTCAAAAAACCACAAGCCAATGATATAAATCGACCGATACTATAAATTGCTGAGTCTTTTAAAAAGTTTTTTATCATAGCAATCTTATCTGTATTCGAATATATTTTGTTTTCATAGGAAATAATGAGATACGATGAAAATTTATAAAACAAATAAGGGTAAATTTAAAAAAAAACCCCATATTTTATTGATGGTTGGTAGGGATATCGCTGGATACCATGCTAACCTTCAAAAAGGATTCGACCAATTAGGTATTGATAATTATTTTTTCTTTGAGAGGACACATGCTTATTATACGCATGTAAAAAAACGTATGTTATTTGAAAAAATAATTACATTTTTAAACGATATAATAGTTAATCCTAAACAAAGCACAAAGATACGATTTTTTTTATTCTCAGTGCTATACCCAATCGTTTATATTATAAAACTCATTGCTTTTCCTTATTTTTTATATAAATACGACGTGTTTATTTTTTTGGCGAATTATTCTTATTTGGGAAAACATCTTGATCGTTTTATTATTAAAAAATTGGGCTTGATAAGCATTGATATAGCGTTGGGATCCGATGCAAGGCCACCATATTTAAATGGTAAATATTTAACATGCGATATCAAAAAAATTATTTCGGAAACAAAATCAAAAAAGAAAATCATAAAAAATAAATGTAAATATTCCACGTATTTGATAGACCATCCCACAACGTCACATTTTAATGAGAGAGATTATATACCACTATTGCACATGGGAATTCCTTTTTATTGCGAAGAACAAAAAGATTATAATAATGAGATCCCAATCATTTTACATGCCCCATCAAACCCCAAGATCAAGGGCACTGAGATTATTCGCAAAGTAATTAATGATTTGCAAAAAATCGACAAATATAAATTTATATACACTGAAATTATAGACATGCCGCACAGTGAAGTTCTTGAAAATCTACAAAAATGTAGCTTTGTTGTGAATGAGCTTTATTCTGACACTTTGATGGCTGGCCTAGATACAGAGGCAGCATGGTTTGGCAAACCGTCTATCATTGGCGGATATAATTTAAACATGGTAGAGGAAACAGTTGATAAAAAAGTTAGGCCGCCAACTCATAGAATATATCCCTCAGAAGAAAATCTTAAAAAAGCCATCATTCAAATGCTAGTTGACGATGATTATCGAAAAAAACTAGGTATTGCGGCGCAAAAATTTGTACAACAAAAATGGTCTGTACAGGCCGTAGCTCAAAATTACCTAAATTTAATTTTAGGCAAAATTCCTAATTCCGTCTATCGATCGCCATATAATGATTTCGATAGATACGGTTGCGGAATTGAAAAAAATGATAGACAAAAAGTAATAAAAAATATTGTCTCAAACTACGGCGAATCTGCGCTTTGTATTAATGATAAAAATGAGTTATTAAAGCTAATAACTCAAACAGAATCCTAATGAAATCAATGAATAATTTATTATCAAAATTCACTAAGGCAGGAATAATTTAAATGAGTTTATTTTTTTACAAGATTTTGAATTATTTAAAAAGTCTTAAGCTAAAATTCTTAAATAAAATAAAAAGAGAATGCAGATTTGTCTACTTTGATAAATATAAAAAATCTCAAAACACTTCTCATACCTTATTGAAAAATTATAATATTATTTATAATTCTGATATAAAACCGTACTCTAGCGCTACTGATGGAATCATATTAAGTGATACAGATATAAAGCTTTTTTCTCTATGCTCTGAGGCTTGCGATTCTAAAGAGAGTAGTTATTTTTGGAATGTCGATTCAAAAACTAATCATCCTGTTCAATTGATACATATGGGATTAGTCCACATAACAGCGTTTTATGAAACGCAGAATAATTCTTATTTAATAAAAGCGAGAGAAATCACAGAACACCTTATATCATTAACAACCGTTATAAATGGAAAGATGTTTTTTCCTTATAATTTTGATTTTCCATTACATTCATATAAAGGGGAAAAACACTATATGAAGGCGCCTTGGTTTTCTGGTATGGCTCAAGGAATGGGGCTTTCACTATTTGCAAAGCTGTACACGCTTACTAATGATGAAAAGTACAAACGTTTTTGTGAGCAAATATTTAGTACGATTTTAAATGATAGGAATATTGCTGATTGCGCCCAAGAGCCATGGATTTCATATCATGACGATGCTGGGTATCTATGGATAGAGGAATATCCCCAAGATGATTTTCCAAATAATACTCTAAACGGTTTTTTATTTGCTGTAATGGGGTTGTATGATTATTGGTTAATTGATCAATCTGATAAAGCCAAATCTGTTTTGAACGAATGTCTAAAAACTACAGAATTTTATATGCCTAATTTTCGCGTTAAAAATAAAGTTAGCTATTATAACCTAAAATATAAAATTCAATCCAAGTTCTATCACAAATTACATGTATCACAATTACGATGCTTAAACACATTCACATCATGCGAAACATTTGGTTCCTGGGCAGACACATTAGAAAAAGATTGTGCATAATATGAATATATTAATGTTACTAAATAACCATTTTACCCATGACGCAAGAGTATTAAAGGAAGCAAAATCGCTTGCAAAAAATGGACATAATGTTGAGGTAAGATGTTATTGGGATATCGACCTAGAAAAAAAAGAGGTTATTGAAGGTGTTCAGGTGAACCGTATTCTATTTACTTCGAGAAGCCATAGAAAAAACGTTCTTCATAAATATTGGCTATTGGTCATGTTTTTTTTGAAATGTTTTAATCAAACAAAATCATTTGATACAATTCATTGTCATGATTTGCTAACTTTACCCATAGGGGTCTGTGTAAAGTTGTTAAATAGAAGAAACCAAAAAAATTATTTATGATTTTCATTAATATAAATTTGAAAAAAATGCAAAACCAAAATGGAACGGGCATTTTTTAAAATAATTTCACGGTTTTTTATTATGCACGTTCATCATGTCATCGTTGTAAGCGATTCAATCGCCAACGAATATAAACGAATTTATAACATAGAAAAACCGTCGATTATCTTGAATTGCCCACCTTATTCCGAGGTCACTCAAAAAGATTATTTTCGGAAAAAATTTCAATTAAGTAATGATAAAATTATATTTCTCTATCAAGGTGGGTTTTCCCGCAATCGTGGAATTGAAGATATTCTCGAAGTCTTTTCCAATGTCAAAGATTCCAAGAAAATTATTATTTTTATGGGTTATGGCGCCTTTGAATCTCAAATCAAAGATGCGGCTAGCTTAAACAAACATATATTTTTCCACGAAGCTGTTGGACAAGATATTTTGCCCGAATATACGGCTTCGGCAGACGTTGGAATCTTAACTTATAAAAATACATGTTTGAATCATTATTATTGTTCACCTAACAAGCTATTTGAATACACTATGGCAGGTCTGCCGGTTATTGTATCAAATTTGTTTGAGTTATCGCGATTAACAAATCAATATGATAATGGTTTTATCTTGAAAGAAAATACGGCCAACGCATTACAATCGATGATAGATTCAATAACAATTGATAAAATAAAATCGAAGCAACACAACGTGATAAAAATACGTGAAGAATTTTGTTGGGAAAATCAAGAAAAGATATTGCTTAATATTTATCAACAACTATCCTAACCCAATGAAAATTCTTTCAATAATTGGCGCACGTCCACAATTTATCAAGGCGGCAATTGTTTCAAAAGCCTTGGCAAAAAAACCGAATATCACCGAAATTGTTATACATACAGGTCAACATTTTGACTCCAATATGTCTGATATTTTCTTTCAACAGTTGGACATTAAAAAACCTGATTATTCCCTGAATATCAATGGTGGCTCACATGGTCAAATGACAGGTGAAATGCTGGCAAAAATTGAAGAGATTATCAATCAGGAACACCCTCGCTATGTCATGGTTTATGGTGATACCAATTCAACATTAGCGGGTGCCCTGGCCGCCTCAAAACTCAATATTCCTGTTATCCATGTCGAGGCCGGATTGCGAAGTTTTAACATGAATATGCCAGAAGAAATTAATCGTATTTTGACGGATCAGATAAGTTCTATTTTATTTTGCCCATCTGATGAGGCTATCAAAAATTTAAATAATGAAGGATTTTCAAAAAATAATCGTAACGCCACCATCATTAAAAATGGTGATGTTATGTATGACATTGCCTTGATAATGCGAGAGAGTGCGCAAAAGCCATCCGCATTAGCAGATATTGATGATGATTTCATCCTTGTGACATGCCATCGACAGGAAAATACAGACGATAAAAATAGATTAGAAAATATCATTAGTGCCCTCAACACCCTGCATGATAATGTTGCGCCTGTTGTTTTGCCACTGCACCCAAGAGCAGCCAAAATGATTAAGGAATTTGGTTTAACCCCCAAATTTCAAATATTAGAACCCGTTGGATATTTGGAAATGCTGTGGCTTCTTGACCATTGCGGCTTGGTCTGTACCGACAGTGGCGGATTGCAAAAAGAAGCCTTTTTCATGGAGAAATACTGCGTAACGCTTCGTGATCAGACCGAATGGGTTGAACTTATCAATATTGGTGCAAATAAATTGGCCGGCACTAAAAAACAAAACATTGTGACCACTGCCAAATCATTTTACGGCCAGCCATTTATTTCAACTTCGCAACCTTATGGCGAAGGTAATGCCGCGGACATTATTGCCAATCTGTTATCAAGTGAAGTTTAAAATATCATTTCGATGAGTATATTTAATACAAGCACCACTTTAAAGTATAGTCCCATAATAGTGAATAAACCAAAACATCTATTTTATATAGTAAGCTTTGCAATAAATAGTTAACAACACAAGTGTACGAAGTATTAAGGGGTATAGTAGAACTAGTCCTTCGTAGCAAAGCGAAGAAAGCTGGAGCGGATGACGAGGGTCGAACTCGCGACTTCAACCTTGGCAAGGTTGCGCTCTACCACTGAGCTACATCCGCATTGTCTTATTAGACAAAAATTGTTATAGCCAATCTGTAATGAAATGCAAGGAGAAAATTCCAATGAATGATATTTCAAAAATGCCAACATCACCACGCGATGCCTTAACGGCCATGAATGATATGGGCATAGACTATGATTTACATGAACATGAGGCGCTTTTCACCGTTGCCGAGAGTGAGAAAGTCGATACGCAAATTAATGCGCATCACACGCGCAATATGTTTCTACGGACCAAAAAGAAACAGAATTATTTGGTAACATTATCTCATGATACGCCCATCGACCTTAAAAAATTAGAAGATTTAATTGACGGGGCAAAGCGATTTTCATTTGGATCACCAGATCGATTAATGGAAATTTTGGGTGTTTATCCAGGGTCAGTGACGCCATTATCGGCAATGAACGCCAAACCAGACAATATCACGGTTATTTTAGAAGAAAAAATGATGAACGCCGATTTGGTTGCCTATCACCCATTAATAAACACCAGGACCGTGACCTTGAAACCATCCGATCTGTTAAAATTTCTCAACCATTATGGTCACAGCCCATATATTATTAATATGAATTCCGCTGCCCCTTGATTGATGGCGCGCGCATTCTAATTCATACATCATGTTTACAAACCGTATCACATCAGATGATTTGCCCAACAGCTTGCCAATATTTCCGTTGCAAGACGCCTTATTATTGCCTAACGGGTTACTACCGCTGAATATTTTCGAGGAGCGCTATATCCGCATGGTTGATGATGCGTTGGCATCTCATCGATTTATCGGTATGGTTCAACCCGATTTAAACGCCCGTAAAAATGGCCAAAAGGACGCTATTGTTAATATTGGATGCGCGGGGCGAATCACACAATTTAGTGAATTTGACGATAACCGATACATGATTATGTTGAGTGGGATCACACGGTTTGAAATCAAAGAAGAATTAAGCACGCTTTCACCCTACAGGCAGGTCAAACCGAATTGGAATACATATGCGGATGATTTGGTTGAGGATTGCGACACTATTCAAATTGATCGTGATTATTTTTTGCCCCTATTAAAACAATATTTAAGGGCCAATGATATGAATTGTGATTGGGCAATTATTGAATCAACATCGTGTGAAACCTTGCTTACCACCCTACCCATGATATGCCCGTTTGAGCCGCAGGAAAAACAAGCATTACTTGAGGCAAAAACTCTGGATAACCGTTATCAAATTCTTTCCAGTTTGATTGAAATAGGTTTAAAGTCATCCCAAGACAAAACGGCAACAACCCATTAGATTTTTTTCTTGCAATAATGGTCATAATGTCGTTATAAAAAGATAAAAAAACAGGGAAATAGCTGTGATTGATCAAAATACTGGAAAAGAAAAATTAGTAGATCCAGAAAGAATAGTATTTGTTTTAGATTATGATGAAATTTGTTACAGTCTTTTAGGGTCTCAATTTGGCCTTTTCAAAAATTCGTTTGCCTTGGCTGCCACAAATTTAATACCTGATTTTGATGTACCTAATTTGGAATCCGTTTTAAAAACACCTGATTACGAAGACTATAAGCAGGTCAGGGACACAATATTGGCTTCAAATATTTCTGACTGTGAAAAAAGCACACAAATTGATTTACGAAATGCTTTTTTTACTGCTGTGGCTGGCTGGGATAATCATAAAGATTGCACGCATTATTTTACGCAGCATTTACCTGAAGGATATAAAAAATTCAAATTGGCGGATGATTTAGACCGCATGGCACACGGTATTTTGCCAACCTATTTGTGGGAACCAATTAAAAATTTAGATAAGCAAATAAAAAAATTGCAGGAATATGGCGATGTAGTGATATGGACGCATGGGCGGCATGAAATGGTGTTACGCACATTGTCACAAAATGGTTTATTAGGATTAATAGCCAAAGATAAAATTTTTGATAAACAGACGATACTATCTGATGGCATTCCACTCGGTAGAAAAGATTCAGGTCACAATAATTGGGGAAGATTTTGTAAAGAACTGGGTGTCCTCCCAGAAAATGTTGGTTTTATTGATGACACATATCCTAATCATGAATCTGCAGCCTCTGCTGGTATTGGTGCACGCGTTCATGTTAACGTTAGAAAAGAACAAGGCCTTGGCGGAAAATCACATTATAGAGTTGCCAATACTAATGTCGGCATGAGAAAATTAATTCAATTCGGAAAAAATAAAAAAGCATATTTTCAAAGACATGTTCAACCAACCCCGGTCAACAAACCAGAACAGCCATCATTGCCACAAAGAAAAATTTCGTTACGGTAACACTTAAAAAACTTTCCCGATGACAGACTAAAACGAAGCAGGTACGATTGCTATCTAGTACTCAATTAATCATGGGAAGAAACATATGAATTTTAAAAAAATAATGGCCACGACGGCTTTGGGTTTGGTTTTATCAACATCGGTAATGGCGATGGATGGTGTATCAGGTAATATCGGGTTTACAACGGATTACGTTTTTCGTGGTGTAAGTCAATCTGACGAAGCCATGGCCATTCAGGGTGGTTTTGACTATGAACATGAAACGGGCCTGCATGCAGGTGTGTGGGGATCAAGTGTTGATTTCAACAACCCAAAAGACGGCTCGATGGAGTTGGATTTATATGCCGGTTATCAAAATGAAATCGGGGCATTTTCATACGACGTTGGTGGAATTTATTATGCGTATCCTGGCGCGGCAAGCTCGCTCAATTATGATTTCTGGGAAGTCTATATCAGCACAGGATATGATTTTGAAAAATTTGCGGTTAGCGCAAGCGTGAATTATTCACCTGAATTCTTTGGTGATACAGGCGATGCAACATATTACGCGGTTGGTGTTGATGTACCCCTACCACATGAATTTGGATTATCCGCGCATTACGGGTATCAGGACATTGACCAAGGCAACGATTATAATGATTGGTCCGTTGGGGTTTCAAAAACATGGTTAGAATTTGACTGGGCGTTGAATTACCATGATACAGATATCGATAACAGCAATTTAGCCGATGATCGTGTTGTCCTATCCGTTGGTAAAACATTTTAAATTATAACTTTTAAAAATTAAGGTGGTTGACGTTTCGATTACCTTAATTTTTTATTAATCTAATATCATTATCGTTAAAATAAATCGTTCGTGTAAAGGGAAGACATCATGACAAGCTTATTTTCTAAAATGCCTATATCTAAAAAACTACCGATCCTTATGGTCTCACTTGCAGTATTTAACATCATTTTAACATCCAGCTTTGGTGCTTGGTTAAGTATTAATGACGGCGGTGTACTTGCGGAAAAAAGAGCTCTAACCATTACTGAATCTAAAAAAGATGCATTAAAGGCATATTTAGAGTCAATTGAAACAGATTTGATTTTAACCGCAAAAAACGGATTTACAATCGAAGCCGTCCGTAATTTTAGTGATTCATGGGGGCTTATTCCTGGAAACCGTCAGGATTATTTACAAAAAACATATCTACCGGACAACTTACCTCCAGCCGATAGAATCAAAGTTATAAAAGCAAATGATGGATCATTATACAGCGATATTCACGCGCAATATCACCCATTTTTTAAAGATATGCTCGAAAAACGAGGTTACTACGACATTTTCTTGTTTGATACAAAAGGAAACTTACTTTACACGGTTTTCAAGGAATTGGATTTTGCCACAAATATGTATTCTGGACAGTGGAAAGGCACTGACCTTGCAAATGCGTACAAGGACGCAAGTAAAAATTCAGAGGGAGAGATTTCATTTTATGATTTCAAGGCTTATGAGCCAAGCTATGGTGCGCCAGCAAGCTTTATTTCAACACCAATTATAGAAAATGGTCGCAGAGTTGGTGTTTTAGTATTCCAAATGCCGATTGATAACATTAATAAAGTTATGGGACATATCGAAGGTGAAGCCAAAACAGCAAAACATATCTTAGTTGGTGAAAATGGATATTACAGAAACAATCCATATGCCGATGAAGGCCAGGAAAACGGTGATGTGATTTTGAAAAGACAATTAAATTCAAGCGATTATAAATTGGCCTTTGAAAAACAAAATGAAGCAACTGCTTATGGCTATGGTCGTGAAACATATAACGACTCAGATATTATATACGCATATGATACGCTTAAATTTAATGATGTTACATGGGCGATTTTAACTCACCTAGATTATAGTGAGGTTCTTGTTCCAATCATGAACGCACAGTATAAAATATGGATAGAATCACTAATCATTCTTGTTATAATAATTGCTATTTCCATATGGATTGCTCGCTCAATTGCAAAGCCATTAACACGTCAAGTAAAGGTCATGGAACCCTTATCCAAAGGTGATTTCAGCATTAATGTGCCAGATCAGGAACGCGGCGATGAAATTGGTTTAATCGCCAAGGCGGTTCAGGCGTTTAAAGAAAATGGCCTTCGTGTGAAACAGTTAGAGGCACAACAAGCCGCCCAAAAAATTCAAGCAGAACAAGACAAGAAGGCTGCTCAGGTTAAATTGGCGAACGACTTTGACGGCCGCGTTGGTGGTGTCATTAAGGGACTATCCGAATCCGCGCAATTAATGACCAGCACGGCACAACAAATGCAGTCATCATCCCAACAAACCGCAGAAATTGCAACAACGGTGGCAAGTGCCGCAACAGAGGCAGATTCAAACGTTCAAACCGTTGCTGCGGCGGCTGAGGAATTATCCGCATCCAGCTCGGAAATTGCACGTCAAATTGATGCCGTTGCGAAAAAATCCAGTGCCGCATCACAAGACGCGCAGGAAACAAGTAAGTCTGTTAATGAGTTGAATGTTCTTGCCGATTCAATTGGTGAGGTGATTGGCACAATTAAGGACATTGCAGAGCAAACCAACCTTCTTGCACTCAACGCAACGATTGAGGCCGCGCGTGCAGGTGAGGCCGGCAAAGGGTTCGCCGTGGTTGCGGACGAGGTAAAGAAACTTGCCAATGAAACCGCCGCAAAAACTGGTGAAATTGATGAACGTGTTAATCGTATTCAAGAGGCTATCCGTAATTCAGTCACAGCGATGGATAAAATTATATCCAACGTATCGGAAATTGATCAGGCCACAACAACAGTTGCATCCGCAGTTGAAGAACAAAATGCCGCGACAGCCGAAATTGGCCGCAATGTAACCGAGGCATCGACAGGAACGCAACAAGTGTCCCAATCGATTATTCAGGTACAACAAAATGCGGCTGAATCAGGTGAGGCATCAATGAGTGTTCTCAATTCTGCATCAGAGCTAAAAGAACAATCAGAGATTTTACGTTCAGAAGTTGAAAAGTTCTTGAATGAAATTCGCAACGATCAAGGCACCAAAGTTTCCACTAATGAGACTGCGGAAATGAAAGAAGACGCGGCCTAATTAAACTTAAAAATCATTTTAATTTCAAACGGCGTCATATAATAATGACGCCGTTTTTATATATCGGCATGAAAACCCTTGCATTTATCATCGATAATCGTTAGAAAATAGCAAAACTGAATATAAATTAAGGATTAATTATGGCTCGTGTTACCACAGAAGATTGCGTTACTGAAATTCCAAACCGTTTTGAGTTGATTATGACGGCATCACAACGCGCCCGTAAAATTGGTGCTGGTGCGGCAATTACATTGCCACGTGATAATGATAAAAACACTGTTGTTGCACTTCGCGAAATTGCCGGAAAGACAATTGATATCGAAGAAGTTCAAGAAGACCTTACACAATCATATCAACGTGTTCATGAATCAGACAATGATGATATTGATTTGGCCGAATTAATTGGAAACGAAGCCGCAGAAACAGATGATGAAGAAGCCTTGTTGCGCGCCGCAACTGGTTATTCAGATGAGGCAGATGTCGCGCCAACTGATGATGATATTTTGTCATCACTTGCAGGCGAAATTTCAGAGGAAGAATAAGAACTACAGCACATAAATTTTGAAGGCTGGTTATTGTTTAACCAGCCTTTTTTATTGTGTTATTATTAAAACAAAAACACTACACTGATTTTATGTCCGACACGCAACTCAATGACCTTATAGCCACCATCGAATCCTATAATAAGGATTCGAATATTGATTTGATTAAACGGGCTGTTGAATTTGCCAAAACGCACCATGCGGGACAAACACGCAAAAACGGTGACCCCTATTATACACACCCCTTATCCGTCGCAATTTTACTGGCGGAATTGAAATTGGATGATGCATCCATCATGACCGCCATCTTGCATGATACGGTTGAGGACACATCCGCCACATTAACCGACATTGAAAAACAATTTGGGAAAGAGGTTTCATCTTTGGTTGATGGTGTTACCAAATTAACCCAAATTGAAAGTAAAACGATTGAGGGCAAACAAGCCGAAAACTTCCGCAAACTTGTTTTGGCAATGTCCGAGGATATCCGTGTTTTATTGGTGAAATTAGGTGACCGATTGCACAACATGCAAACATTGCATCACTTCAGTGACCGTGTTGATAAACAACGCCGTATTGCCCGCGAAACGATTGAGATTTATGCCCCACTGGCAGAGCGCATTGGTATGCATAAAATTAAAGAGCAATTAGAGGATTTATCCTTCAGCTATTTATATCCTGAGGCCCGTGAATCAATCATGAAACGCCTATCCTTTCTTCGGTCTGAGGGAACGGATATCGTTAATCGCATTATTGACACACTGCAGAGTCAGGCGAAACAAGCAGGCATTCCAGCGAAAGTCAGTGGGCGTGAAAAAACACGTTATTCCATTTGGAAAAAAATGCAGCGCAAGAACGTTGCCTTTGAACAATTATCCGACATTATGGCGTTTCGCATCATGGTTGATACGGTGGAACAATGTTATCATATGCTTGGCCTTATTCATTCCCAATATCCAACGGTTCCCGGACGGTTTAAGGATTATATTTCAACCCCAAAGCCAAATGGTTATAAATCCATTCACACCACCGTGATTGGCCCTGAATCACAACGCATTGAAATTCAAATCCGTACCGAGGACATGCACGAAGAGGCCGATTTAGGGGTTGCTGCACACTGGGCATACAAACAGGGTAAGCCGACAAATGCTCAAGGTGATGCCAAAAAATTCCGTTGGTTGCGTGAATTATTGGATATTTTGGAACAAGAATCCCATGCCGAAGATTTCCTTGAAAACACAAAATTAGAATTATTTTCCGAGCAGGTTTTTTGTTTTACACCAAAGGGGGATTTGATTGAATTACCATCTGGTGCAACATGTGTTGATTTTGCCTATGCCATTCATTCCGACGTTGGAAATCGATGTGTGGGCGCAAAAATAAATGGCCGCATTGCGCCCCTGTCCACCAAATTGAATAATGGCGATCAAATCGGCATTCAGACATCAAAAAATCAATCGCCATCCCCAACATGGGAACGATTTGTTGTCACGGGTAAGGCCAAATCGCATATTAGGCGATATATCCGCCAACAGCAACGTGACCAATACATGGAATTGGGTCGGGCGATGGTTGTAAAAACCTTCAAACAAGAGGGATATGATTTTGCCGAAAAAATGCTGGCTGGGTTAAGCGGTCAATTCCGCGTTGACGCCATTGAGGATATTATCACTGGTGTTGGTCAAGGGAATATCGTTGCACGCGATGTGTTTAAGGCGGCCTTCCCCAATCATAAATCCCCACAACAGGAAAAACAGGATGATATGATCAATCATAACATCCCCTCGATTGATCAATTCAATAAAGTGAAAAAAATTAATAAGGACGCGCCAATGCCCATCAAGGGATTAATCCCGGGTATGGCGGTGCATTTTGCGCGGTGTTGCCACCCCTTACCGGGGGATCGTATTGTCGGGATTGTTACAACAGGGCGCGGCGTCACCATTCACACAATGGATTGCGATACGTTGGAAAATTTTGCTGATACGCCCGAGCGGTGGTTGGACGTTTCATGGGGTAATGGAAAAGACGCACCCGAGGTTCATGTGGGACGCATTACGATGACCATTTCAAATGAGTCAGGGGCATTGGGGACATTATCAAATATCGTATCCACCAATGGCGGTAACATAACAAATTTGAAAATTACAAACCGAAATTTGGATTTTTGGGATATGTATATTGACGTGTATGTCGAAGATGTGTCACATTTGAACAATATTGTTGCGGCATTAAGGGCATCCCCTGAAATTGCCGAGGCAAAACGCTCAAAAGGGAGATAAAAAATGGTTAAGACAGCATTTGATATTACAGGCAGAACTTGTGCGGTCACTATTGGTACAGTGACATTAACACCACCAGTGAAACAAGGTAAGATAGAAGTCATTTCTTTTTCAGAATATTTAGAAAGACTTAATAAATCAGTTCCAGTCTAATTTATTTCCTGTAAATTACTATTCGCGCCTTTGGATATTTTAATAGCCAGCGTATTTGCCCATAATTCATCATTATCGCGTGTTTTACGGCGACGTTCAGCCGCGCGTAACATGGATGCCAATTGAGCGCGCGATAGATCAGGTTTTTGCATCACATGGCGAAACCCATTGATAAAATTATTGGATGTGTAATCGGCAAAATCGGTGTTGTTTGTGCCGCCTGTTTCCATTGTAATTGTGAATGCCATATTGCTTTCTTGTAACATCATTTTCATGTTTTTTATGCTTTCTAATTCTTGTCTCATAAAATTTATACTCCTTCGTCTTGATTTCATCATTGAGGCGATAAGAGCTGTTCAATCTTCTATAGGGATTGATAAGCCATTTAGGTAATTTCATTACCTTTTAAATAACCGGATAATAATATTATTACTACAATTACACTCAAAAAGCAAATTTATTTAATAAATCGTTAAGAAACAGGATGTTGGTATGCTATAAAAAATCATGGTTTCTTGTTATCTCACCATTGATGATTCCCCCTCACCCTTTACAGACGAAATGGTTGATTATCTGGTCGAACAGAATATTCCTGCATTATTATTTGCACGTGGTGATTTGATTGAGGGAAACCCAGAACCAATAGTGCGCGCCATTGAAAAAGGCTATGCAATTGGTAATCATTCATATTCTCATAGACCTTTTGGCGATTTAAATTATGAAGAAGCCATAAACGATATAGAACAATGTGATGAATTAATTGAAGATTGCTATCAAATTGCAGGCGTTAAACGTCATGGAAAATATTTTCGCTTCCCCTATTTGGATCGTGGCAATGGCGACCGCATTGAACGACATTTTGAATCTGTTAGTGATATTGATATCAACAAAGGCGAAACAGTCCAAAAATTACAGAGTTATTTGAAATCAAAGGGATATACACAACCATTTCAAACCAATCATCCCTTATATAAAAATATTTCCATCGCAAATGCATATGATTGCCTGATGACCTATACATCCTATGATTGGATGTTAACAAACCGTCATATTGGCAAATGGGATTATAAAAATATTGATGATTTAAAACGCCGTATTGATAATGACGTCGAGCTTAATTCATCTGACAGAAATATTTTGATCTTTCATGATCAGGATGAAACCTTCGAAACTTTTAAATCTTTAATTGACCATATGCTCTCAAAGGGCTATGAATTTTTATCGATTAAATCATAAATGAACAGGGAAATTTTTCATGAAATTAGAAAATAAAGTTATTCGTTTAATGGCTGATTACGGCTCAGCGGGGGATTTGGCGTTTTCCGAAGTTGAAGATCGCCTTCACCATCAAATTCGTCCAATTCAGGCGCAAAAGTTCGACGATGGTGTGATGATGAATTATCATATAGAGGTCACACCCGTTCGCGCATTCAGCAGTGTTGAAAACGCATTTTTAACCGCGCAATTAGCAATCAATTCACCACTAGGGTCCGATTACATCATTTATAATAATGTCGCCCCACGTAAGGATGATTTAACCGCCCGTCAAAAAAATGCGGGGGAGCCATTTATCTATCTCAAATTAAAAAATGGCGTTCTGGTCATTACGGTAAATAGTGGGTTTAGTGCGACATTGTTAAAACCATTTGCCGATGAAATTAAAATTGTGAAGGTCGATAATGACAAAACCCAATTCCGATCACGTGATAATTACCCCAAGATTTTGGGCGCGATTATGCGCGAAGACTATTCAATTTTAGGTGATGATGGATTTGACGCCGTTCCGGATGATTTTCCAACACATACAATCGTTTATAATGATGGATACGGAAATTTAAAAACAACCGTCCCCGTTAAAGATATTGAGGCACATAAGGGCGAACGCCGTACCGTTATGATTAATGGCCGCATTCAATATGTTACAATTGGCGAGGGTATTTTCAGCGTTCAAGACGGTGAATTCTGCTTGGCCAAAGGGTCATCAGGATGGGCAATGCCCGATGGCACGCGGTTTGATTTTGTGGAATTGGTGAAACGCGGTGGCTCTGCCTATGCCGAATTCGCAAAACCGCCTGCGGGATTAAAGGTCAAATTCCCTGATATTGATAAGGAATAGATGTTAAGCTGGCCTGTTGGCTAGCTTATCTCTTAATCTAAAAATTTGGCCTGATATGCATGTTTTTATCGCATGTGTTTCTGTTGCGGCGAATCGATTGAATATTTAACATGATGTTGCGCTCTCTATATTTATTTTACACATCAACAAAAATATAAGGCCGTGTCAATATTATCTCTTGCGCTTTTTTGCCATTCCCGATAAAAAGTAAAACATAACCTTCGCGGGTGTAGCTCAATGGTAGAGCCCCAGCCTTCCAAGCTGGTTGTGCGGGTTCGATCCCCGTCACCCGCTCCA
>CAYGLI010000007.1:0-43528 GCA_964350795.1 uncultured Micavibrio sp.
GGCACGACGTTCATTGCGACGAATTCTTGTTTTTGCAGACTTATGATTAGCCATGTTTTTATATTCTTTCTTTATAATCTTTATATAACTGCACGGTTTTATCGCCTGAACCGCCTGTTGTCAAGAAAAACTGTGGAAAAAAATTGATTAAATTTTATGCGTCTTGCTAAGTGTTTGATTGTTCTGTTTTTAAAATCAAAACATTATTTTTGTTTGGCAGGGCAATAAAAAGTTGATCGCCCAGATTGCGTGATTTTTTTGATCTCTCCACCTGTTTCAGGGCAGATTTTTCCAGCCTGTCCATAAACCTTAAATGAATGTTGGAAATATCCCATTGTGCCGTCGGTTTGTTTATGATCGCGCAGGGATGATCCACCAGATTCAATGGCGGCCATCAAAACAGTGCGAATGGCATCAGTTAAATTTTGAGCCGCAGTTTTTGATAATGTATCGGATTGTCGCAATGGGCTTATGCCAGCCATATATAATGCCTCGCACGCATAAATATTACCCACACCGGCAACAACGGATTGGTCAAGCAACGCCGTTTTTATGGGGGATTTTTTATTTTTAAGTTTAAGGCGCAATGCATCGCCATGAAAATGATTGCCAAGTGGTTCTTCGCCCATATTCTTAAATGCCTTATGGTGATGTTCATTCCCTGTTTCAACAAATATCATAAACCCAAATCGGCGCGGGTCATTATAGGTGATGACATCACCCTGATTGGTTTCAAAGATAACATGATCATGTTTCGATGATTGTTTGGAATTAATCGTAAAACTACCGCTCATCCCCAAATGGATAACGAGGGTTAGGTCGCCATCCATATCCATCCAGATATATTTACCACGACGACGAAGTCCAAGACATCTCTTGCCCTCTAAGTGTTGGGCCATGTTATCAGGAAAGGGATAGCGCAGGTTAGGGCGGTTTAAAATTACTTTTGTCAAAATGGAGCCTGTTAAAACAGGCTCCAACCCACGTTTGACCGTTTCAACTTCGGGTAGCTCAGGCATTGAGCTTTTTGGCGGTTTTTACAAATTCCTCGACCATCGCCTTTGTCATGGTGATGTGCATATCCTGTGTTAAATTACCATCATCGTCAATTGTACCTTTTCCGCCAACCGCAACCTGTGTCGGAATGACATGAACACCGATATTGGATAACATTGTACGTAGTGGTGTTAAACCACGAAGGCCGCCTAAGGCACCAGGTGAAACCGCGCCAATGGCGGCAACTTTTCCCTTATAGGCAGAAAGCATTTTTTCGCCTTCTTCGTGTGGGCGGCTCATCCAATCAATTGTATTTTTAACAAGGGGTGAAAACGTACTGTTATATTCAGGTGAGGCAATGAAGAAACCATCGCAATTTTGAAATAATTTTTTTAGATTTTTTGTATTATCCGGAATTCCATTTTCCATTTCCCAGTCTGTGCAATAAAGCGGCATTTCATAATCTTTTAAATCAATAAAATGGGCGTCCGCACCATGGCCTTTGGCCAAATTACAGGCGTAGCGCGCTAATTTTTTGTTCAGTGAATTCTTGCTGTTGCTACCAGCCATAAAAAGTAAAGTTGTCATGATTTATCCTTATTTATTATTCAAGCAGTGAATATAGCGTGCATTTATAAAAAGAAAAGCCGATAGGTTTATTTACCACGCCCTGGGGTTTGGTTGGGGCTGACCTTATTCGCTTTTAATCCTTTGCTGTCGCCAGAACCTTGCGCGTATTTATCGAGTGTTGGGGGTGTGAATAAACCTGCGGTCAATGTGTCCGCCGTGGATTTCAAAATCGCCTTGACCTCATCAGAGAGATTTTCAGGTAAAATCGTCATACCGCTTTCGGCTTTTTCTGCAATCGCATCATCAACAGAAAATTCAGATGGCGAAACGCCACCCGATGATGACGAGCTGTCTTTTTCTTCATCATCGTTGGTTTCTTTTTGTTCCGTAATATCTTCTGGCTCACTCGGGCTTTCCGCAATATCGGCCCATGACATTTCTGTTTTAGCTGGTTCTTTCTCTTTTTTTGTATCGTCCTGAACAGGTTTATCTGCTTTTGGTTGTTTTGGTTTCATCCCATCTGGATTTTCAGATGCATAAAGATGCGTTAAGGCCATTGCGCCTTGCTCAATTGCGGATAATCCATTTTCTGTCGCACTCTGCATCCCTGCAATCACTGTGGCGAGGCGTGCATCGGGTTCGGTTTTGACATCGGCCTTGGCGGCAGACCATGTTTTGTGGCTTAAACGATCACGGAGTGCCGCGATGTTTTTCAAATTTTTGAAAACATAGTCATTTGTTTTTGGTAATCCCAACAAACGTTGGACACGCATGGCCTTGGCATTACCAAGGGCACAATAATAAAATTGAATTTCGTCGACGACGTTTGAATAGGCAAGGGCGGCCTGTCCTTCCTTGAATTCCTGCGCCGATCCATAATCAATTTTATCGTAGAATGTAACGCTGGCGGAATCTTGTGTTTCAAATGACCCTGTCAATGAACCAGCATTCATCTTAAAGCCTGACACTTGCGTCACAATGGCCTTACCCAATGTGTCTTCGAAAAATTTCTTGGTTGACCCTGGGTCAGATAATTTACCGAATATTTTAATGTTACAGTTGGCGGTGATTGATCGTGCCTCTTCTTTGATTCGTTTTTCAAGGGCGGATAAATCCTGCGCGGCATAAACAAGGGAAAATCCAAGCGAACGCGCCTGCGCCGCCATAACCGCCATACCATCGGTCACATAATATCCAACCTCGTCAAAAACGGTCATGAATGGTGTTGATGAATTGGTTGGTTTATTTTCAATCACTGTGGATGTTTCACCCTCAACCGCGGCACCCAAGGTTGTTCCCATCATCCCCTTTAATGTGGATGCGATAATTTTACCAAGGTTGGCTGTCTCGTCCCCTGATTTCTCCAAGGCGGGTAATAAAACAACCATAATGCGGCGGTTTAAGACCACATCAACCATATCAATATCGGCGTGGTCTACCTCGAAAATATAGCTGTAATCATCGGCCAAGGATTGCAAAGACCGTGTAAATTGCATGGTCAAATATCCATGTTGTTGCATCGGCACTTGCGCGTCACTTTGTGGAACATCAGGTCCCATTGGTTTTTCCTTACCATTATCGTCAAAGGCCGCGTCAACATAACCCGGCAATGTATCCAAATACCCCTGAATGGATTGGCGCATTTTTTCTGGTAAAGCTTCATTCCTTGCCAGCTTAATCACCTCGGCAAAATCAATTGATTTCCGAATGGTTGAAATGGACATTGGCACATCCAAATTATCCCGCATCCATGTCATGGCAGGCATAATGGTTCTTAACAACGCAACTGCACGCTCTTTCCACATGGCGTTATCACCACCAGCCTCTGGCATTAAGGATTCTAACATGTTGGATAGATAGGCTGCAGACCCGCTTGAAAAGGGGTTCATTGTATTGGAGGAGGCGCGTTTATCGCTGTTCCCGGTCATATAATTGAGAACGAAAAGATCGTCATCACGACCAAAACGACGGCACAGCGATGATAGAGATGACCATAAATCGGTATCGGCCTTACCATCAATATAAACAAATCCAGATCCCCAACACATGGCGTTGGTGACAAGTGATTTTAATCCCTCGGTTTTACCAGCACCAGTTGTTCCTAGATACAGGAAGTGTGTTCGGATATCGTCATTGGTAAACCAAATCTCGCCATTTTTATTATCTTTTGTATTTCCAAGATAGAGTATACCTTGCGGTTTACCGTTTCGGCTTCCGCCTGTGTTGTTCGGGTCAGATTCAAATTTGGAAAAATAAGGCAGTTTGTGCGCCAATCCTGATTTTCTTTTTCTCAACCATCGCCAATAAAAAAAGCTAATCAATAAAATCAGATCAAGAAAGACAACACCGCGTGGGTCGAAAATCCCTAAAAAGGCCAAGAGGGCAAAAGTAACGGCGGCATTATCGGATTGCTCAAACCAATCCGCCATTTTAACCATTAGGGGACGTGTGTCCCTTAATGAGTGGTCTAAACCGTAACTATACTTTTTATCGTTTAATGCCATCGTTTAATCTAAAATAATTTCCTTAAAACGGAAATGTCGAATTCCCTTGTTGGTTTAAAAAATCATCGGCTGACATTGGCACGCCAACCGCGTTCGGGTTTGTTTCAATCACGGGGGCGCTTGGTTGTTGTGGTATAACCTGTTGCTGTTGTTGAACTTGCGCCTGTTGTGGTTGGGCACTTGAGCCACCACCTAACAATAAATTATTCAATGAAACCGAATAAAGGGATGCAATGAAAAGCAATATCCCAATAGACGCCGCCAAAACAATCGCCTTATAGGCACAACACATCAAGCATTTGAATTTAGAGCATGATTTTGGCGCGCCGTTCATTGTTTTCGTCACAATGGTCATGCCGCGAATGGCCTTTTTACGGTCTGAATAATAGGCGATATCCTCAATCTTTTTACCGTCATTAGATATTTTTTGAAGGATGAATAGCCCATTTTCATTTTGGTCAATCTTCATCACGAACTGATTGGTATCGCTCATATCCATGACCCACACAACGGGTGTCATGGCATCGGGCAGGGATAATATAATTTTATTCTCTGATATTTGTGCCTGTGGGCATTGACGTCCAAGCATGCTTTCTACTCCTTGTTAAAAATTTCTTATGTTCCTGCGGGTTTCATTATACCCTCGTTTTTGGTGGGCGCTTTTTTATTTTTTATCATACTGAAATCCAATTGTGGGATTGGTTGTGATTTATCCTTATCGCCAATATACGCAATCATCACATCGACCGCATCATTTAATGTTGGTTTCGGGATGGGGCGTTCAACTTGTTTTTCTGCACGGTAATGGCTCATCGCCCCTAAGGCCTCGGCATGGAATGATTGTCGCCCTAAATTATTGAGTGGATACCACAATGTTCTGTCATGACCACGTAGCCATAGAAATTGAGCTGGCGCCAATACACCACCTTCAGATCGGGCGTGTTCCAATGCACCAATCATTGCCGTTGTGATGTAGGCATGGTGGTTGCATCGCGCGAGTGTCCCACCACTTAATTCTTTGTTTTTCAATATTTTTCTGGCCCTAGAAACCAAAGATCCATTTAAACTCAGTCCACCCTTATGCGTCCAGCAACTGGCAAGTTCACCCAACATGTCATCAGATTCTGTTCTTTTACGTGATGCCTTTAACGCAAAACTGGCCAATAACACCTGAAGATAGGGCGGTAATTTTTTATATCCCTGCCATGGTTTTCCAAGTTGCACCTCAAATGCTTTTTCAGTTGAGTCGCGGTCAAGATGTCCATCAGGGACAGGAATTTTGTGAAATGCCACCCATTCCTCAGGACTCAACGCCTCGGCAAACATAGGGAGTTCGGCGGGAACGAGCGCACCGGGTGCGCGCGCGGGAACGTCATTCAACGGGTTGAAATTTTTGATAGGGTTAATTACGGGGAACATTTGCGATTGCGCGTTAATCAAGCTGTCTAAAGAATATGTTTTGCGGTGCTGGCTGGTTGGGCTTTTAAAGAGGGCCCATATTGCCCATAAACCGAGGATTATTCCAAATGGAATTCTGAGTGGATTTAAAATGGCCAATGACGTCGCGTTAATAATGCTCCAATGATCGACATTATCTTGTAATAACATCTGTGGTGTGACGCTATGAATAATATCCTTTGCATCGCCAAAACTTAATGGACCATTCGTTGTCATGACAATCGTATCATTATCGGTCCACAGCGATCCAATATAGGCCTCGCCTTGGCGCAACCATAAATAACCCTGTAATAATTGTGGTGTAAATGTTATCCAAATCACATACGAAATGCCAAAAACGACAACAAAGATGAAAAATAACATCCATAAACCATCATTTGAATTATCGTTGCCTGCCATGCCTTAACCTAAATCTTTTCTTTTTATTTTATATATAAAGAATTTGTATAACAAAGTCGAATAGGGTTTGACAAAGGAAATCATAATCGATTATAAGATTATTCGTCCATTGGAGACAAGCCGCAATAGCTCAGTTGGTAGAGCAGTTGATTTGTAATCATCAGGCCACGGGTTCGAATCCTGTTTGCGGCACCATTTTTCTCTTGTCGTTGGACGATATTGTTGGGGTATAGCCAAGCGGTAAGGCACCGGTTTTTGGTATCGGCATCCCTGGTTCGAATCCAGGTACCCCAGCCATCCTTTCTTTTCACAGATTTTCATAGACATTCATCAAAACTCATGCAATGGTTGCTATATAAGCGTTTCACAGCCGTTTATATTTCATCGATCGTCGCTCATTTTCATCAAAAAATGCGTGCAGTCACGAAATATGGGGGCACAATTGGGGGCATAAAACTTGTTGGTATAGGTATACCCCATTTAGCATTGTTGGTATTTTGGTATGAAAGCAAAGATAGACCCGAATCAATTAGAGATAAAATCAAATCCCTATAAGGTAGGTGTTGGTGGTTCGATGTATATTCATATCATGCCGAACGGCTCAAAATATTGGCGAATGGCCTATCGTTTTCATGAAAAACAAAAGACGTTTGCAATCGGCACATTTCCCGATGTCTCATTTGAAGAAGCTGAAAAAATACGTGATAAGGCTAAAGCCCTTATTAAAGACGGTATTGATCCTATCGTCATCAATAGCAAAGAAGAGGCTTTAGCGCCCGTCATAGAAGCCGATACTCTTAAGCCTCAAGCTAATATTGAACAAGCTAGTTTCCAGTTATCCGTTTTAGGGAAAAACCAATTTTCTATACAGCATAACGGGCAATCTTTATCCCTCAATCGCAAACAAGCTTTAGCGGTTTATTCTTTCTTTGATAGTGTTTTAGAGGCTCGTTCATGAAGCTTAATGATATCCAATTAAGAAACCTTCATCCTAAAAAGAAAGCCTATAAGGTTTTTGATGGGCAAGGCTTATATATTGAAGTTAGTCCGACTGGCTCTAAATATTGGCGATTAAAATATAGGATGCATGAGAAAGAGCGCCGCTTGGCGATTGGCGTTTATCCGCAAGTATCTTTAAAAGAGGCCAGATATAAAAGAGAAGAGGCAAAAAGGCTTATTGCCGATAACATCGATCCTTCAAAAGAAAAAAAGCGTAAAAAACTTATATCAAAAGAAAACGCAGATAATACATTTGAATCCGTTGCTCGTGAATGGCACGAAAATAAAAAAGAGCATTGGAATGAACGCTATGAGAAGGAAGTCATCAAGCGCCTTGAGGATGATATCTTTCCTTTGCTTGGCGAATATCCGATTAATGACATTAGTCCACCTCTTTTGCTGAGCGTGATCAAGCGCATAGAGAGAAGAGGGGCGGTTGATCTAGCCAAACGGCAATTGCAAAAATGCGGTGAAATATTTCAATATGGTATAGCTTGCGGTCGAGTGCAACGCGATCCATCACAGGATATTAGGAAAGCGCTACGCCCCGTAAAGCAAACGCACTTTGCTTCTATTGAGATTAATGAATTGCCCGATTTCTTGGAGGCTCTTAATAAGAATGATGCGCGCCTATATCCTAGTACGCGCAACGCCTTAAAGCTAATCATGCTTACATTTGTTAGAACAAGTGAGTTGATCAATGCGGAATGGGATGAAATTGATTTGGATAAGAAACTTTGGATTATTCCTGCCGAGCGCATGAAAATGGGTAAATCGCATTTAGTGCCTTTAGCAGATCAGGCCATAGAGATTTTGAGAGAGCAAAAGGTTCTAGCGGATAAATGGTCTCATGTTTTCCCAAGTGCTATTAGAAAACGCAATTCAATTAGTAATAATACAATTCTGCAAGCTATTAAGCGCTTAGGTTACCAAGGCCAAATGACAGGGCATGGTTTTAGATCATTAGCAATGAGCGCTATCAAACAAGAGTTAGGATATCGTCATGAAGTGATTGACAGACAGCTAGCGCACCTTCCTAAAAACAAAATAGACAGAGCCTATGATCGCGCCATGTTTTTTGAAGAGCGCAAAATCATGATGCAGGATTGGGCAGATTATATTGAGAGTCTTAGTCATGCCCAAAAATGAATATAAAGATTACGAGCAAATATTTAAAAATATGCCTAATACTACTTGGGATAAAGTTGATGCACATATTTTGAAAAAGGCTGAGGATTTAGCAACAGAAGATTTGATAAACGATCTTATTGTCTGTCTTGAATTAGATGTTAGTAAAAAAGCGCTTTTGAAAGAGGCTGTTATAAGATCATTTATTACCTATTTTGAATGTTTAAAGATTCAAAAAGAAAAAGAACCATTTTCTGAGCAACATAAGAAGTTAAAAAAAGTTTGCAATTCTGCAGGTAAATTATTGGAAGCTCTTGAAGAGCTCGACGAACTGCCAGAGGCCAAAAAAATGCTTTTTAAAGAGTTTTCCTCTCTGGAATATAATATATACAGAAATTTAGTAGTCAATGCTTTGCTCATAGGAGCAGGAGAGGATAAAGACGACTCCCTCCATGGTATAAAGGAGTTAATAACAGATCTTTTAATTTCTGCAGATGAATCTGCTTATGATTGGAAAAAATATTTTAAGAAATTCCCCGAAGAATCTGAACGATTAGAAGCAGAAATGACTGATGACGAAACCGCTTATGATGATTTGCAAGTTATGTACGCAACATATGGTAATGCTAAGTTTGCACCTATTAGGGGTGCGTTAACTATATTAAAAATGTATTGGGAAGAACATACAGATTACACTTTTTCAGCGGGAAAGTATTATAAAGAAATAGGCGGCTATAATTCTCAAACGATTGAAGCCCTAGAAATGATTTGCATGCGAATTGATCCAACAATTTCGCAACGAAATATCGTTACACATATGCAGGCTATTAATCTTTAAACAGTTTTTTTGAAATTCTTTTGAAAAAAACTGCTTCCACATTCCTTTGATTACAATAATGATTTCATACACGATTGTTTGTAAGAGTTAACAAACAAGGAGTAGTTATGCAGTTATCGTATTCTATTAAAGAAATTTGCTCATTAACAGGAATTGGGCAAACAAAAATCTACGAAGCGATTAATGAAGGAAATTTAATGGCCAAAAAATACGGTCGCCGAACAATTATCCTTAAAGATGATTTGGAAACCTTTTTAAAGAATTTACCTGATATGAAACACTCCCCCTCCTTATCTTAAATCATTCACTTAAAGAGTTTTACCTTTGAGGAGTTAACCGCGCCTTGAAGGATTTTAAAGGCAAAACCTTATAGCTAGGACTTAAAGCGTCTTGGCTATAAGGCGGCGCTTGCCTTTAAAACAAAAGCGGTTCCTGCACGGAGTGCGCTTTTAAACGACCACCTTTAAATGAGCTTTAAAGGAAAATAAGAGAAAGGAAAACCACATGTCTAAAGTCGGATATCTAAAACAATACAATCAAGGAACCTATGAGGAATTAATTGGAGAGATTAAAACGCTCAAATTGCTTATTCCCTTAAAGCTAGTGCCAGACAATATGCGCACGAACCAAAATGCTCCAGATTTTATAATTCTAACAGACAATGAAATTGAGATCGGTGTCGCTTGGAAAAAACAAAAGCAACAACTAGACGGCAACCTAATAGAGTTTTTAAGCATGACAATAGATGACCCAAGTTTACCAAGCACATTAAATGTCGCTGCTTTCAAACAGTCAGACGGTTCTTATGAAATCTCATGGCGCCGCCGCCAAACTCAAAATGCTCCCTCTTAAGGGGGCGTTTTTTGTAACACGCCCCCCTACACATACAAAGGATGATAAAATGGAACTTATATATAATAATTTTGACGGTCTAGATGTCAGTTTTCAAGGCGCTTTGCCTGAAGAAATCCTGAACAAACTAAAAGAAACTAAACAACAAGCCCAATCAGAAAAAAGAGACATACCCTTAGAGATTGGAAATGATCGCAGACTCGTTATGGTGTCAGAAACAGGCGCTAAAGGCGGATACGCTTACCGATTTAATACGGGCCCAATTGGTGAAACATGGTTTATAGCTCACAGCACAGATTCTAGGTTTTGGAACATAAGAGTATCAATTAGCAGCCTAAAGTTAGCTTTAAGCGGTTACGAAGCGGTAAGAAGCGGTTTATTAACCGCTCTACAAGCGCTTAATGCTTTCGGGCCTAGCCGCTTAGATAGCGCTTTAGGCGAAATAATTAACCTTCCTATAGAAAGCATTAGCCGCTTTGATTTTTGTTATGATTTTATCATGCCTAGCGGTTTCGAACCGCTTACTAGCCGCTTCATAGCGCATCATCGTACAAAAAGAAGCGAAAATCTTAAGAAAAAATATATTGAAGCAGAGATTGACTATAAGGGCGATAAAATAGAATCCGTTCGCTTAGGCAAAATGCCTGGGCGCCAAGTTAACATTTATAACAAAACACAAGAGATAGCGGTTAAAAATAAATTTTACTGGTGGGATATTTGGAGCTTAAAGCAACAAACCTTTAAGGATAGCTTAAAGCAAATATGGCGTATTGAAGTTAGGGCAGGAAAAAACGAATTAAACAAATGGGGCTTAAAAACCTTTAAGGATTTTGAGGAGAAAGTTGGTGATGTTATCTTAAAGACCCTAGGGGCTATTCGCTACACCGATCCCTTAGAAAATGATTTAAATAGATCGCGTTGGCCTAATCATCCCTTATGGGATAAATGCCTAGAGGCTTCCCTAGGAAATGCCCTAGGAGAATATATTAGCAATGCGCCTAGGGAAAATATCCTTAAGGGATTTAGAGATAATCATATAGAAGACGCTAGGAAGCGTGTAATAGGAAATCTAATTCCCTTAGGTGCCCTTCTAGGGGATACACCCGAGATCATTCCTAGTATTTGCGATTCCTTAAGGTATGACCTTAAGGGATTGAGCGGAAACGCTTGAGATCGGTGTCGCTTGGAAAAAACAAAAGCAACAACTAGACGGCAACCTAATAGAGTTTTTAAGCATGACAATAGATGACCCAAGTTTACCAAGCACATTAAATGTCGCTGCTTTCAAACAGTCAGACGGTTCTTATGAAATCTCATGGCGCCGCCGCCAAACTCAAAATGCTCCCTCTTAAGGGGGCGTTTTTTGTAACACGCCCCCCTACACATACAAAGGATGATAAAATGGAACTTATATATAATAATTTTGACGGTCTAGATGTCAGTTTTCAAGGCGCTTTGCCTGAAGAAATCCTGAACAAACTAAAAGAAACTAAACAACAAGCCCAATCAGAAAAAAGAGACATACCCTTAGAGATTGGAAATGATCGCAGACTCGTTATGGTGTCAGAAACAGGCGCTAAAGGCGGATACGCTTACCGATTTAATACGGGCCCAATTGGTGAAACATGGTTTATAGCTCACAGCACAGATTCTAGGTTTTGGAACATAAGAGTATCAATTAGCAGCCTAAAGTTAGCTTTAAGCGGTTACGAAGCGGTAAGAAGCGGTTTATTAACCGCTCTACAAGCGCTTAATGCTTTCGGGCCTAGCCGCTTAGATAGCGCTTTAGGCGAAATAATTAACCTTCCTATAGAAAGCATTAGCCGCTTTGATTTTTGTTATGATTTTATCATGCCTAGCGGTTTCGAACCGCTTACTAGCCGCTTCATAGCGCATCATCGTACAAAAAGAAGCGAAAATCTTAAGAAAAAATATATTGAAGCAGAGATTGACTATAAGGGCGATAAAATAGAATCCGTTCGCTTAGGCAAAATGCCTGGGCGCCAAGTTAACATTTATAACAAAACACAAGAGATAGCGGTTAAAAATAAATTTTACTGGTGGGATATTTGGAGCTTAAAGCAACAAACCTTTAAGGATAGCTTAAAGCAAATATGGCGTATTGAAGTTAGGGCAGGAAAAAACGAATTAAACAAATGGGGCTTAAAAACCTTTAAGGATTTTGAGGAGAAAGTTGGTGATGTTATCTTAAAGACCCTAGGGGCTATTCGCTACACCGATCCCTTAGAAAATGATTTAAATAGATCGCGTTGGCCTAATCATCCCTTATGGGATAAATGCCTAGAGGCTTCCCTAGGAAATGCCCTAGGAGAATATATTAGCAATGCGCCTAGGGAAAATATCCTTAAGGGATTTAGAGATAATCATATAGAAGACGCTAGGAAGCGTGTAATAGGAAATCTAATTCCCTTAGGTGCCCTTCTAGGGGATACACCCGAGATCATTCCTAGTATTTGCGATTCCTTAAGGTATGACCTTAAGGGATTGAGCGGAAACGCCCTTAAGGATCGGGATGAAAAGTTTCTTAAGGCACGAGAGCGTTTTCGATTTTTAGAATAAGGGAATAAATGACAATGTTCGTTTAAATCTCTTGCGGGTTTACTTAACTGTCCCTTTTGTGACCCACCTTAGGGTTAAATTTTAATTACAAAAGAATCGTTGAGTATTACAACGAAATCATAAAATCATTTAAAAAATTTAGGAAGTGACTCTCTAAGTTATAAATCGAGTAAACGCATTCTCTATCTTTTCAGAGAATCTCGGTACACCGTTATAAACATGCTTGGAGAGCCATTCTCTTTCTTCTCCCGCATTGTCTATAGAAACAGTTGTTTCCCAGCCTTTAGTTGTTCCATCACTTCCATCTTTCCAGTTATAACCCCTTATCTTCAGGATATCCTTTGACTCAAACGGCGCATATTCAGCTCTAATTGTAACACTATCTTTTCTAGCGTTATTTATTAGTTTTTGAAAATAGTTTTCACCATCTACACTTATGTGCCCTAATATAGCAAGTCCAGCCAAACAGTCTTTATCGGCTTGATGTGGTTCGAAATAAAAACCAAGGCTTGCTGCTATATGTGACAATTTTAAACTTTCAAACCCTAAGTTTCTCCAATCAATATCCTTCATAGAACATGCCCATTTTTTTTTAGAAAACTTCATGCTAACTCTATGTACAAAAGGCCTGTCAAATGCGGCATTATGAGCGATAACAAATTCTGCCTTTTCTAATATGCCCTCTATCTCTGAAACATTCAGCTGCTGCCCCACTAACATATCCATTGTGATTCCTGTTAAATCAATAATTTCTTGGCTGAGAGGTGATGAAGGCTCTTGAAAGCCAATATAAGGAGGGTAAACCCCAACAATGAAATTATGCCCCCCATCAGGGGAACTTGCATAAATAAATGGTAAAAGACATATCTGAATTATTTCATTATCAATGCAAGAAATTCCCGTAGTTTCAGTATCCAGATAAACCCCTCTATATATAACGTAATTCTCATACCCACTTTGACTGAGAATGTTAACTTGGCTAGGATTAGGAAACGCAATCTTGCGCAAGATTTTATGACTGTCTGAAGTAGCTAAAAAAGCTAACGCTTCTTCAAAACCAAAATCTGAATAAAACTTCAATAAACCGTTGTTCATAAGAAATTAACTAACCTTTTTTTCGCTTTTAAACCACTCTTCTGGAATATTGCAGTTCTTACTGTTGGGGCCTGGGGAAGATTCCTGAATTTTTAAATGCAAAGGCATAGAAACACAGTTACCAAAAACCAGAGCCTCCCCTGGAATTGACTGTTTTATTTTACTTGTAAAGTCGTCTGAAAAATATGGAAGAATAGCCTGAATGTAACGCATATCACGTTCGTTTTGTATTCTATGAATGATAAAGTTTGCGCACTGAGATAGAACTGTATCTGATAACTCTGAAGGTCTTTGAGATGAAACCAATAGGTATAATGAGTACTTGCGTCCTTCTCTAGCTATTTTTTCAAAAATATTTTCTTTTAAAATATAATCATAATCTTTTTTAATATATCTATGAGCCTCATCCAGTATTAAATGTATAGGACACTCCCTCCTCTCATCTCCATCCAACTGTCTTCTATCATCAAAAAATAACCTTGAAGACACGCTTGTCAAAGTTTCCAATATATCTGGGCTCAATTCACTCGTATTTATAATAACTAATTGCTTTTTATTAGCTTCCTCTCCCCAAAAGTTTTTTAAATAATCTGTCGCAGTTGTAAAACCATTAGCTTCGCGCATAAACTCACAATCAGGGTTATCCAAGAAATATTCCAACCTTGTTAACATGGTTGCCGTATATCCCCTAACTTGCTTATTACCTCTAGCATCTTCTTCTAGTAAAATAAGTTCAGTAGCAATTTTTAAAAATTTGTAATCAAAAAAATTGCCGCTAGGTATCCTGGTCTTTTCAACCATTTCAACCTGCGTGTAATCAATTTTTTCAGCCACGGTTATCGTTGCCTTTTCAAGCGCACCCTTATTTGCTCCAAACTCGAGTCGACATGCGTTTTGCAAAATCTGAATATCGCTTACTAAATCAACGGCAGCATCCTTAAGGCTAGAGTCACTTTTAATTATATGAGCCATACTTCCTAGAACACTGGCTGCTGTAGTTATTCTGGCTGTGTCCGAGTCTGCCTGCCGTAATGTACTGAAAATCAAAGAACAAACTCTGCTTCTCAAATAATTAACAAACTTTACCTGATCTGTTGGGGATGCATTTCTAATGCTGTAAAATCGATAACTTTCTTGCAATACTTTATTCCAAAAAGGGCGCTGTGTTGCCTCTGTCGCCAATAAAAAGGCACTCCATTCATCTAAAGACATTAAAAAATGAGGTAGATGAAAAGGTTTATATCCATCGGTCTCCGTCTTTATATTTGGTTTGTAATATTTCACTGAGATATCAGTGTTATCATTGTTTTCAAATGCTTCTTTGTACTCTCCATTTACATCAAAAATTACAAATCGTGAGCCCGTTGCAGAATATTTCTTCTTTTTGTAAATCTCTTGTAGAATATGAGCGATGGTATTTGATTTTCCGCTCCCTGAATTTCCTAAAACAGCAGAGTGGATATTAAAGAAACTGTCGACATTAATATCGATAGGGTAATTGATTAAATTCTTACTGGAGCCAAGGTGAAAACTTTTGTGAATTTGATTGTCTGTGCCGTCTGAAGGTATTGGCTCGCTATTTGTTTTCAGAATTAGCTTCATGTCGTCATAAGTAACAATGCTGACATCGCTATATAAGCTGGGAAATACGCCGACTCCCAATGTGAACTCTTCCTTTTTGTTAATTGTTCCAACAGGCTTAATTAAAAGCTCCCTATTGCTTTCAACATCGAAAGAATGCCTCTCTTGATGAGCATCAGCATCAAAGATAGATATGACTTCACAAATTATTGTTTCTTCAACAGCATTAGTTATCTTCAAATAACTACCAATGTTTCCAAAATAATAAACATTTCCCAAGTAATTAACCGATCCACCTCTAATTTCAGAAGAAATTTTAACTTTGAGCTGGCTGTAATCAATACTTACTAATTTTCCTATTTTCATTTTTTGCCATCAGCTTCTTCAACACTCTTCAATGCTGTTATGAAATTATCTATCAATATTTTTTCTTTATTCTCATCTAAGTTAGGTAATAAATTATTCACTATGTAGCTAAAATAATGAACTTTATCAGCCCCATCTTCTCCAAATATTTGGTAAATTCTATTGTCATTAATTTTTGTTAATGGACAGTTTTTATATTCTCCAAAAATAACAACAGAAATAGAGGAGTTAGATGCTAAGGCTTGGTAGATGATGTTATTTAAATGGTCGTCACTAAAACTATAACCAATAATAAAAACAACAGAATTAGGCTGCGATATTTTCGTCTGAAACTCCCGAATTAAATCGGAATATGGAGACCCTAAGCTCTGAGTTTGCTTCAACGGGGTGGGAAAAATGAGCACATGATTTTTTTCATCGCTAGGCTTACCTCCAATAACGGGAACTTCTTTAATATTGAAAAAGGAGTTTCCTTCTTCCTCAATCCAACTAATTGAACCGTGCAGTTTATATAAATAAACCATATTTTCTAATGGCTCAAATTTCTCAAGATTTACATCTATTTTTTTTGAGAAAGTATATCGAAATCTTGCTGGATTAAATACTCTGTCAAGTCCTCCTCCAAAGCCGTTATTATAATTTATATTAAGATTATCGAGAGCTCTCTCATTAAATAAATCATTGTTAGTAGTAAAAACATTTATGCGAGAGAGGTCTTTGTTCCTTAACGCTGTTTTTTGATATAGTTTTTTATATAAAGTTAAAGTTTCTTCGGCTTTTTTTGAGCCTAAATCTATATTGATTTTTGAAAACATCTTTTGTTGAATATAATTAATTAAATTTTCGACACTGATTTCCGAATTTTCATCAGATATACCCTGAAAATAGGTTTTTTTTGCATATAAAATGTTGAGCACTTTTTCTAGGTTACTTTTAGAAATGGAATTATAAAGATCTTTGTTTTCTTGACTAACTTCCTCTTCTGTAGCTGAGTTTAAATCTGCACTGATTTCTTCTTGCATGGAAGACATGCTTGGGATGGAATCAGAACTTGCTCCTGCTCCTAAAAAAAAACTGATATTCTTTACGTTTGATAGCTCAGCCATTTTTTGTTTAATAACTTCAAGGGGATTTTCAATTGCTATTGGTTGACCTCCTTGGAGAAATGATATGTTACTGTCTATTTTATAGTTCTCTATTTTTTCCATTCTTCGAAATTAGCTTTCTTGATTAATGCGGAAGATATGAAAGTATATATACTTGATTAAATGTTGAATGGCGAATCCAATATAGAAATTTCTACTTTGCCTACAACCTAAGCGGAATGAAATATTTCTATATTTCCGGATCGTAATTTGGTATTAAAAATACCAACGTACCAAGGTGAAATTGGTATAAGATATTGATTTATAATTCTAATTGGCGCACGTGGAGTTAAATTGGGGGCATCAAAAGGGGCATAATTTTTTTTCAATATTTAATAAATTATATTTATCAAATAGTTATTGATTATAATCAAATGAAGGTACCGCCATTTTTTCTTAAATATTAAATGTAACCACAATCATATTTCTTTACCCTCTCCTTTACGCCCCACCCAAATTGTTGGAAAGCATATAAAGATTTGAGGTTCCTATCGTCGCTTTTTGGGCCCAGCCAGATTTCATTAGCGACAACCCAGAAGTTTGTTTTGTCGTTTTCCATGTCAAAAAGTGTGTGTTCTACATATGGAATAATGAGGTTGTTTCTAACGCGGGTTCTAACATCTTTGATAGGAGCATCAACCACTAGCCTTACCTCTTTCTCCTCTGAAAAAGCAGGATTTTTAATTCTCAAAAGTTCTGAGACAATTTTGTTAAGGCTTTCGGGCCGTCCTTCAATCGCTTCCATAAAAAGATTGATTGCTTCTTGTTCCTTGTATGTTTTAACAACATCATCAATTTCTACCTGACAGCGATTTTTAAGATCATGAATATATTGATCATGATCTTCATAAACACATTCAACTAAATTGGAGGAAAATGGACTATGATGAGAATTTAAGTACCTGCTATTGAACCCTACTGCAACTCCTTCACCATCATCCGCATAAGCTCTCCACTGACTTAAAACTTTTGGTGAGCGTGACAGGCAAAAAACAAATGGATATCGGTTGAAAGTATGGAAAAATAACGCTTCTTTCATGACCTCCTTTTCTTTTCCATCCAGTATGGAGATGAACAGCTCAACCGCATGGTCAAATTCTTTTCTATCATTAAGAAAACGACAGTCACTTGCCCAGATCGAACCCGATTTCATAATTTCATTCAGCACATGAATACTTGTGTAATGATATAATATTTCATCTTTTTTTATTTTACTCATCTTTTAACCTTTGTTTTCTTTCGAAAAACTATCTTTTCTGTAATATTTTAATTTCGACTATATAAATTTTTTTGCAACATAATATTTCCCTTATTTCATTGACCATCGCGAACAATCATCAAAAATTGCGTGCAGTCGAGAAATATGGGGGCATAATTGGGGGCACAAATTATTGGTATAAATAATACCCTGTTTTAAATTGTTGGTATTTTGGTATGAAAGAACAAATAGACCCAAACGAATTACAGATAAGATCCAAGCCTTATAAAGTGGGTGTTGGTGGCTCAATGTATATTCATGTCATGCCTACCGTGCCAATGGCCCGTCACTGCTTGTTGCCAGAGAGATGCAGCCTTCTTATAAACTCCAGACTGCTGAATTGTGGGGGGTTCGCAAAGCCAGCAATCGAACACTCTCGACAGGTCGGGGGTTGACAAGTGTTGTGATGTTCTGGCTTGTCCCTCAAGTCAAAATGCCACGGCATCTGAGTTTTCAAAAGTAAGCCGAAAGATGGAATAGCAAAATATCGCAGTTGATATTGGGATACTGGCCGGATCAAACGGATTGAATCATCCCGAACGGTACGAAAAATTAGAATTAGCCACTTTAAAATAGGCAATAATCCCGAACGGGTTTATTTCTTGAAAAATACCATAAAGAGTGCTAAAATAATCCCGAAAGGGTTGATTTATGGCTACATTAAAAAATGTGACACAATTAGGTAAGACAATACAATATGTTAGAAAGCATCAAGATTTAACACAAGAGCAACTTGCGGCAATGTGTGGTGTAGGCGTTCGATTTATTCGTGAATTAGAACATGGAAAAGAATCGTGCCATATTGGTAAAGCTATGACAGTTGCTCAAATGTTAGGTTTAGAGATTTACTTAAATGGTCCTGATATAAGTGTGCCTGATGGCGATGGTCGCGGTAATGGTGCCGGCGCAGGAGCAGATGATGGATCAGGATGGGGCTAAGATGAGTCGTATATTAGATATTTATTTATGTAACGATTTTGTGGGCACTCTTACTCAAGATGAAAGTGGTGATTTAGAGTTCGTCTATGATCATCATTATCTTAAAACAGCCAAGCATGGTATATCCCTTTCACTTCCATTAAGTGCGGGATTTTCTGATGATTTTTCTGATGATTTTTTTAAAGGCATATATAGAGGAAAAAATGTAAAGGCCTTCTTTTCCGGCCTTTTACCGGAAGAAAGCGTGCGTGAGCGATTGGCAGGATATTTAGGCGTATCAGAAACAAATCCCTTTGCGCTGTTGGAGATTGTCGGCGGCGATTGCGCTGGAGCACTGGCGCTTTACCCACAAGGTGAAAAGCCATCGAAAGAAAAAAGAGAAGTTGAAAATCTGGATGACACGAAGCTTAAAGAGATTTTAAATTTGATTAAGCGCCGTCCGATGCTAGCAGGTGATGACGGATATAGATTATCGTTGGCAGGAGCACAAGACAAACTCGCGGTCGGCTTCGAAGGCGGTCGGGTGCAACTTATTAAAGGTGGTGCACCAACAACGCATATTTTAAAGCCGATTATTGAGCGTATAAAAGATAGCGCCCATAACGAATTATTTTGTATGAAGCTGGCAAAGCGTATGGGTATTGATGTGCCTGAAGCCATGTTACATTTTGTCGATGATACGCCTTATTATTTAGTTGAGCGTTATGACCGCACCATCAGTGAAGACAAAAGTGTGAAACGTATTCACCAAGAGGATTTTTGTCAGGCATTAGGGATTGCCCCTGAGTTGAAATATGAACGAGAGGGTGGGCCAACTATTGCAGCATGCCAAGAGACTATCGCTAAATATACGGCAAGGCCTGCTTCAGATCAGATTAAGTTACTGAACATTATAATTTTTAACTACTTAATCGGTAATGCAGATGCCCATGGTAAAAATTTCTCTCTTGTTTACAACGGAAACAAGCCAGAATTGGCTCCGGCCTATGATTTATTGAGTACGGCTGTATATCCTGATTTATCTGAGAAAATCGCCATGAAAATAGGTGGTAAATACAAACCAAAAGATATTTACAGACGACATTTTTATCGTCTTAATTCTGATACAAAAGCAGCACAATCATCTATGTCTAAGCAAATCGAAGCAATGGTTAACAAAATTGAACATACAGCTGAAAAGCTTAAAACAGATTTAAAGACAGATGGATTATCGTCTCAAATTTTTGATGACATCATAGCCGTCATCAAAGAACGATCCAAACGATTGAAAGAATAAAACCACCATGATTTCAAAACGAGAACAAGCCCTTCAGGGGCTTTTTTTTATGCCTGCAAAACGGACTGACTGTTAGCCAACAATAGATTAAGCAAAGAAGACTCAGACCCTCTAGCGTGCTAAGCAGGCTATTAATAGAATTTTTTGGGACTTATATATTTAACTAGCCAAAAATAACTTGACTATCTATTAAATATTGGCTAGTATATTATTATATAAACAAGGATATGATAATGGATAAGCCAGAAACACTAAGTCTTTACGAATTTTTTCAACAATTCCCAAACGAGGAATCAGCAAGACAATTCTTTGAAACAAAACGTTGGGGTGATACACCGTATTGCGCTCATTGCGGTTCTGTTGAAGTGTCAGAATGTAAAGACCACAAGCCAATGCCATATCGTTGTAAAGGTTGCCGTAAACACTTTAGCGTTCGTACAGGCACAGTATTGGCAGAATCACGCCTTCCACTGCACAAGTGGTTAATGGCTATATATATGCTTACAACGGCTCGTAAGGGCATCCCATCCACACAAATGGCTAAAGAATTAGGCGTTACTCAAAAAACAGCATGGTTTTTATCACAGCGAATCCGTGAAACTTGGATGAATAATAAAGACAATAACAAAGGTAATCACATTCAAGTTGATGAAACATACGTAGGCGGTAAAGAAAGCAATAAACACGCATCTAAAAAACTGCGCCAAGGTCGTGGTTCGGTTGGCAAAACAGCCGTTATTGGTTCACTTGATGAAAACGGCAAAGTCAACGCCAAGGTATCACAAGACGTTAAACGCAATTCATTACATGGATTTATTCACGATAGCGCAAATGAAGGCGCAATAGTTGTTACGGATAACTTCCCTGCATACCGTGGGTTAAATATTCATGGGTACACGCACAAAGTTGTAAATCACTCCGTTGGTGAATACATTCGTAATAATGCGCACACAAATGGCATTGAAAGTTTTTGGGCTTTGTTGAAGCGTGGTTACTATGGTGTTTACCATCACATGAGCGCAAAGCACTTAAACAGATACGTTAATGAATTTTCATTCCGTCACAACACAGCGCAAGTTGGCACTATGGACTTTATCGGAATGACAATAGCCAAAATGGATAACAAGAGACTAACTTATAAGGAGTTGATAAATGGGTAATGACGAAATAAAACCAATAGACGATACTTTTGATAATGTCGTAGATTCTGTAATATCAGAGGATGGAAGTATCCTTCCCAGAAAAAATGCAGATTATTCTGGTGTTTTAAAAATCGGAGATGTTGAGCTTAATTGCTTTGTAACAGATGATGGCGAACGATATATCTCTGGAAGAAGCATAACTGGCGCAATTGGTATGAAAGGCCGTGGCCAAGGAATGGCCAGAATTTCATCAAATTCTACCCTAAAACCATATATAAACAAAGAGTTAGCCTTGGCCATCTCTTCGCCTGTTGAAATTACAAATAAAGGGGCTATTCCAACGCATGGATACAAGGCGGATACACTTGCTGATATTTGTGACGCTATATTGGAGGCACGTAAAAATAATCAATTAAAAACAGAACAAGAAGCTAGATATGGCCAATATGCTGAAATTTTAGTTCGGGGGTTTGCGCGAGTCGGTATAACAGCTTTAGTTGATGAAGCTACTGGCTACCAATACGTGCGTGATAAACAAGCTTTACACAAAATACTTGATAAATTCTTACAAGATGAAAAAAGAAAATGGTCAAAAACCTTTCCTGATGAATTTTGGTTTAAGCTTATTAAGATAAAGGGGTATCCAAGCTATATGGCACTTAAACGTCCAGCATTTGTAGGCCATTGGGTTAATGACATTGTTTATAACAGGCTTGCCCCTGGCATTCGTGCAAAATTAAATGAAATAAACCCAAGGATAAGGGAGACAGGAAGGAGGAAAGGAACGCATACACAACACTTAACGGAGGATTACGGTGTGCCAGAACTAAAAACACATTTAGATAAAACTATGGTATTAATGGATGCCTCGTCAAATAAAGCAGAGTTTGAAAAGCTATTAAATAAGTCTATGCCTAAGTACGGCGATACAATACAAATGGATTTATAAAAGAAAACCCCTTAATTGGGGTTTTTAATTCATCTAAATGGCTAATTAAATATATAAGTCCCAATTTTTTGTTAAACATTTTAATGATTGTCACAATGTTCAATTTGGTGAAAAAGACAAACTTTCTAGAAAAATTGAGCTGGCTGTAAATAAAATGCATGGCTTAGGATTAATTAATGCTGCCAGACAAAAAGAAATAATTCATTTCACAAAAGACGAGGACTATTTTTCAACTAACACTTTAAATAGATATATTCATTCTATGGAACACTTTCCTAACAAAGAATCATTAAAAAGTATGTGGGACACACTAGAACCGTTTGTCCTTGATTGCATACGACAAAGCCAAAAGAAAAAAGCTGTAGCTTGAAACCCTACTCCCACTCAATCGTCCCCGGAGGTTTAGATGTGATGTCATACGTCACGCGGTTAATCCCGCGCACTTCATTAATGATCCGCGTGGCCACGCGGGAGAGGAAATCCATTTCGAAGGGATAAAAATCGGCGGTCATGCCATCCGTGGATGTTACGGCACGTAGGGCACAGGCGTAATCATATGTGCGACCATCGCCCATCACACCAACGGTACGAACGGGGAGAAGAACGGCAAAGGCCTGCCAGATTTCATTGTATAACCCTTCCTTGCGGATGGCATCTAAATACACGGCGTCGGCTTCGCGGAGGATATCTAATTTCTCGCGTGTGATTTCACCAGGGCATCGCACGGCCAAACCAGGGCCAGGGAAGGGATGGCGTGATACAAAATCATCATGCAGGCCGAGTTCTCGGCCTAAATCGCGGACTTCGTCTTTGAATAATTCACGCAAGGGCTCAAGGATTTTGAGATCCATTTTTTCGGGTAATCCACCGACATTATGGTGGGATTTAATGGTAACACTTGGCCCACCCGTGAAGGATACGGATTCAATCACATCGGGGTATAATGTGCCCTGTGCTAACCATTTTGCGCCACCAATGCGTTTGGCGCAATCATCGAACACATCAATAAAAGTGTTTCCGATGATTTTGCGTTTTTTCTCGGGGTCATCAACGCCCTCTAATTTATTCAAAAATAAATCGGATGCGTCCTCGTGGATAAGGGGGATGTTGTAATGATCGCGGAACAGGGCAACAACTTGTTCGCTCTCGCCCTTACGCATTGTGCCTGTGTTGACGTAGATGCATGTTAATTGATCGCCAATCGCCTCGTGAATAAGGATCGCCGCGACGGATGAATCAACTCCGCCAGATAACCCGCAAATCACCTTTTCATCACCAACGATATCGCGGATTTTTTGGATGGCTTCGTCTTTGTACGCGCCCATTGTCCAATCGCCCGAACATGCCGCGATGTTAATCACGAAATTACGGATGATGTCTGATCCGTTTTGTGTATGCATGACCTCGGGGTGGAATTGGATTCCGTAATATTGGCGTGTTTCATCGGCAATGATGGCGCATGGCGCACCCGAAGACGTGGCGACGATGTCAAACCCATCAGGAATATCAGTGACGCGATCACCATGGGACATCCATACGGTTGGGTTTGAGCCTTCCGTCCATGTTGTCCCAAATAAATCAGTGTTTTTTGTGATTTTAATTTCTGCACGGCCGAACTCACGGTGATGTCCGCCCTCAACCTTACCGCCCAATTGTTCGACCATGGTTTGTTGACCGTAACAAATGCCAAGCACGGGCACGCCCATGTCAAAAACAATTTGTGGTGCACGGGGGGAGTCGGCCTCGGTGACCGAACATGGCCCACCCGATAATATGATGGCCTTGGGGTTATAGGATTTAATGCGGTCATCCGCCGCGTCATTAAACGGCCAAATTTCACAATAAACGCCGTGTTCGCGAACGCGCCGCGCGATGAGTTGTGTAACCTGTGACCCAAAATCGAGTATTAATATATGATCATGTTGCATGGGTATTTATAATCAAAAATAATTCAAAATAAAAGACATAAAATGTTGACATATGGTTTTGGTGTGTGGTAAGCATTTAACCCAATCTGGAACTTAAAGGACAAAACCAATGAAAACTGACTCCCAAGTAAAAACAACAACTGTCGTTTTTTATGAGCGTGGTGGCAGTAGGCGCAAGCAAACTGTTGAAGTTCAAACAAATATAGGCCCCTTTCGCGCTGTGCGCCCAGGTAGGCATGTTAAAGGAGATTACCCAACGGGAAATCCTAAGCCCATTATGACATGCCCTCACCATTAAGATTTTAGAAGTCGCTTTAAGCGGCTTTTTTATTGTGCTTATTTGGTATTCTTGATATCTAACAGTAGGAACAATTGAAAAGGCACTATTCATGAACACTCAAATCGAACAATCAAAAGACATTATTCTATCTAAACTCAATGGAAAACAACCGAAATTGGCCGTGACATTGGGATCGGGTTTGGGAGATTTGACCACGTCATTGGATAACGCAACGGTTATCAATTACCAAGATTTACCTGGATTTCCAATCCCAACGGTGCAGGGGCATGGCGGGGAAATGCATATTGGGACGTTAAACGGGTGTGATGTGATTTTCCTCAAAGGGCGCGTTCACCTTTACGAGGGTTATGACCGCGCCGAAAATTTAAAAATTATGATCCGCACGCTCAAGGCCGTGGGCGTTGAAACATTATTCCTGACCAACGCGGCAGGGTCATTGAATGTTGATAATGGCCCAGGGTCATTGGTGATGATTACTGATCACATTAATATGACAGGCACAAACCCATTGGTAGGATTGAATGACGAGACATGGGGGCCAAGGTTTCCATCGCTCGATTTATGTTGGAACCCTGAATTGCGCGCCATGTTGAGCCATGCGTCTGATGATATTGATTTTGATTTGAAGCAAGGGGTTTATATGGGGTGGCTTGGCCCTTGTTTCGAAACACATGCCGAAATTCGCATGATGAAAACAATGGGCGCCGATTTGGTGGGTATGTCCACCGTTGCCGAAAATATTGTTGCCCGTCATTGCGGAATTGAATGTGTGGGTGTGTCATCCGTCACGAATTTGGCCGCCGGATTAAGCGATGAAATATTATCACACGCGGGGACATTACATTGGGCGGAGAAAAATGCAGAAAATCTTGCGAATTTGATTAAGTCGTTTGCGAAACGTTATGCTGATGCTGGTGGGATTGACGCGATAAAGGCCGCGGCCTAATCATCCAATTGTTGTAATCATACATCCATAGGATTCGGCGGCTTGTTTTAGGCCGCCTTCTAATGGTTTGTGGATTTTGCGGAAATGCCATTCTGACCCTATGCGCTCTAACTCGCAAAATTCAACGGCGGTCGCTGTTTCAAAGATTTCTGTCATATCGTCTCGCGCCAATTCGGCGTCTGTTTCCTCGTTCACAACGCGCACAAACGAATTATCAACATGGGTGAAATTATGCCCACGCTCATCCGCCAAATAAATGGAAACAACAAAAACAATTTTATAAATATCATAGGATAATGCCGATATATCAACGATAATCGCCTCGTCATCTCGCTCCCCATAACCGTCACGATTGTCACCCAAATGGCGTACACCCATATCGGCCGATTTTAAATTATTATAAAAAACAAAATCACCGTCTTCGCGGGTTTGACTATCTTTATTCAAAAGAAAGCATGACAAATCAACATCTAAATTATCCTCGCCGACAAAGGTTTTTAAATCCCAACCTGCGGCAACGCGCAATAATTTAATCGTGCGGTCCTGTTCATTCAAATTCACAAAGTCTAAATTTTGATCAGTCATAATTTATGTGCCCTCTATAACGATTGATACGCCAATAATACCATATATGCGACATAAGATAAGGTGAAAATAACACCAACAAACCGTAGTATTTTTTTGAAAATCACAAGCGTAAGAATAAAGGCAACGGCGACACCAATCATAATTGGAATATCTTGCGCCAATAATGATGCCTGACCTTCACGCATATCGAATGATTTTATCATCCCCATTGAGCCCAAAATCATCATTAAATTAAAAACATTTGACCCAACCAGATTTCCAATAATTACATCACTTTGTTTTTTCATCGCCGCAATGGCACATGTTGTTAATTCAGGCAGTGATGTCCCTATCGCAATAATGGTCAAACCAATAACAGTGTCGGGAATTTCAGCGATTTTGGCCAATGTAATTGACCCACGAATAAGCAATTCCGCACCAAAGGCGAGTCCAGCCAAACCACAAATCACCATTATGATTGCTTTTTTATGGTCTTTAGGGGCAACAAGTTCGGCTTTTTTTTCTTCATCTAACACCGTTTCTGCTGGTAAAACACCTTGTTTGGTCAATTGATATTGTAATATGACATACGCAATCAATAGGATAAGTGCGCCCAAGCCAATCGCCATGCCAATTGGAAAAACCATTAAACAATATGCCCAAAGGCATGTGGCCCCCATCATCATCATCAAATCATTACGCAATGCCCGTAAATCACCTATTAATGGTGATATCATTGCTGAAATGCCGCCGATTAATAATAAATTGGCTATGTTCGAGCCAACGACGTTTCCAACCGCCAAACCTGGTGTGCCTTTCAAATTCGCATTAATCGATGCAATTAATTCGGGTAATGACGTTCCAAAGGCAACAATCGTAAACCCCACAAGCAATGGCGGCATGCCATAGTGACGGGCGGTTTCAACCGCACCATCAATGGTTAAATCACCCCCCTTTACAAGGATCGCCATCCCAAGGATAAGCGTGCCCAAGGCCAAAATGATAACATCGGTTTGTGATAAAAAATCCATGATGCCCTATCTTTATCGTATTCTTTTTGAATTGTCTTTGATAAATATAGTGCATGACCCAAATTTGGACATGCCACACCGAGGATGAAACCGCACATTGCGCGCAAGAGATTGCAAGTATTTTGCCCTTGCCATCCATCATTTGTCTTGATGGTGATATGGGTGCGGGGAAAACGGCATTTTCGCGTGCTTTTATTCGCCATATTCTAAATGCACCAAATGAAACAGTGCCCAGCCCAACTTACACGCTTGTTCAAACCTATGATGATGATCAAATCTGGCATTTTGATTTATATCGATTGCAAAGCCCCAATCAGCTTTATGATATCGGTTGGGAAGAAGCATTAAGCGCGAAACTATGCCTCATCGAATGGCCATCGCGTTTGGGCACATTAAAACCAAACAATTCTGTCGATATCTCGATTGAAGTTTTGCCAGATGGTGCGCGAAAAATAACATTACACACTATTGAACAGTAAGCTGTTGTCATCATTACGAACCACTATCGCTAAAGACGTTTTGTTGGCGGTTTGTTCAATGGGAACATGACTGATATTTTTTATTTTCACGGATGCCATACAGGATGGAACAATACCAACCCCAATGCCACCAATAACCAACGCCGCAATTGTCATTTGCTCTGTTGCTTCTTGCACTATATTTGGCACCAATTTTCGAGTGTGGAAGAGTTGCATCATATCATCATATCCAGTCGCGCTATTTTCTCGCGGATAAAATATCAGGTGTTCCCTAGATAATTCTTCTAAAGACACACTCTTTCGTTTTGATAGTTTGTGTGTTTTGGGAACGGCTAAACACCAATGTTCCTTTCTCTCATAAATTATTTTCAATTTGGTTGGAAGTTCTTCTGGAAGTCTCAAAATACCTACATCAATATTCTGTGATAGTAACTGTTGTGGGATTAAACTGTTTTTTGATTGCATCATAGAGATTTCATAATTTGGCGCACTCGATTTCAAATGAGTCACATAGTCTTGCAGCAAGCCTGTTACCGAGGAGCTGACAAAACCTATTTTGATGTGACCTTCAATACCCTGACCAATATTATAAGTTTGCCTTTTTGCGCTTTCGTAATCTTCGATAATTTCCCGCGCCTTTAACAAAAAATTTTGACCCGCAGGCGTCAGCTTGATTCCACGTCCAATACGATCAAACAAATTTACCCCGATTTCTGTTTCAAGCTGTTTAATCGCAACACTAAGTGGGGGTTGCGAAATAAATAATCGAGAAGCAGCGCGATGAATATTTTCTTCTTCTGCGACAACAACAAAATATTTTAATAATCTTAAATCCATATTGATAGTTATATCATATCAATATTATATTTATATAATATTTTTAAATATCAATGTAATTTCTTATCTTCTTCTTACAACCAAGAACAAAGGAGTTAAAAATGACAGATACAGTTTCACACTTTAATAATCCCGCGAGATATGAATATATTTTATACTTGCCAATGGCCGCAAATTTTGACGATTACTTTAAACCAGAGGTTATTGACCGATACCTAATAAAAGCCGTCGCCCCATTTCCTGTTACGGCAGCCATGTCTCAAGACTTAAGAGAATTTAGAGACAAAGTCTATTTTGAGTTTGTAAGTGATATTAGCGATAAGCTGTCTAAGTTTCTAAAAAAGCATGGAGAATCACCCAGTGTTAAATTTTATATTGAAGACAGCCCTTTTGGTTCTGGGATAATAAAATTTGTATCAAGTGTAAAAACAGCGGAGATTTACTGTGAGAAGGCGGATGAATTATTTGCCGACATTGCAATGACCGATGATATGGTGAAACGTGGGGCGAAATGGTCGAATGTTAAGCCTGAAAAAGTTAATCATATTGTTTCATACAACCATAATGTCCACAAATTGCATTAGACAATAGATATCATCCTTCGCGGAAACAAATAGTCATGATAAATATAATATCATGACTATTTCACAAGCTCTAATTATGGCCGCAGGGCACGCAACGCGGATGCGTCCTCTGACTGATAATTTGCCAAAACCACTTTTGAAAATTGGCGATAAGCCATTATTAACCCATATTATCGACCATTTAATTGCCGAGGATGTGACGCATATTATTGTGAATGGTTATCACGCGATTGAACACTTGAAAGAATATATGGATGATATTCGCCGCACCTATCCGCAATGTGACTTCACCCTATCCGAAGAAAACAACTTATTAGAAACGGGTGGTGGTGCGGTTCAGGCCTTGCAATATTTAAATCCTGATGAGCCTTTTTACATGATTAACGGCGATGCGTTTTGGGTTAACCCATCACATTCAACCACATTAAATGATTTGGCGACAGAGTGGAGTAAGGGCGATTATAACTGCCTTCTTCTCCTGCAAAAATCAGATGAATTGGGTGATTATAACATTCAAAACACAATGGCCGCACGCGCAAAGGATAAAAATGGTACTTATGCTTTTGCAGGTGTACGCATCTGTACGCCAGAAATTATTAAACCGTATGCGTTGGAAAAATTTTCGTTCCTTGAGATCATGGATGATTGCGAAAAAAACAATCGATTGGGTGGATACGTACATCAAGGGCAATGGTATCACATTAGCACACCGCAAGATTTAGATAATGTGAACAACGAATTATTTGGTGATACGGAATGAGTTATTTCACCACCCCCGCTACAACACCATTTGCCGATGAATTGGCGCGATATTGTGATGAATTAGCGGCCACTCACAATATCCCTTTATCCACCATCAAAATATTCCTGCCAACACGGCGGAGCATACGGACATTACAAGAATCGTTTCTTCAGCTCTCAAACGGTAAACCACGGATATTACCAATCATGCAATCAATTGGTGATGCGGATTTAGAGGAGGCATCCTTCGCCAATCAAAATATGATTGATATCCCCCCCGCCATCAACCCCATGCAACGACAATTGGTTTTGGCGCGCCTCTTAAAACAAGTTTGGCCACATGATTACAATTATATTCAGGCCCTTTCCATTGCATCCGATTTAGGGCAATTGATTGACCAAATCCATACCGAGGATTTGGATATCACAAAATTATCCGACATTATGGATGTTCGGGAATTGTCCCAATATTGGGAAATCACCACATCCTTCCTGTCCGTTTTATTAAACGAGGTTTGGCCGAGTTATTTACAGGAAACAGGGCTAATTGACCCTGGCCTACAGAGGAAAATGCGCATTCACGCCCTGAGTGATTTTTACGCCAAAAATCCACCAGACCATCCCGTTATTATGGCGGGGTCAACAGGGTCGATCCCTGCCACGCGTCGGTTTATCAAAACCATTGGCGATACACAAAATGGACATGTTGTGTTTCCTGCGCTTGATATGGTGATGGATGATGCGGCATGGTTTGCCGTTGATGAAGGGCACCCCCAATATCTTTTGAAAATCCTCATGGATTATTGCAAAATCAATCGCACAGATGTGCAAATTTTATCAACCAATCATCATCAAACAGACAGATTATTTCTAATGTCGGAAATGATGCGCCCCGCCAAAACAACGCGGCAATGGCAATCATTGATTGACGACACAAAAAGCCAACAGATAAAAAACGGCCTTAATGGTATAACATTATGCGAAGGGGATAATGACCATCACGAGGCGACAATTATTGCCCTATCCATGGTGGAAATTGCCGCCGATCCAGATCAGACAAAAACCGCAATCCTTATTACCCCCAATCGATATTTGGCCATGCGCGTGCAATCGATTTTAAAACAATGGAATATTGATATTGACGATAGTGGCGGAACAACATTAACCAATACACCCATCGGGCAATTTGCCTTATCGGCCATTAATGCCTATAAAAACAATCAAATTTACCCGATACCGTTTTTAACGACACTGAAAAATACATTTTTTGGTAATGATATTCCAAATGCCCGTACGCGTGTACGGTCTATCGAGAAAAAATTATTTAGGGGCGTACGTATCCATGGTGATTTTAATGATTTGATTAATCATGCGCCCGATCATCAAGAATTTATCACATATATCTCTGATAAATTCCAACCTTTATCGGATTATCAAGCGGGTCATCATTCACTTGAAAAAATGATAAAGGCGCATGTTGAGGTTTTAGAAAATTTGGCGATAACGGATGGTGCAACAGGGGCGGAGCGATTATGGCGCGGTGACCAAGGGGAGGCCTTAGCGGAATTTTTCAGTGAATTGCTTGCCTTTTCATCATCCCTGCCTGACATGACATTAAATGATTACGCTGATTTTATTCAATCCGTTTTGTCGCAAAAATCATATAGTGCGCGGTACGGAAAACACCCACGGCTATCGATTTTGGGGCAAATTGAATCGCGAATGGTGAAGGCTGACCGCATTATATTATCGGGTTTGAACGAGGGTATATGGCCGCCCGATTCAGGGTTTGATGCATGGATGTCGCGCCCTATGCGTGGGCATTTTGGGTTGCCATCACTGGAACAAAAAACAACATTATCTGCGCATGATTTTGCCTGTGGTTTTTGCGCGCCAGAGGTTTTTATCACACGATCCAAAAAATCAGACGGGCAACCGACATTACCTTCAAGATGGTTAGAGAGGTTAGAAACAATTTTGCTAGCGGCAACAATTAAAAAAGAATTATGGCCACATCACAGGGGACAAAAATACCACTATTGGGCAAAGGCCATACGGCATAACGAGATCACAACGACACTATCGCGTCCATCGCCATGTCCCGATATTAATCGCCGCCCAACCGAATTTTCCGTGACAGATATTGAAAAATGGATGCGCGATCCCTATTGGATCTATGCGAAAAAATTATTGCGATTGCGAAAATTAGATGATGTTGACATGGATGTTTCTGTGGCGGATCGCGGTACGCTTATTCATGATGCCATTGAACAATTTGTCACGATTAATAATACTGACACATTGTCAAAAAATGCATTGAATGATTTAATCAATATCGGACAATCCGTTTTTGATAAACAGGCGGATAACCCTGAAATCCATGGTTTATGGTGGCCTCGATTTACCAAAACCGCACAATGGTTTATCGACGTGGAACGTGAATGGCGCACGGGAACACATAAAATTCACAGTGAAATAAAGGGACAAATCACCATTGATATCAATCAAAAACCTTACCTATTTAAAGGCAAGGCCGACCGGATTGAAATACGAAAAGATGGCAGTATTAGCATTATTGATTATAAAACAGGAAGCCCGCCCAGCATGGGTGATATTAATATGGGTTTGGCATCTCAATTACCGTTAGAGGCTCTGATTTTGGATCAAAATGGATTTGATATTGCGCCATCAAATACCAATTATGATTTTTCCTATTGGGTTTTAAATGGGTCTGGTGCGGGCGGGTACACATCCATTGCGCAGGGCAAAAAGGGTGAGACAAGCGCAATATTGATAGAGCAAGCGCATGACGGTCTTCATGCCCTATTAACCGCGTTTGACAATTCAACAACGCCCTATATCGCCAGCCCGAATGCCGAGACAATGATAAAAATTGATTATAATGATTACGCGCATTTGGAACGTATTACCGAATGGATGGTCACGGGCGATGAGGGGGATTCATCATGATAATCGATTTAAAACAAATGATTGATGATATCGGACAACAAGCCACGGATTTACAAAATCAGGCATCCGATCCCACCGCCAATGTATGGGTGAACGCATCCGCAGGGACAGGGAAAACAAAGGTCTTAACAGACCGCGTTTTGCGCCTTTTGCTGCCATCCGATAATGCCCCTGATGGCACGCCACCGCAAAATATTCTATGCCTGACCTTTACCAAGGCTGGCGCGAATGAAATGATTACGCGCGTTATGCGCATATTATCAACATGGGCGGTGTGTTCGGAATCTGAATTATATGAATCGCTCGGTAATCTTTTGGGGCATGATCCATCCTTAAAACAATCCGAAAAGGCGCGTGAATTATTTGCCAATATTATTGATACACCCGATGGATTAAACATCACCACCATCCACGCCTTTTGCCAATCAATTTTAGGACGATTTACGTTAGAGGCAAAATTACCGCCCAAATTCCAATTAATGGAGGACACCGAGGCCAAACACTTGGTTCAAAAGGTTCGCAATAGCATTATTTCAGATATCCTAAATGGCCGTGCACCGGATGAATTAAAGGACGCATTTCATGGCCTTGCCATGGTTAAAAATGGTCAACAAATTGATAAAATTTTTAAATCCTTATTGGATGACCGTAAAAAAATTAAAACGTTTATAGAGGCGCATGAAAACCCTCAATTGGCGATATATCAAAAACTAGGATTAACAGGACAAGAAACAGAGCAATCCATTTTTGATTTATATTTCGATGATCATCATTTTCCAATTGGTAAAATTCAAAAACTGGCCAATGCCTTAATGCATGGTACGGATAAAAATAAGGAAGTGGCCGCAACATTGCAATCTATGTGTACGTCATACACATACAGACACAATCATTACGATGATTATCAATCTGTTTTTATCACACAAGATAAGGAAGACCCTAAAAAACCAATTCCCACCGCCAAGGCAAAAGATTTTGACCCCGATTGCGTTGATTTATTTATCGAAGAATCATTTCGGGTTAAGGATTATATGAATCATCGCAATTCCTATTTGATTGCACAATCAACATGGATGATCCTCACTATCGCGATTGCAGGAATAGAAACATATAATCTTGAAAAAAATCGCCTGCAAAAATTGGATTATGATGATTTGATTGATAAAACACGCGATTTGCTTATGGGATCGCTTAAGGATTGGGTTTTATATAAGCTGGATTATCAATTGGATCATATTTTGGTGGATGAGGCGCAAGACACAAGCCCCGAACAATGGGCCATTGTGACCGCCCTAATCACTGAATTTTATAGCGGTCAGGCAATCCGCAACGAGGATTCACCCGCGCGGACAATATTTGTTGTTGGTGATAAAAAACAATCGATCTTCAGCTTCCAAGGCGCAGATCCACAAATATTCCAAGATGTTCAAAATGCGGTTCAAGCCACAATTCAACAGGCCGACCATCTTTATAAAAATATCCCGATGAATACATCATTCAGGTCAACGCCCGCTATCCTCAATATGGTTGATGCGGTGTTTGGTTCGGACGACATGAAACAATCCGTTGCGGGACATACGGATGAATACAGTGCACATACATCATACCGACAGGGACAGGCAGGCAAGATAGAATGTTGGCCGTTATATAAGGCACCACAATCAACACCGCCTGAGCCATGGACATTGCCCTTAACCATTATTGAATCACAAGATGCACAGGCAACGCTTGCCAATCGCATCGCCTATCAAATATCCCAATGGATTACCAATCAGGATAAAATCATATCACAAGATAAACCCATAGAGGCAGGCGATATCATGATTTTGGTGCGCCGTCGCAATGCGATGGTGAATCACCTTATTCGTGCGCTTAAAAAATATAACGTCCCTGTATCGGGCGCGGATAGATTGGTGATTACAGACCATATCAGCGTACAAGATATCTTGGTCGTGATGAAATTTGCCCTGATGCCCGATGATGATTTAACCTTGGCCACCATATTAAAATCACCCTTTATCGGTTGGGATGATGCACAGTTAGAGGAGTATGCGTATAGTCGCGAAAACACCCTTTGGCAATCAATTAAAAATAGTAGTGAGAGAGGCATGATCGAATGGCTGAATGCGCTTATTCAAAATCTCTCTGGCCAAAATGCCTTTAATGCCATTAATGATATTTTAAATTTAAAAACACCACATGGGTTGTCGGGATGGCAATCGATGATAGGGCGATTGGGGGCGGATTGTATCGACCCATTAGAAGAATTATTATCCATGGCGCAAAATTTTGATGCCAATAATCCTGCTGATGGTATGCAGGGGTTTATTCATATGGCGACCAACAACACATCCGACATCAAACGTGAATTGGAATCGGGCGGCGATATGGTGCGTATCATGACGGTTCATGCGTCAAAAGGTTTACAGGCGCCAATTGTGATGTTGCCTGACATAGTGTCAGTTCAAAAATCATCTGGGCAATCGGATGATGGATTATTATGGTTGGATGATGGCTTTCCACTATGGTCAACAGGATCAAGCATCCAAAATGACCTTTTGAAAGATCACAAAGACCATCTCAATATCAAGGCTCATGATGAATATAATCGGTTGCTTTATGTGGCCCTCACGCGCGCCGAAGATCGCCTTATATTATGTGGGCATTTAAATAAAAAACAATCACAACCGCCCGAAAAATCATGGTATTCCTCTATTTATAACGGTATTCAAAATCTTGAGACATCATCCGTGGAATGGGCGGACGATAGTGATTTTGTCGCAAGCGAAGATCACGCAATCATTTATGAAACACCGCAAGAGGCTACACCGAAAATAAAAGATGTGTCTGCGTCCATAGATATTTTCACCACATTACCCGCGTGGGCATTGAGTGTTTTAAAACCCGAACAATCGCCACCGAAAATTTTAAAACCATCACAAGATGATAATGAAACAACACCTGTACGCTCCCCCTTGGCACATACGGATGATACATACAGGTTTCAACGTGGGTTACTCACGCACAGCCTTTTGCAATATTTGCCCGATATTCCACCCGATGAGAGAGAAAGCGCAGGCCGGCATTATCTTAAAAAACAAGGGGCGCAAATTTCAGATGATATTAAACAAAGTATCCTTGATGAAACGCTCACTATTTTATCAAATCCTGAATTTACCCAATTTTTTGGAGAGGGTTCCTTGGCGGAAGTTCCCGTGACGGGCGTTGTGCATCATGATGATGGTCAAATTGATATTATTTCAGGGCAAATTGATCGTATGGTTGTGCATGATGATACAATTTGGATTATTGATTTTAAATCAAACCGACCGCCACCGCGTGACCCCAATAAAATTCCCGCGCAATATCGTCGTCAATTATCGGCCTATAAAACCCTCATTGCCGATATTTACCCCCATCATAAAATCCATTGTGCCCTATTATGGACAGACGGCCCATATATGATGGAATTAAAGGATGTGTAGAATTCATAACGCGTCCTTGATTATGAACCCGTGAATCCCCATATTGATTCTATCATTAAATAAAAAAGGAGAAATAAAATGGCAAACCAAGTATCAGACGACAGCTTTGAATCAGATGTATTAAATTCAGGTGACACAGTCATCGTTGATTTTTGGGCGGAATGGTGTGGCCCGTGTAAGGCGTTAAGCCCATTGGTTGATGAGCTAGCCAGTGAGATGGAAGGCAAAGCCAAAATCGTTAAGATGAATATCGACGAAAACCCAAACACACCAACAAAATTCGGTGTCCGCGGTATTCCAACACTCATGGTATTCAAAGGCGGCGAAGTCGTCGAAACCAAAGTCGGCGGTATGTCCAAGGCACAATTACAAGAATGGGCGGAAAGCGCCGTTGGTTAAGCCGTAAATAAATCAATCAATTGCGGAAATTCTATATATCCGCTTTCAGAATTTAAATGGCCTCCGTTTTCAATAACTGAAACGGGGGTTTTTAAATTTTCGGATAATCTTTCAGCATGACTCATTGGAACATACGGATCATTATCACCATGGAATATGGTTGCGATACCCTTGTTTTTGTTGATTGTGTCCCAACCAAACTGATGATGAACGAAACTGCTGTTTAATTCATCATAGTCGGTATTGCCAATATCATCCATAACGGAGGAGACGAATATAGATTGGTGAACGGGTGCTTTAACGACTTCTAGGATATGAAGTAAGAAGGTCGCGCTTATGCTATGTCCGATTAAAATTGTATCTTGCCCAAATATGGGGGCTTGGTTTCGCAATGCTTCACACCAATTATCTTTGGTTTGTTCTTCTGGTGTTGGAAATGTCGGAACATAAACCGTATGGCCTAATTTTTCGAATCTGTTTTTAGCCCACTGAAACCAATTTCCCTTTGGTGATCCCATTGTACCGTGACAAATAATAACATCCATTATTTGCCTTTTAATCCTTACAAACTGACTTAGGCAGAGCAAAGGCGATACCAATGATTATCAGTGATAAAATTGATGCGACGCCCCAACTATTGAAACCCGGTAATAGCGCCGTGTATCCATCAATATCCGTATTAGCCAAAGTTGATTTTCCACCTAAAATATTATCGAATAACCCTAAATCTTTTAACCAAGGGTAGCTTAATGTTAACGCAAATGAACCAACGAGCCCACCTAAAATAAAAATCAAAGCATCAAATCTCCCAGTTGCCGCGGCACATAGGCTTGTTCCTGGGCAGTATCCTGCAATTGCGAACCCAATGCCAAGCAGACCACCGCCAATAATAACGCCCCAATATGTTGCCTTAACGGATAGGTGTGATGGGTCAATAAGGCCTAAGGCTAAACCACTAAATAGTATAAAAGATGACCCCCCAATGGCCAACAGGATAACCTTTGCCAAGTGTAAATTTGTTAGGCGTAGCATATTGATAATATAATTTGGATTTGTTGCACCAACACGATTAAGTGTAAATCCAAACAAACCTCCAAAAACGATCGCTAATACAATAATATTCATGACGTTATCCTTTTTTTCTAAACATGAGTATGGCGGTCGGAATACCAATTGCGAATGTTGCAATTGCAAACAAATAACCACTGAGAGCTGTTTGCATTATTCCGCTCATCATATGACCGCTTGTACATCCACCCGCAAGACGAGCGCCGAATAACACAATAAACCCAGCTATAAAAACGGCCATATAGCGAGTTAATTTTGAATCTCCAAAATGATCACGCCATACAGCGGGCATAGATTTTTCAGCTTTATCTGGACGATCACCACGTAAAACAGACGATAAAAAGGCGCCCGCCATCATGGATAAAACAAATACAAATCCATAACTCAATGGATTTGCAATTTTATCAGCGTATTTATTGAGATAAGTATTTGATGAAGAAAAGCCTAGCCCAGACTCAGAGTTTTCACTTATTATTGTTGGGTCAATAGTATCCCATATAATACCATCTGCAATAACAAATTGTGTGGAAACACCAATTGGTGCTACAAAAATAACGGCCAATAAAAAGGTTAACCCTAATAAAACACCGCCCATTTTCCATGATAAAATATTACTCATGCTAAATACCTTTCGCTACGATTTTTTATCATATGCCCAGGGATACTATTTCACAAATTATTTCTTTGACTCAGGTTTTTTCTTTGGGGCTTTTTTCTTTTTTGCCGCAGTTTTTTTCTTGGGCGCGAGGGCATCTAGTGCCATGTCCAATGTCACATCGTCTGGTTTTGTTGATTTTGGTAATTTGGCTTTTTTATTGCCCATTGCAACGTAATGGCCAAAACGGTTTTTACCCAAAATAATCATTTCGCCTTTTTTCGGGTGTTCGCCAATATCACGGATTTTTTCTGCTTCTTTTTTCGCGGCTTGTTCGGCGATTAAATCGACGGCGCGGTTCATACCCACGGTTAAAACATCATCATCTTTTTTCAACGATATAAACGCCCCGTCATATTGCAGATACGGGCCAAACCGTCCAATATTGGCATTAATTTCCAACCCTGTTTCGGGATGTACGCCCACTGTACGGGGTAATCTCAAAAGCTCAATTGCTTTTTCAAGCGTCATATCGGCGGCGGTGACGCCTTGTGGCAAGGACTGTCTGCGTGGTTTTTTCTCTGGGTCTTCGTGGTCGGTTTCAACATACACACCGTATGGCCCTTTTTTCATCCAAATCGGATGGCCTGTGTCGGGGTGTTTGCCCATTTCATGCGGTTCGGCATCCAGATTAAGCCCGTCACTATCGCCATCTTGAACTTCAAGCCTGCGGGTGAATTTACATTCGGGATAATTGGTACATCCGATGAACGCGCCAAATTTTCCTAATTTCAAACTGATTTCACCATCGGCGCATGATTTACATTTGCGTGGTTCGGGGTTGTCAGGTGTTTTGGGGAAGAAATGATCTTCCAATTCCGCGTTTAATTCATCAATGACCTGAGTGATTGTAAGGGGTTTGATGTCTTCAACCGTTTTTGAGAAGTCTTTCCAGAACAAGCGCAATGCCTCTTTATACGCGACATGACCGCCCGAAATGGCGTCCAATTCTTCTTCTAATTCCGCGGTGAATTTATAATCGACATAGCGGTTAAAGAATTTCACGAGGAAGGCCGTGACAATACGTCCACGGTCTTCGGGGATAAACCGTTTTTGTTCAATCCGTACGTAATTACGGTCTTGCAAAACCTGAATAATGGACGCGTAAGTTGAGGGACGGCCAATGCCTTCCTCTTCCAATTTTTTCACCAATGATGCCTCGGTATAGCGAGGTGGCGGTTGTGTGAAATGTTGTTCAGGGTCAACAGAATGCGTTTTTAATGCATCGCCATCATCCATTTTGGGTAGGATTTTTGCGTCATCGCCCTCGGCTTTTCCATCATCATCGGTTTCGCGATATAATGTTAAAAACCCGTCAAATTTAATAACCGATCCGTTGGCGCGTAATATAACGTCGTCCGTGCCATCACTGATATCAATCGCGACTTGGTCTAACACAGCGGATTCCATTTGGCACGCCATGGTGCGTTTCCAAACCAGGCTGTATAATTTATATTCCGCATCACCGATTTTAATCTGGTTTGGTGTTTTGGACATGGATGTTGGGCGGATGGCCTCGTGCGCTTCCTGTGCGTTTTTGGCCTTGGATTTATAGGCACGGGGCGAGTCGGGTAAATAGTCCTTACCAAAATCCTTTTCAATTTGTGCGCGTGTTTGGGCGATGGCCTCACCAGATAATGTAATGCCGTCGGTACGCATATAGGTGATGAACCCTGCCTCGTATAATTTTTGGGCGGTACGCATGGTTTGTTGCGCGCCCATGCCAAGCATTCGTGATGCCGCCTGTTGCAATGTGGATGTGATGAACGGCGCATACGGGTTGCGTTTCGTTTGTTTACGCTCAATTTTTTGAACGGACAGGTTTTTCGATGCAATCCGTTTCACCGCGGCCTTTGCGGCGGCCTCGTCATTGATATCCAATTTACCTAATTTATTGCCTGATAGATGCGTTAAACGCGCCTCGAACGGGGCGCCGTCTGGTGTGTGCATGACCGCGCCGATTGTCCAATATTCATCCGCGCGGAATTTTTCAATTTCGTCTTCTCGTTCGCATATAATTCTGAGCGCAACCGATTGCACACGACCCGCAGACCGTGACCCAGGCAATTTTCGCCATAATACGGGGGACAGGTTAAACCCAACCAAATAATCCAATGCACGGCGTGCAAGATAGGCATCGACTAAATCCTGATCGATATCACGGGCATTATCAAATGCCTTTAACACCGCGGCCTTGGTGATTTCATTGAACGTCACGCGGGTGACTTTTTTACCTTTAATAAGGTTTTTTTCGTTGAAATATTCCAATAAATGCCAAGAAATCGCCTCACCCTCCCTGTCAGGGTCAGTCGCAAGGACGATATTATCCGCGTTTTTCATCGCCTTTTTTATGTCGGATAATGTCTTGCCTGCACGATCCGACAGCTCCCACCGCATTGAAAATCCATCGTCAGGTAACACCGATCCATCCTTGGACGGCAGATCACGAATATGCCCCATAGAGGCCAAAACCGTATAGTTTTCGCCCAAATATCCGTGGATTTTTTTACCCTTTGCGGGGGATTCAACAATGACGAGAGAATGACTCATGCTTTCCTACATACGTGATTGACGGGAAAGTGGCAATGGTTTTGTTGATTAAGCAACCTTTGAAACGCGATTCCCCGGATGCCTTGTAATCACACCCGCTAATTCCAATTCCAATAATGTTGTTTGGATAGATTGGATTGATATCGCGCTCAGGCGGCTAACTTCGTCGACCTCGATCGGGCTGGATGATAGGTTTTGTAGGATAATTTCATGGGCGTTGTCGGGGGTGTTGTCCTGCATGGTCATATCGTCAAAATCACAATCGCCCTCTGACACGGTATCAAATAATGTTTGCGGTTGAATAGCCTTGTCATTCATCGCCATTAATTCTTCGAGGATATCGTCCGCGCTCTGAACCAATTTCGCACCGTTTTGAATCAGGCTGTTTGGCCCTGCCGCGCGTGGGTCACCCGGAAATCCAGGAACAGCGAAAACTTCGCGCCCTTGCTCGCCCGCCAATCGCGCGGTGATGAGTGAGCCTGAACGCAATGATGCCTCAACAACCAAAACCCCCTTGGATAAGGCGGATACAATGCGATTACGACGTGGGAAATGATGCGCGGTGGGTTTTGTCCCCATGGGCATTTCACTGACGATACATCCATGTTTGGCAATCTCGTGAAATAAATCGGTATTTTCAGTGGGGTAAATTTCGTCCAATCCGCCCGCAACAACGGCAATTGTTCCCGTTTCCAATGATGCCACATGCGCGGCGGTGTCAATGCCACGCGCCAAGCCTGATGCAATCACCTGACCCTTTTTACCCAATTCGGATGCAATTTTATGCGTGAACCGTTTGGCATTTGCCGATGCATTGCGCGCCCCAACAATGCCCACAATTGATTTGGATAATAAATCAACATTGCCCAGAATTGATAAAACAGGCGGCGCGTCCTCAACCGTGGATAACCATTCGGGGTAATCCGTATCGCCAAACACAACCATGCGCCCACCAAAATCAGAAAGTCGATTCAGTTCATTTTCGGCCTCTTGAACCGTCATGACCCGTGGTGCGGTTTTTTTACCGCCATTTTGCGCGAGTGTGGGCAAGGCCTCTAACGCTTTTACCGCGCTGCCAAACCTTGAGAGTAATTTATAAAACGTAATCGGCCCGATTTTTTCGCTGCGGATTAACCTTAGGCGTGCGATGCGCTCCATCTCGGACAGCATTATTTTGACCCTATTTTGGGTTCAGTGCCATTCATTATGCGCCTGATATTATCCTTATGCTTGACCCAAACTAACGCCGCAATAATGACGGTCACGATGCCATATATGTTGTTATATAATAATCCTGCAAATAAGGGCGCGGCGGCAACCGCCACCAAGGCCGACAGTGAGGAAGTGCGAAATATAAATGCGGTCACAAGCCATGTTGCACAGGCCAATATGCCCGCCATGGGGATAAGCGCAAGCAAAACACCCAAAGTTGTGGCAACACCCTTACCGCCCTTAAACCCCAACCATATGGGATATAGATGCCCAAGCACAGACCCGAGCGCCGCACCGATTGCCGCCCATGGCGATATGAGACCAAGTAAAATAACCGCAAACGCGCCTTTTCCGCTGTCACATAATAGGGTTAAAAACGCCAAATCCTTGCGCCCCGTGCGTAACACGTTGGTTGCACCGATATTGCCTGACCCTGTTTTGCGGATATCGCCCAACCCCGCCATTTTTGTAAAGACAAGGCCGAATGGAATTGACCCAAGGGCGTAACCGCCCAAAAGACCAATAATGATAAAGAAAATAGACATGGTTTATTTTCTAGCACGAATATAAATTTTTTTAAAACGCAAAGTCATAGGGCATTTTTTTTCACCACGGAGAGCACGGATAACAAAGAAGTATTGAAATTATAAATTACAATGTCTTAGTATCATTGATGCTCTGTCTTCAATACTCATGACGGGGACGCGAATAGGTGAGTAGCCCAAATCAATATAACCTTGCTCGAATAATTTATCTAATATCATTGCTTGTTCTTGGTTTTCTAATCTGACACCATCCTTTTCAAATGGTAAAGGATCAAAAATAAAAACGTCCTTAAACTTATATTTGGATGCTATGCGAAAGGATTCCGTGGTATCCATTCCAAGATATCTATCATAACCAATTCTATCACCAGAAGATCTGTCTAAGAAAATTACATCATTAGGGTTTCTCTTATCCTGATTAATTTCTTCTTGTTTTGTAATTTCAATTTCTAGACTTTGTTCATCTTTGAGTATATCATCAAGAGATAGCCCTGAATCCAATTTTGTTTGAATTAAAATACGTGGAACTTCAGGTTCAATTTTAAATTTTCTTTTCCCAAGCTCATTGATTAAACTGGTTTTACCAGATGATGAAGTTCCTGTAATAACAATCCAATTGGTTTCGATTTTTTCCATTTTAAAAGCTAATATTTCTTACGACACTTTCTTCGTTTTGGTGAAGATGGCCTTGAACAAATTATTGCTTTGTTTTTGTGCGCGGGCATTTTGATTGCTTGCGGCGATGGCCTTTTGGCGTTGCATTTCCTGCTGGCGTTTCATTTGAATGGCCTTCAGGCGGGCTTCCTCGCGCGATTGCATTTCGGCCAAACGATCATCATATTGTTTTTGTGAATGTTCGGTTGTCAACAACACTTGTTGCGCCTGCTTTTGCCAGCTATCGCGTTGTGTTTTTAAATCTTCAATTTGGTCTGTTGCTGTGTCTAATTTATCCTGCAACATCTTGACCTGTAATTCCAAACGGTCAATTTCCAATGCATGACGTGCCTTTTGTAATTCTGCTTCATAGGATGGTTCAGCGTTCGTATTGGTGGCCTCACTCGCGGTGGCCATGCCGTAAACACGTTCCAATTCTGACACGTCAATTAATTTACGGTTATTATCCATTTCATAGGATAATTTGCCCTGTTTCATTGC
>CAYGLI010000008.1:0-42122 GCA_964350795.1 uncultured Micavibrio sp.
TAGACATCCTTACCATCTGAATTTTTTAATTTACGGGTAAATTTTTTATTCTTTTGCGTTGTGGCATTTTCAACCGCTGTTGCTTTTTTATTTTCGTTGTCGCTGTAATCATTTTTGACCGATGCGTTACGGTCGTTAATAAGCGATTGAAGATTTTTTTTCTTTTTTTGATCGGCTCGTGAACTGATAAACAAGGCAATGCCAACAAAGACAATACCAATAATTCCTGCAATGATGAGAATAGTTATATTCATTAAATTAGATACCTTCCAGGATCCATACGTTGGTGGAGGATTTTTAAAATAAATGTATGATCATCTTTAATTTGATAATAAATTGAATGTCCCTGACATTCAAATCGACAGGCGAATGGTGAATAAAAACGTCCGAATCGAGGATGCTCTGCAAGCAGTTGAAATGAATCAATTAAATTTTTTGAATATATCTCTGCTTGCCTTATCCCAAAATATTCTCTTGTATAGAGATAAATATCAATCATGTCTTGGTCGGCTTCAGATGATAATATAAATTTACTCACTAAGTAATCCTTTGGCGATGGCTTGTTGCCGTGCATCTTCCATAATTTCATCCATTGTGCGTTCACTCACACCACTTGCTTCTGCTTTTTCTAAAATAGCGCGAAGTTCCTTTGTCGCCACTTCTCGTTTTTCTTGATCATGGCGCACAAGATCACGGAAATATTCGCTGGTGTTACCGTACCGCCCCGTTTCAATTTGTGCCTCAACCCATTCATTCATTTGTTCTGGCATGGAGATTGTAATTCTATTCATATTCATATCCTTTCATACTTAATCATAACAAATCATACTTGTCTTTGCAAATTGTTATGATTCAAACGCCTCGCCCATGGCCTCGAGGACAAGGTCATGAACATTAAATTGACGGCATTGATCAAAGAACCGTGGGCGAATACCTGTTGGTTCTTGTTTAGTGACCAAGCGACCATTTTCATCTTCGCCATCAATTTTAAGAACATAGAGATCTTGGAGTGTCACAACATCGCCCTCCATTCCTGTAACCTCTGACACATGGGTTAATTTACGCGATCCATCACGCAAACGCTGTACCTGAATAATCACCTGAACCGCGGATGCGATTTGTTCGCGCACGGCCTTGGCGCCCAAATTTAAACCCGCCATGGCAATCATATTTTCCATACGCGACACGGCTTCACGGGGGTTGTTGGCGTGGACGGTTCCCATTGATCCATCGTGACCTGTGTTCATGGCCTGTAGCAAATCGAACGCTTCGGGGCCACGAACCTCCCCCACGATAATGCGTTCGGGACGCATACGAAGACAGTTTTTGACCAAATCACGCATTGTGACCTCACCAATACCCTCAAGGTTAGGGGGACGCGTTTCCAAACGCACAACATGGGGTTGTTGTAATTGTAATTCACACGCATCCTCGCAAGTGATAATTCGCTCGCCTTGGTCAATGTAACGAGTGAGACAATTCAACATTGTCGTTTTACCAGAGCCTGTTCCGCCAGAGATGAGGACATTCAGACGTGAGCGACCAATCGCCATCAATAATTTTGCACATTCAGGCGTAATCGCCTTGAAATCAACCAAATCATCCAGCGTCAATTTGTCCTTTTTAAATTTACGAATGGTCATGGTTGCACCATCCACCGCCAAGGGTGGAATGATGGCATTCACACGTGATCCATCGGGTAAACGCGCATCACAAATGGGGGATGATTCATCAACGCGACGGCCAATCGCCCCCACAATACGTTGGGCAATCGTGACAAGATGGCTATTATCACGGAATTTTATATTGGCTCGTTCGATCTTACCATTCACCTCGATAAAGGTGGTGTCAGGCCCGTTAATCATAATATCGGCAATGTCATCGCGTTCCAACAATGGTTCAAGAGGACCAAAACCCAACATATCATCAGCGCATTCGCGGGCAATTTGTTTTTGTTCGGCATCTGATAAATCGAGTGTTCGGAATTTTGTGATTTCAGCAACGGCGGTTTCAATTTCCTTGCGCGCAGAATCCAAATCCATCGCGGCCAAATTTTTAATGTCTAATGATTCACGCAAATCCTTCCAAATGCGGGCACGGGACTGTTCAATACGGGGGTTTTTGACATCTGGTTTCGATGCGTTGCTATTCATGTCATTGACATCACCCAAATTAAATCGCGTGTTCAAGGCGTCCATTTGTGCGTTATTGGCCTTTTTAGGGGCTGGTTTTTTTTCTTTTATTTCGGGCTGTTCATCCGTGGTCTCTTCTTCTTTTATTTTATTTGTCACTTTGATTTCTGGTTCAGCTTCATCATCGATAACTTTTTCAACGATGTCTTCCTCATCAATTGTAACCTCAGGTTTTTTGGAGGCTGGTTTTTTCGGGGCGCCTTCTTTGCGTTTTCCAAACATGATTATTCGCCTCCTCTTAATTTATTGAATAGGGATAAGAGGCCGCTATTCATTTGTGTTTTCATGGCGGAATCAAACATCTTTATCCCAACCATTTCGGCAATGGCGGTGGCTAATTTTAATTTCACACTCTCAAATGATTTTTGCGTCGATAGCGGTTCACCATTATTTTCCGCCGCCGCATAAAATTCAGGATTCCAATCCAAACCAACAATGTTTTTTTGGCCGAGGGCGTCTTCAATATCTCTGTGAGGAATATCAGATTTTGAGGCGCTGACCTTGTTCAAGATAATTTTTATTTTTCGATTGTTGCTGCCTGGCATATCCTTAATCGCCTTGAGCATCATTTTTGTTTGCGATAGGTCAGGAACGCGCGGTGTTGTAACAATACCGACACTATTAGCGCGTGATAAAATCATCCGTTTAATTTGAACGGGCGCACCCGATGTATCGATAATCACATTGGGATAGGTTGATAAAAAATGATCCAACATCATTTCATAAGCCTGTGTTGCAACAGGGTTATCCAAAATACTTTCTGTGCCTGAATTCAGGACATGCAAGTGATCTGATTTTTTTACAATCAATCGATTCAAGGCATCTTCGTCATTATCAACAACCGCACGCGCGGATTCAATCAATGTACCGGACGGTGAAAATCCAAAATGGCTCCACAAGGATGATTGTCCGCCCGCGGCATCAAGGACAAGTGTTTTTGCATCAAAATCATCTGATAAAATATCCGCCATCATCGCGGCAATGGATGTTGTGCCCACACCACCATTCACACCAACCAAAGCCATTAAATGGCTGTCGACTGCGCCTACAATATTTTGAAGGGAATTTGCAATCGCCTCAACCAAATCCTCGGCGGTCAATGGGGCGACAAGATAATCACTAACACCAATTGATGTGAGATGACGATAAAGTTGAACATCATTGACAGGGCCAATGACAATGGCGGCGGTTCCCTCGTCACAATGTTCGGCTAATTCGCCTAATTTTTCCTCGAACGCGTCGCCTGTGTCTTCGGTTTGGATAAGGATAAGAGTAGGGGATTTTCGGCGTGAATAATGGTCAATCGCCTCGTCCAGATTATCACCACGAATGCCCATATTGATACGGCCAAAACGCCAATCTTCGCCAAGGGCATGGAATAAATTTAATGTTTCCAAATCATCTGAGAATAAATGAATTTTGGCAGGGGGAAGCAGGCTACTAATTTTTTGTTCAGTTGCCGGTTCTAAATTTTCAATTTGCCCCTTATTTTCACTCATATTACTTTTTTATTCTGTGGTGTTACCCGCCAATTCGGATAAAACATAACTTGGGACAAACGGCGCTGGTTCACCTGATCTGACACTGCGGTCAATTGCCGCAACACCGCGATCAGCATCCCAATCATCCATTTTGTCTTGTCCCATTAAATCCTTTGGATAGGCGATTTGTTTCGCCATCGCGCTTTTATACGCGCATCCTAAACCATAATCACCATAGGCACCCGTTTGTGTCTGAAGCCCCGGCATTTCGCCGCAATCTTCAGGCCCTTTGGCGGTGACACGGTCATAGGCAATCACGGCCTCACCATGAGATCCGCTAATTGGCATCGTTTTCACAACCGCATCGCGCATGCCCAATTTGGCCAATTGTCCCCGTATAATATTTGATTTGTTAAAGGTCGATAATTTTGCATCGCGCACATCAGGATCATATCCCAACACAACATAAACGGGCGAATTACCATGACGATCATAATCGTTGGATAGTCCCATCAGGTAATCATAGGAAATATCCTTAATTGGTTTTTTATCGATATAACGTTTTTCCTCAATCACAATTTGTCGTTGTGTTGTGTTGGTGTCGTCAAACATGCTTGGCCGAAAGGTCATAGTGTTTCCGCCACCAGCGCACGCCGATGTCATTAATAAAAGACCAAGAATTGAAAATGTTTTAAATGTCTGTTTCATAATTTTAATCCAATAAATATCCAACAGGGCGACCCGTCGTTGCATTTGCGATTTTACTCTTGTTATTGTGACGTTGCAAATTGGCGATTAAGGCCTGATGCAACGGTGATGTGTTTTCCCTTGGTGCGCGTTCCGCCGCGATTTCTTCGTCAGCGTATGGTTTTACAAGATAGGCAGAAATCATCACAACCAATTCGGTTTCATTACGTTGAAAACTCTCTGACCCCGTTAAATCACCAATCACAGGAATATCCTTTACCCCTGGAATGCGGTTCATGCTGTTGATCGTGTTGGATTCAATTAATCCCGCTAACATCAGTGTCCCACCACTTGGCATTTCCACCGATGTTTCGGCACGGCGCACATCAAATCCAGGCACCGTTAAATTTGCCAATGTGAATGAAAAATCGTTTGAGATGTTTGATACCTCGGTCGAGACATTCAAATTAATACGATTTTTTGACATCACGACTGGTTTAAAGGCCAAGGACACACCAAAGGGTTTATATTCGTAGGATACATTTCCTTCGTCATCAATTTCGGTTGGGATGGGGAATTCACCCCCAGCCAAAAATCGTGCATTTTCACCCGATATCGCGGTTAAATTTGGTTCGGCCAATGTTGTGATATATCCATCACGCTCTAACGCCTGAAACACGGTTGAAATTGTTGAGGCGCCGATATCGAACAGGAATGATCCTGTTCCAACCTGTGTTGGGGCGGTTAAACCAACCGCGCCAACAGTGTTAAACAAGCCCGTTGTTGCACCCTTATTCAATGTTCCATCAAGGTCTAATCCCAATTCGTTGAGGATATTACGAGAGACCTCTAAAACCTTAACCTTTAACATGACCTGTTGTGCGCCCTTAACGCTCATCATATTGACAACGGCCTCATCAGCCCCTGCAAAACGGGCGGCGACTTGTTGAATACGCGCCGCAACAGATGGGTTGGACGCAATACCCGTCAACATAATGTCATCATTTACCGTTTTGGCGATGATCTCTTCGTCTGGGAATAGGCTTTCTAATGTATGTTGCAAGGTGTCTTCGTCAACGCGGACATGCACATCAATTTGTTCAATCGTGTTACCCTCGCCATCAAAAATCATCACATTGGTATCGCCCAAGGCCGCACCAATAAGGTAGAGACGATCATTTTTCATTGCACCAACCTCAATCACCGAAGGGTCGGCGACCAAAACATCAGCGATATTGGCGTTCACCTTTATCACCTTTGATTTACCCCGTGTGATTGTCACGTGGCGATCAAGGGTTTGATTACCCGATTTTTCCGACATCACAGGCGGTAAGACATCATTGGTTGCCGATTGCGCGGGGTTTGATCCGCCAAAGCCTAATCCGATTACCAGTGATGCGATTAGATAGAAATGTTTCATCATATTCACCTTTTATTTTTGTCCTATGTAGGGTTTGACAACCATATCGGTTGCCACTGACCCGTTATAAATTCTGACCATGCGGTTATTTGATCCGCCTGATTTTTCATTCCCTAATAATTCCTGCACAACATTACTCATGCGTGTGTCCGTTGTGGCCTCGGGGATAACATCGTCACTACCGAGAACCGTTTCATCACCCAATTTACGAAGGGATAAGGATAGTGACCCCATGGCATCCGCCAAGGCCAATTCTTCACCTTGTTTTGGTGTGACCTCAACCGTGACCGTACGGGCAATGGAGGTTTCCTCAACTTCCTTGGCCTCTTGGTCAACGGCGACAACACGGATATTTTCCAAAACGGTTTGTGCGGCGCGACGGTTAACCACCGCGATTGAGGCATCCTGAACACGTTCATCAGATGGTAATCGCACTTCGTATGTCATAATTACATCAACGCGGTCACCCGGTGTTATAAACCCGCCTACTGAACTTTCGGCCTTGACCTTAATCGCCATGGCGCGCATGCCATCACCCAATGTTGCGGCAACAAAATTTCCTTTTTCTTCTTTAACCATGGCGCTGGCCATTAAGGGTTCACCCTCAGCGACATTACGGCGAAGACGACCGCTTAATGGTTGTTCGGCATCAGGGTCGTCCAACGTGTCCTTTGTGACCGCACCTGTAAAAACGGATGCTTCTGGCCATTCTTGCCATTTCATATCACTGGAATCTAATGTATCGCCAATCGATAGGTTTTTCGAGGCTACTAAAACCTGAGTTTTGGGCTCTTCGTTTAAAATTTCGGGTTTAGCATTGCCGCCTAACATGGCCTGCATCAGAAGCGCGACAAGAAGCGCAGCGCCAAAACCACCACCCAATATGATCAATGTCTGTTTATTCATGTCCACTCCAAATCTTTAGTCTTTTTTTATTAATAAGGTCGTTGAGAAATCAAAACCCGTAAGATAATAGTGATCACTATACCGTATGGGTTTTAACAAAATCTTAGGACGCTATGGCAAGTATCCAAGCGACCGAAACGCCCCTATTCCGCCAACGGCAATGGCAATGCCATAGGGCACAACATTTGTCCCTTTGGCCAATGCACCAACCCATCCATCCTGAAGGGATTGGTATTTTAAAAGTTTACTAATTAATTTTTGACCTATTTTTGTTTTGCGTAGAATAATGCTCAGCAATGCCAAAACACCGCCCGCAATTGTTGTCAGCATTAAAAATACGCCCAGCCCTTGTGTCCCTGTCCACAAGGCAATGGCGGGAATAATTTTGGCATCACCACCGCCGAATAGGCGCATAAAAAATAAAATCATCATGACGATGAGAGACCCGATAAAGGCATAAAGATGCGACGATAAATCCTGAAACGATGCATTGGAATCCAATGTCATATGCAGGGTATATGCCCCCGCAAAACAGGCGATGATTAATATGGACAATATATTCGGAATCCTTAATTTAAGGAAATCCGTTATTGCGCCCGTGATAATTAATCCGCTTGTAAACAGCGTTAATGCCAATAAAACAACGAACATACCCACATCTCTCTCAATTTATTTTTTTATAATTTTGGCAGTAAAAAACCCGCCCTTGGCTTTTGGGGCACATGATAGGCGGGTTTTTGGAATTTATTAATTTAGGCGCTTGGGCCATCAAGAAGTGTGGGTAATGTTTCGAAAAACATGGTGTATAAATCATCACCAAATACCCAAACAGCCCCTGAAATCGTTATTGCAATACCTGCGGCAATTAAACCATATTCAATGGCGGTCGCACCGCAAGTATTGTCAAAATAACGACCAAGCATGTCTGTATTATCCAGCAGGTGCAGCCAAAGATCCTGATAGACCGTCAAATAAGGCGCGTAATTCATCACCAAATGCAAATACAGCCGCGGAAATAACAACCGCGATCCCTGCGGCGATCAGGCCATATTCAATGGCTGTTGCGCCTTCTTCGTCCCTAATAAATCGTGTTTGTGCTTTTGCAATTAATTTTAACATGTTTTTGAGTCTCCTCTTTTGTTTAAAGTTCTGTGCGGTTAATTGGTCTTTAGAAATTCACTGATTAACCCCCAACCGATAGTTATAGGATACATGTTCGTGGGTTAAAGAGAAGTTAAAATAATAGCTTAGACATAAACTATCGTTTTGATATTAAAGGATTTTTGACATAGAATTAGAATAAATTTAGATTAAATTTGAAATAAGTGAGGCGTTTTAAAAATGAGTCGAAAAAGCAAAGCCCCCACACAAGGTGGGGGCTAAAAATAGTCTAACTGCTTTTTTATTTCTTCAAATACAAATTCGATAATTCACGCGAAATGGATTGAAATGCCTCGACCAAATCTGATTGCGCGGGTGCGTCATAATATTTTGTGTCGTCGGTGGCACAATCGCGATAATAATCCTTGGTGTTATTATTGATTGAGCTGGTGAACGTCACCGTATAAATAATAATACCTTCGTCTTTCATTTTTTGGCACACCTCGGCGAATTTTGTGTTTTCTTGGGCGGTGCCAATGCTGTGGTCTTTTGTGGGGCCATAGGCGGAATATCTGGGGTGCATGGTGTTTTGACCATCGGTCATCATAATCACTGCCTTGCGCCAAAATTGATCGTTATAGGGTGCGCCCTCGGTAAAGGGGAAGGACGGCGATATCAAACGCCATCCCCATACCATTCCATAATTCCCAAGCGTATGGCCATTGGCCTGCATCGTATCAATGCGTTCATCTAAATAATCTTTATTGCTGGTTAATGGCGTGACATAGGATGTAGGACACACATAATTAGGGCGATAGTTGGCGTATCCATTATTATTGTTGGAGGCACAATATCTAATTGTGTTATCGTCTTCGTCACGGCAGAAACGGTACATATCCCATGGCCCTGCCCAATCATCCGTATCGTTTGTTTCATCCTCTATCACGCACCCCAACCAACGGCTATTATGATTATAATTTGTTGTGTATTGAATACTGTGTGGGTTATTCACAAATGGTGTTCCAGTGCCATATTGTGTTCCATCAGGATTTAACCCTAAACCATATCGCCCAACATTCACCGATGTTGAATAGGGGACAAGCCCAATTTTAATGGAATTGGGATCGGGTGCACGATCAAACATGATTTGCACGAAATCTTTTGCCGCGGTTCGAAGGGCGGCAATATTATTATTGGATGACATTGACCCCGTATTATCCATCACCAACACGGTTTCGATACCGCGTAATTCCTTTTGCACCGTGGCCTCAACATAAACATCAATATAGTCATAGCCAAATATTTGCATGAAATAATTACGGCTTCGTGCCTCAGCTTCAATTTTGATTTCTTCGTCATTGGGCAGAAGGTCAGTGCGAATTAATTCGGCAAAACGATCATCCTGAAAGTTTTTATCGATATAGGCGTCCATTTTTGCCTCTAATGTCGAAATTGTTCCACTTGACCCTGCAACGGCCAAGGCGGCGGCATCAACAGATTGTGAAAGTCGTTTTTGAATAAGATAAGCGCGCGCCATATCAACCGCCATCCCCGTTGCGGCCATAAGCAATGGCATAACAATCGCAAAGGCGGCGATTGTTACACCGTGATTATCAATCATAAATTCTCTGAATCGGTTTAAAAATGGCATATTAATCTGTGTCCTCTTCGTATCTGACGAATGAATTTTTACGTCCCCGTAAATATGATGTTTCCTCCATAATAATGTCGCCAATGATGGGGCTGCTGAAAAACGGAGAATAGGTGTAGGTTGTGCTGACGGCGACCAAACCCTCGCCATCAACGCCCAGTCCGCTTGCGCTGTCTGGTAAATTAGTGTTCATGTCCATGTTGAATGTTGTGCGCCATTTTTCCTCTGGGTCATCATCATCGTCAAATAAAATGCCAACAATATCCATACCCAACGCATCCCGATCATAGGGGTCAATCACCATCAATGCACCGCCATAAGCATCATTTAAATCATCATCGGTGACCAATGTTTTACGGGTGATTAAATCATTGGCCATATGGGACGCGGCAGTCACCTTTTGATTAATAATAATGGCCTGACCAATATCAAACATACCCATTAACAACACAACCATAATGGGCAACAGAATGGCGCTTTCGATGGTTGCCAACCCGCGTTTGTCATACCAAAAATGCGTCATCAAATTAAAAATCATAAGGTTCATTCTGTATAATTGCGGTTGACATTAAAAGGCGCGTATTATCGCTTCGGTCTGATAAAAACGGACCAACAAAAGGGCTAAGCAATGGGTAGTTATAAGCCACACGGACAATCACCAATGAATTTTCACCGCCTGGGTCAAATCCGCTGGATTGTAAATTGCCATCCACATCAAAAACGGGATCGACCAATGTTGCATCAGTCGATGCACCGCCAAACCCTAGGCCGTCGTCAATTTTAATCACCTCATAGGTTAAATCATCACAATCGATTAACAAATCAACACGGGCGCATAATGCGTCCTCGAACATTCCCTGAGGGTCGCCAGATTGTTGTGCCTGACCCGTGCGGATTAAACGTGCGGATTCATCGGTGGCGCCTTGTAATAATGTCCCTGCGGTTGACATCATGCCAACCTCAACCATGCCAATCATTAAAAATGCGAATGGAATGGCGAAAAACGCAAATTCAACGGCGGCAACACCGTCGTCTTTTTTCCTGAAATGTGACATTATTTTTCTAAACATTTATATCCATTCATTATTCCCTATTGTTCAGTATAATCAAGTGAAGTGAAAATAAATTTAATTATGACAGTGGGTTGAGATAAATTTCGTTGGAATTTATTTCAAAGTCGATATATTCCAACAGGTATGAAAAAATCAGTAATCGCGATTGGCAATTTTGACGGGGTGCATTTGGGGCATCAGGATGTCTTAAGCCATGCGCGTATGTTGGCGGATAAACATGATTATGATTTTTGTGTTTTAACATTCACCCCGCACCCACGACAATATTTTCAACCCAATATCGCGCCCTTTCGGATTGTACCAGATCACGTTAAAAAAGACTTGATTGATAATTTGATTAAACCTGATCGATACGAGGTGTTGGATTTCAATGATGGGTTACAACATAAAACCGCAGATGATTTTATCGACGATATCTTGATTAAAGACCTCAATGCAGGGATTGTGATTGTCGGAGAAAATTTTCATTTTGGATTTCAACGCAGTGGAAATATTGAAACCCTGAGGGCGCATCCAGAATTTGAAACGGTCAGCGCGAACCTGATTGAAATTGGCGATGATGTTGTGTCCTCAACCCGCATTCGCAATCATCTTAAAAAAGCTGACATTGCACAGGCCAATGCATTATTAGGGTGGGAATGGTCTATTCAATCCGAGGTCGTGCACGGTGATAAACGCGGACGCGAATTGGGATACCCCACCGCCAACATGCATTTTGGCGATACGATTGTACCGGCACACGGAATATACGCGGTCAAAATTCAAATTGAGGGCGAAGATATATGGCGCGACGGCGCGGCCAATATCGGCATCCGCCCGATGTTTGAAACCGCCATGCCCATGGTTGAAACATTCATTTTTGATTTCGACGGTGATTTATACGGCAAAATATTAAAAATCAAACCCGTCCAAAAAATCCGTGATGAAATGAAGTTTGATAATTTGGAAGACCTAAAAACCCAAATGGCCGCGGATTGTAAGGTTGCGAAAGAGATTTTAACAAAAAATTAATTGTTTATGGGTAATATTTCTTGAAACAGGGAAATTAAGACCATGACGCAAAATAAAAAAGACATATTGATATTAACGCCAAAACAGAGAGTTGGTGAGCCAAAACAACCAACGAAACTTAAAGATGAAATCAACGAATTGATTTTGTCAGAGCAAGTGCGTTCATCAATGCCAATTTCATCAGTGTTTTCTGATGATGAAGTTGCGGGTATGATCAAAGATTATGATCGGACAATTAATAAATCTGACAGTGAAAGAAGATTGTTGAATGCAGCAAGGAGCACAATATTCATCGCTAGTTTTGGTATTCCGGCCGTTATGGGACGTTTTATGAATACGGGATCACCAATAATGGATGGAATTGGAGCTGCAGGACTTTTCATTATTGGTGGCTTTGTATCATCACGTCTATCAAAAGAATTCCGTGATAGACAACTAAGAGATGTTGCTGTTGCAGATTATGCCGAAATCAAGCTTTGTGATCTAGCGAATAAGAAATTTATGCAATCACATCATAAAAGAATGCACAAAGAACTCCTTGATCATTTAAATGAAAAAATAGATTTTAAAACTCTAGGAACAGATAAACTTCAAAAAGCATCACAAGCAAGTTTTCTATTGGCTATCGGATTTGTTTTTGCTGTTAATGTTGCACCATTGTTTCAAAGTGAAGACGATATAAATCAAGATGGCTTTTTTGAAGAGCTTAATAAAACTATCGATAACGCCATAGAAGATTTTTTTGAGGAAAATATTTTTGTTGTGAAACCTAAGGTGACGGCGCCTGAAGGTTCATAATAGGAGTAGGTAGATTTATATCAAGAATATTATTCAATAAAATTGCAGGCATTTCATATCCGAAACCCCAAAGCGCCGCAGCGCCAAAAACAGTAAAAACAGCTGGTTGAAGATACCTTCCAGCAAAAGAACTTTCATACTTTGAGCTTTCAGGATTTAGAAAATCAATCCACGCCTCAAAGCCATCATGTGCTTTCTTAAAAAAATGACTTGCGCCTTTTTTGATGGCTTCGCCCATGGTTTGTCTCCTTTAATTCAATAATTGCTATTCTTATATCAAATTTAATTTTAAAAATCAAATTTATCTGCCAATCCCCTTGATTTCCATGCCTGCCCCGTGCATAAATAATTCTTGAAATATAAGGATATAAAACCATCATGACCGACTATAACGCTGAATTTTACAAGGATACTGTCTTCCTACCTAAAACTGATTTTCCAATGCGTGGCGGATTGCCACAAAAGGAACCTGAAATTTTGGCAAAGTGGAATGACATGCGTTTATTCGATCAATTGCGTGCCAATTCAACCGATAAACCGCGTTGGACATTGCATGATGGCCCGCCATACGCCAATGGAAATATCCATATCGGGCATGCGGTAAATAAAATCCTGAAGGATATCACCAATAAATCCAAACAAATGCAGGGGTTTAACGCGCATTATGTTCCTGGGTGGGATTGTCATGGATTGCCGATTGAATGGAAGATTGAAGAAAAATATCGCGCCGCGGGCAAGGATAAGGATGATGTTGATATCATTGATTTCCGCCGTGAATGTCGTGAATTCGCCCAATATTGGGTAGATATTCAGGCCGAGGAATTTAAACGCCTTGGTGTGATTGGTGATTGGGAAAAACCGTATCTGACGATGCGTTTGGAATCTGAGAGCATTATTTCGTCTGAAATCCATAAATTTGTGATGAATGGCGGTTTGTATCGTGGGGTAAAAACCGTGATGTGGTCACCTGTTGAGGAAACCGCACTAGCCGAGGCTGAAATTGAATATAAGGAACATAAATCTGTCACCGTTTGGGTGCGGTTCCCCGTTGCGGAAACGAGTGTGCCTGAACTTGAAGGCGCAGATTGCGTGATTTGGACAACCACACCGTGGACAATCCCATCCAACCGCGCCATGGCGGTGCATAAAGATATTGAATATGGGGTTTATACGGTTGATGAGGTTGCCGAAGGTGCAACCGCCAAGATTGGGGATAGATTATGTTTTGCAGTGAATCTGGCCGAAAAAATTACAGAGGTTGCAAAAATTACGCGCTATACGATTGTTAAAACAATCAAAGGTTCTGACATCGTTGGCACAATTTGCGATCACCCTTTAAAAGACAGTGGATTTACCCACCGCGTGCCAATCCTTGAGGCACCGTATGTCACGGACGAGGCAGGGACAGGGATTGTTCATATCGCCGCCGCGCATGGTGAGGAAGATTACGAATTGGTAATGGCGTATAATGCCGATAAGGATGACGCCGATAAGGTTGAAATTACGGATAATGTTGCGGATGATGGGACGTTCCGTGACCATGTGCCCTTATTTGGTGGTATGGCGATCATTGATAAGGACGGTAAATTTTCGGATGGAAATTTCGCCCCGCTTAAGGCAATGATGGAGGCAGGAAAATTACTAGCCAAAGGGTCGCAACGTCATGAATACCCACATAGTTGGCGGTCAAAGGCACCGATTATGTATCGGGCGATTCCACAATGGTTTATTTCCATGCGTCAAAATAACCTTCGTGATATTGCGTTGCAGGCGATTAAGGACACGCGCTGGATTCCATCAAAGGGTGAAAACCGCATTCGTGCAATGATTGAAAACCGTCCTGATTGGAATATCTCTCGTCAACGTGCGTGGGGTGTGCCAATTGCGATTTTTGTTGAAAAGGGCACGGATAATATTTTGCGTGATGACGCGGTTAATCAACGTATTGCCGATATTTTTAAGGAAGAGGGGTCTGATGCTTGGTGGGTACGCCCTGCGGCTGATTTTCTTGGTGCGGATTATAACGCCGATGATTACGAACAAATTTTCGATATTTGTGATGTTTGGTTTGAGAGCGGATCAACGCATAGTTTTGTTTTGGAAAATGGAACATGGGGCATTCCGTCGCCCGCCGATTTATATCTTGAGGGGTCAGACCAACATCGTGGATGGTTTCATTCGTCGTTGTTAGAATCATGTGGAACGCGTGGCCGCGCCCCCTATAAAAATGTTTTAACGCATGGATTTACACTGGATAAAGACGGCATGAAAATGTCAAAATCCGTTGGAAATGTTATTGCGCCACAAAAAATCATTGATCAATATGGCGCCGATATTTTGCGTTTATGGATGGTGTCCGCCGACTATGAGAATGATCACCGTATTGGTGATGAAATTTTAAAAGGGACATCGGATTTATATCGTCGTGTGCGTAATACTTTCCGTTTCTTGCTGGGCGCGTTAGAGGGGTATAGCGAAGCCGAAGCCGTTGATTTATCGGATGTAACGAAATTGCCAGAGCTTGAACAATTGGTTTTACATCAATTATCCGAAATGGATGCGATGGTAAAACAATCAATCCATGATTTTGACTATGGCAATATTGCCAAAAAATTACATGATTTTTGTAATCAGGATTTAAGCGCATTTTATTTTGATATACGCAAGGACCGTTTATATTGCGACCGCCCTGATATGTTTGACCGTCGCGCCACGCGCACCGTTTTGGCGGAAATTTTGAAACGCCTTGTGACATGGTATGCCCCGATTTTATCCTTCACGACCGAGGAAGCATGGACGCATTGCCCTGATGTGATTAAGGGTGATTTGGAATCGGTTCATATGGCGGAATTTGTTGATATGCCCGCCCATTTTGCAAATCCTGCCTTGGCGGAAAAATGGGCATTGATTGCCGATATTCGCGAGGCCGTTTTGGCATGTTTAGAACCCAAACGTCAGGATAAGGTCATTGGATCATCATTAGAGGCACACCCGATTGTCACGTTAACATCCGCGCATAAAAATGCATTAGGTGACAATGATTTGGCGGATATCTGTATTGTGTCCGCGGTGACGATTAAGGATGGAGACACGCTATCTGTTGAATTCCAAAAAGCCGAGGGGCAAAAATGCGAACGATGCTGGAAGGTCTCCCCCGATGTTGGAAGCGATAAAGAGTTTCCAACGCTTACGCCTCGTGATGCCGATGCGGTGCGGTATTTTATAGAGCAACAAAAAAAGGCGGCTTAGAAAAGTTTAACCGCGGACAACACGGAAGGTCACGGAAAGTGCGATTTTATAACTTCCGTGTTTTCTGTGTCTTCCGTGGTTCATAACTTCATGCTAAAAATATATATGAATCAAAAAATTCCACAAATACTCGGTCTATCTTTTATTTTTGATATCGTTTTATTCGATCAGCTCTCGAAATGGGCGATTACCGAGCATGTTTTGCGCCCTGCCATGGGTGAAAATGGATTGGGGTTGGGCGAATGGTTGATGAATGCGCCCGAACGGTTGCCATCAGGTTTAAACGTCCCAATTTTGCCATCTTTTGACCTGACAATGGTTTGGAACGAAGGGGTTAGCTTTGGCATGCTCCAAAATGCAGGGATATGGCCTTTGACGCTTCTGGCGTTGGTGATATCGGCGTTTTTAACACATTGGTTGATGAAATCGACATCTAAATTTGAGGCCGTGTCATTGGGTCTGATTGTCGGTGGTGCAATCGGGAATGTGATTGATCGGTTGAGATTTGGCGCCGTGGCGGACTTTTTTGACGTTTATGTGGGGACATATCACTGGCCGGCCTTTAACATTGCCGATGCGGCGATTAGTATAGGAGTCGTATTATTGTTAATCCATGGATTATTCTTGGATAAAAAGGGTAAAGAGGAAAAATGAAAAAGATTATTTTAATCACGGGTTTGGTTCTTGCGCTGGGGGCGTGTAGTGACGAGGCCAAACAAGATTTGGGGCTAATCAACGTTGCCCCCGATGAATTTTCGGTGATTACACGCGCGCCATTGTCCGTGCCGCCTGATTTCGGATTGCGTCCACCGCGCCCAGGTGCCACCCGCCCAATGGAAATTTCAACCAAGGATCAGGCCCGCCAAACAATATTTGGCGCCGATGATGTGGGCAGTTCTCAGCCTGCGTCAACATCATCAAATACAGATGGTTTCTTGGCAAAGGTTGGTGCCGATAGCGCCGACCCAAATATCCGCGAGGTTTTGGATACCGAAACCCCAACGGACAACCGCACCACGGCGGAACGATTGCTGTTTTTAAAGGGGGATGCGGAATTGGGTGACCCAATTAACCCAAACGAAGAATTTGAGCGGTTGAAAGAAGAAGGTGTCGTCACAATCAAAAAACGCAATGAAGCGGTTCCCGCGCCATAAGAAAATTTATATCCCCTCCCTAAGGGAGGGGATTAAGGGGAGGGTTTACGATGGTTATTCATTAATCAAAACCGTAAACCTCCATCCTAACCTTCCCCCTCAGGAGGAAGGGATTAGATATAGCGATTTATTTAATTTAACGCCTTAATATTGCCATTGGATTTTTAAATCCAAAACCGATATCCTCCTATCCATGAAATATTTCATTTGCTTGATGATAGGATTATTAATGTTGCAAACCGCCAAGGCCGAGGATACGGCCAACAAAATCTATAACGCGAAATCAATTATGTTGCCCAATGCGATGCAGGTTGTGGTGGTTGAAAACCCACGCACACCCGCGGTGACGCATATGGTGTGGTATCGCATTGGTGGCGCGGACGAGGAAATGGGGCATAGTGGCCTTGCGCATTATTTGGAACATTTGATGTTTAAGGGGTCTGAGTTGGTCGACTCAGGTGAGTTTTCGAAAAAGGTCAAATCATGGGGCGGCAATGATAATGCATTCACATCATGGGATTTCACGGCCTATTTCCAAACCGTGCCAAAGGATAAGCTTGAATCAGTGATGATCATGGAATCGGATCGGATGAAAAATTTGAATTTTGATGATACAGAGGCCTTGACGGAACGTGATGTTGTTATTCAAGAACGTAAACAACGCACTGATTCAAACCCATCCGCACAATTATCCGAGGCAATGCGCGCGGCGTTATTTGTTAATCACCCTTACGCACGCCCGATTATTGGATGGGATGCGGAATTGCAAAAATTATCACCTGAGGCCGCCCGCGCATTTTATAAAAAATACTATGCCCCTCAAAACGCAATTATGGTGATTAGTGGTGACGTAAAGGCCGAGGATGTTTTTAAAATGGCGGCTCAATATTACGGCAATATTGAAAATGATGGTGCATATTCACGCCCTGAATGGCCAGAGGTGGCGGATGTTTATGGTCAATCACTGATTGTGCATAAACACCCCAGCGTGCGCCAACCTGAATGGCGTAAACTATACCGCGTCCCAGGGTTGGGGCAGGATTATCAACGCGCATTGGCCTTAACCATTGCCGATAATATTATTGGTGGAAGTACGGGTAAGATGTATCAAGCCTTGGTCGTGGATCAAAAATTAGCCTCAAACGCCAGCTTTTATTACAGTGGCGTAAGTGTATCGGACGCAACGGCATCAATTGGTGTGACACCGTTGGATGGCGTGTCATCCGCAAAAATTGATAATGCAGTTCAAGAAATTTTAAATAATGTTGCACAAAATGGCGTGACGGATGATGAAATTCAAAAATCAATTTCAAAATTACAAGATGAATCAGTTTATGAGTTAGACAGCCTGACTGGCCCTGCCATGATGTTAGGATATCAGTTGATTAGCGGTTTAAGCGTTGATCAGGCGGAGCGTTGGATTTACGATTTAGAAACCGTCACGCCCGAGGATATTCAAAATGTGGTGTCCGATTATTTGGCACAATCGGGCGATGGATATCATGCCGTGACGGGGCATTTGGTTCCTGAGGAATAAGTATGGTTAGATTTCTATCAATAGGATTATTTATTATTATGACAGCATTATCAAATATAGCGCAGGCCAATGACCGCGTTTTAAATATTACTGAATACACAACGCCAGAGGGGATTACACTGTGGCATGTTGAGGATCATTCCTTGCCCATTATTACCATGAATTTTGCATTTCGTGGTGCAGGGTCAATTGATGACCCACGAAACATGATTGGCCTTGGGCAATTGGTTTCCAACACAATTGACGAGGGCGCGGGGGCGCGTGATGCGAATGCATTTCAAGAGGCATTGCAAGACCATGCGATTGATTTGAGCTTTTCAAATGATCGGGATAATTTCACAGGAAAAATAAAAACGCTAAAACGTCATAAGGATTTGGCATTTGAATTATTGCGTGATGCCATTCATACACCGCGATTTGATAGTGAGTCGGTAGAGCGCATGCGACAGGCGAATATCACACGCATTAAATCATCGGTGGCGAAACCTGATTGGGTGGCGGCACGGTTGATGAACGATGTTTATTTTGGTGATCACCCCTATGCGTTAAACAGTGGCGGCACGATTTCAGGGTTAAGCGCGGTGACGCCAGAGGCCATGAAAAATTTTGTGACATCAAAATTTACCAAAGGCAATTTGGTTGTTTCAACCGCAGGGGATATGAGCGCGGATGAGGCGATGAGCCTTGTCGATCAAATCTTTTCCGATTTACCAGATGCGAAAAATGAGACAGCGGATAAAAGTGTAACACCACCATCCGCACCAATGAAAAAAGCATTTAAAAAACAAAGCCCACAATCGGTTGTGCAAATGGTATGGCCGTCCTTTGCAAAAACTGACCCAGATTATCATGCGTTGATGGTGATGAATCACTTGCTTGGTGGTGGTGGGTTTTCATCCTATTTGATGGAGGAAGTTCGTGAGAAAAAAGGATTAACCTATGGCATATATTCATACCCAACCTTTATGGATTTATCAAATTCCATGTCGATTGCCAGTTCAACATCGCCAGAAAATGTTGCGTTAATGACACAGGCGGTGCAGGGCATTTTAACACATATGAAGACGAAGCCAGCCGAGCAAGAATTATTGGATGACGCCAAAAGCTATTTGATTGGGTCTCTGCCATTGCGGTTTTCATCAACATTATCATTGTCAGGAACGGCACAACGCATGCAATTGGATGGTCGTGACATCAATGCGTTAGATAATTGGGCGGATAATATTTCAAAAATCACGGCGGATGACGTGATGCGTGTTGCCAACCGCATATTTGAATCGGTTGACCCGACGGTGACAATTATTGCGGGCGCTGTTCCTGATGATCAAGGGTTTGATATTGTTGATGTTGTCCCTGGGGTTGAATAATCATGGGTAATCCAACACGAACAAGCGCGTGGCAAGAACTACAAACATTGTCATCTTCTTCTAAATTGGATGATGCATCTTTTTCTTTCGTACAAGATACAGATATTCATTTGGACCTTACAAAATCAATGATATCTGATGAGGTGTGGGCGGAATTATTCAATCTTGCGCGTGATCAAAATATTGAACAATGGCGTGATAAAATGTTTGATGGTGAGGGAATAAACACCACTGAACATAGGGCTGTTGGGCATGTTTGGTTGCGGTCTGGTGATAAACCAGAGGTGCAAGATAGTTTAAAAAAAATGCAACAATTTGTTGTGGATACGCATGCACAAAATCAATTCACCGATGTGGTTCATATTGGTATTGGCGGGTCTGATTTAGGGCCTCGATTTGTGTGTGACACCTTGAAACATCTACCGAAAAAAATGAATATCCATTTTGTGGCTAATGTTGATGGTGCCGATATTACAGAGGCCTTAAAGCCATTAAACCCCGCAACAACATTAATTGTGATTGCATCAAAAACATTTACAACGCAAGAAACCATGATGAACGCCCTCTATGCCAAAACATGGTTAGGGAATTTGGATAGTGCAAAACACATGATTGCCTTATCAACAAATGAACAGGCGGTGATTGAATTTGGAATTAACCCGCAAAATATGTTTCCATTTTGGGATTGGGTTGGGGGACGATTTTCGGTTTGGTCATCCATTGGGATGCCCATTGCCCTCACCTATGGATTCAATGTGTTTCAAGAATTTTTAAATGGTGGTAAGACCATGGACACGCATTTTAAAACACAGAAGTTAGAGGGTAACATCCCTGTTTTAATGGCGCTTTATGGTATATGGAATCGTAATTTTATGAAACGCCCTGCGGTTGCTGTTTTACCCTATGCACAAAATCTATCTTTGTTGACAAATTTTTTGCAGCAATTGGATATGGAATCAAATGGAAAACATGTGAACCCTGATGGTGAATTTATCACCGATTATGAAACGGGCCCCATCATATTTGGACAGGCGGGCACGAATGGTCAACATGCCTTTCACCAATGGTTACACCAAGGCACAGATATTGTGCCATGTGAATTTATTAAGATAAATCAAAGTCCCTATGATAAAGACCATCAAATCATCCTGAATGCCCATGCAGATGCACAGGCACAGGCCTTTTTTGAAGGCAGCCAAGATGTTGATAACAAACATAAAAATTATAATGGTGGACGTCCAAGTGTGACAATCACGCTGGATACAATATCACCCTATACTATTGGCCAGTTGATTGCGTGTTACGAACATAAAATATTTGTCCAAGGTATTATTTGGAATATTAATAGTTTCGATCAATTTGGTGTCGAGCTTGGCAAGAAGATTGCAAAGGAAATGTTAAGCAATTTGTGATAATATTAAAGAATTAAAGAATTAAATAATCTGATAATCAATAATAACAATGGATTGTTTGAAAAGGTGGGAATAATTAATGTCGAATCCGCATGAAAATTTTTTTATGGCGCATCTGTCGCAAGATGAGCTGAATCATATTATCAAATTACATCAACTTTATTCATCAGGTAAAAATGGTGGGTCGCGCGCTATTGTCAAATTTAAAAACCTGTCTGGTTTGGACTTATCGGGAAAAGATTTGTCGCACGCCGATTTCACTGGTTCATGTTTTATCGGAACAAATTTATCCGGTGGAAATTTTACATCGGCAACGTTTTTCGCATGCGATATGCGCCGCGCCAATTTGGAAAAGGCGGTGTTTGTTCGCGCCGATTTCCGTGGTGCGTTTGTTGCGGGTGCAAATCTTGAGGGTGCAGATTTAAAGTCGGCCGACCTTCGTGAAGGACGCATCATGGAAAAAGGGACAGAGGGCGTGATGAAGGATAAAGCGCGCCGTGACCAGACAGGCCGAGATGGCGTTGCCAGAACAGTGTTTGCGGGGGCACGAATGGTGTCAACCAATATGGCGGCGGTACGGGCGATGTCGGCCGATTTCTCGGACGCTGATTTCACAAATGTTGAAATTCAAGGCGCGGATTTGCGTGATGCAAATATGGAGGGTGCGAATCTAAGCCATACAGATTTATCAGGCAGCGATGTGCGCGGTGCCAATTTCAAAAACTCAATCATGACAAATGCGAATTTAGAAGGCATTGAAAAGGCAGGTGCCAATTTTGAAGGTGTTGTGACAGAAAAAATTCATGGACTTGATATCAGTGATATGGAAGTGCCGATGGATGAAAGGTTGAATGCACATGCACAGTGGTTAGGCAGCAGTGGTCAAAAGGGTGAGCGTTTGGATTTATCATCCTATGATATGCGTGATTATACGAATTTAAAATCATATACATTAACCGCGATGAAGGCGGTTGGTGCAAACTTCCTTAATCAAGATTTCTCAGGAATTGATATTCAAAGTGCGGTTTTTGATGAATCTGATTTTCGCGATTGTAATTTCACAAAATCTGATTTGCGTGGGACATCGTTTAAGGAGGCGCGTTTGTCGCGTTGTAACTTCACCGATTGTAATTTGGCGCCGTTAATGTTTAAAAACCCAGACGGAACGCCGCGTGTGATGCCGGTTAATATGAATGGCGTGACATTACGATACAGCAAGATGAATGGTGCCGTTATGGCGGGTATTCGACTCAAAGGGGCGGATCTATCCTTTGCCGATTTAACGGGTGCGGATTTGCGTAAGGCCGATTTAACCGGCGCGAACCTGAGCGGGACAATATTTGCAGGTGCAAATTTAGAGGGTGCCATGATGGATAAAGGCATTGAAATTCTTTAAGTGAGCATAGGAATCATGCTAATACTCAATCATGAGTATCATTCGTCAACTTCCTGAAAATCTGGTTAATCAAATTGCCGCGGGTGAGGTGATTGAAAATCCAGCCGCCGCGATTAAGGAATTGGTTGAAAATTCGATTGATGCGGGTTCGGATAAAATATCAATTGATTTACGCCAAGCCGGAAAAAGCCTTATTATCATTGATGATAACGGTATTGGCATGAGCGTGGATGATTTGAAATTATCCCTCTCGCGTCATGCGACATCCAAATTAAAGGATGATGACTTATTGGCGATTCATTCGCTTGGGTTCAGGGGGGAGGCTTTGCCATCCATTGCATCCATTAGCCGTATGACAATTCAATCAAAGGCAAAAAATCAACAGGATGCATGGTCCATAACATGCAATGGCGGTGCAATGCGGGATATAACCCCATCATCGCATAAACAAGGGACGCGGATTGAAATTCGTGATTTGTTTTATTCAACACCGGCGCGATTAAAATTCCTGAAATCCGATCAGGCGGAAATGATGGCGATTAAGGAAATTTTGAATCGCTTGGCCATGGCCTATCCCGACATTGAATTTCAATGCACCCATAATGATAAACGTGTATTTCATTATCAAAAATCAGATGAATTAACCCGTATTACCGCAATTATGGGACGTGAATTTCAATCATCATCCATGACAATCCACGCCCAAAACGAGGATGTGATTTTAAAGGGATATGCCAGCCTGCCGACACTCAACAAAGGAAATTCAAAGGCACAATATCTATTTGTGAATGGTCGCCCCGTTCGGGATAAATTATTATTGGGTGTGTTGCGGGGTGCGTATAATGATGTTTTGGCGGGTAATCGATACCCGATGGTTGCCCTGTTTTTGGAGTTGCCATCCCATGATGTTGATGTGAATGTGCACCCCACGAAGGCGGAGGTGAGATTCAAAAGCCCAACCCATATTCGCAATTTATTATTTCATGGTCTGCAAAGTGCCATTCGGGAACAATCCAATATATCGGCATCATTGTTGCCCAATCAAATATCCAGATTTCAACCCAACGCACAACGACATCAACAAGCCCCAAAAGTGAACTACGCCATTCCAAACATGGAATTTCAACCGCAAGGGCGTGTGGCAGAATCAAATACATATTGGGGTGGTGTCAATGAAACCAATGAACCAATGGTGGAGGATGAAAAATCCTATCCATTAGGGTCGGCCTTGGCGCAATTTCATGAAAATTATATTTTATCCCAAACCGATGAAGGGATTGTAATTGTCGACCAACATGCCGCACATGAGAGATTGGTTTATGAGCGCATGAAGGCCGACCTTGAGGCCACAGGCGTGAAACGTCAAATATTGCTTATCCCTGAGGTTGTGAGCATGACCCAAGATCAACAAGCCTTATTGGTAGAACAATCGCATATTTTGGAAAAAATTGGACTGGTTATAGAAGGGTTTGGCGATGATGCGATTATCATTCGCGAGGTTCCCTCTATTTTGTCAGATCGGTTAAATATTCACGATATGGTGCGTAATTTAATTGATGAGGTAGAGGATTTGGGTACGGTTGATGGTGTTCAAAATAAGGTTAATCATTTACTCGCAACCATATCATGCCATGGGTCTGTGCGGTCTGGGCGCAGATTAAATGCGGATGAAATGAATGCCCTACTGAGGCAAATGGAGGACACACCATTATCAGGGCAATGCAACCATGGACGACCAACAATGATTTCACTATCATTGGATGATGTTGAACGATTATTTAAAAGGCAATAATGATGAGTGATAATAAACACATAGTGAAAAATTTAACCAGCCTCTATGCGATGATCGGCGCGGGGTCGATCATGATGGTCATCCCGTATTCTTTTATTCCATTTGCCGGCATTGCATGTGCGTTTGTGGCGTGGATTGCATGTTACATGTATCGATGGCGCAATCGTGGGAATGAATTATATCAGTTTCACACGACGTATCTTATCCGCACAATTTGGTGGTCATCATTGATTTTGATGCTAGGGGTTATAGTTTTTGGTAGCATTATATTTGGTAATGGTGACATGAGCGCGATTAACGCAATGATGGAAAGCGCACAAAGGGGTGTGATTGCCGACCAAGCCGATATCTTGAGAATGCAAATTGAGTTTGTACGCGCCAACAGCGAAATCATTATAGGGGCAGGCATATTCTGTCTTCTGCCATATCCATTATTCCTGATGTATCGCATCGTGCGCGGCATTCGTATTTTAACAAAAAAAGAGGGCTGAAATTCATAAAGAATCTCAGCCCGAGGGATATGACTAAATACCACAAAACACTACATATTAGGCCATAATTATACTAGGGAAAATATAATTATCCTGTTGTTTTTGTGACATCCAATCTTTTAGAGGGATATGCACGTATCACATCGTTGTGATACTACTAGAATACATAATATATATTAAATATAGTTGAAAAATGCCTCAAATTCGAAATAAATTCTTATATTTTATCGAGTGTAATAACTTCGTTTCGTGTCATAACACGGCAAAACTCAAAGAAATTACAATTTTCAACGGACATTTTTTTGTCATTGATTAAAGACCAGAATTGGCGACGGATATCAAGATAATCTGTGCTTTGTTGGTCAACTTCAACACCTGCGGGTAATAATGGAATCATTGTACATTTTTTATCTTGAATACATGTTTCAAAGGCGCTTTTGTTTTTAAATCGGCCTTTTTCCAATTGTTTGGCCGTGTTTTGCATTTTTGAATAATGGTTTCGGATGATATCCCTGACATCAACCTTATAAAAATCCTGAATAAGGGCAACAGTTTTACAATTACGCCCCAAATCATTCATCACGGTTGCGTTATTAGAATTCAGCATAGGTTCATAACATTCTTTGGAAAAATCAACCCATCTTGGTTCATCCAAAAGCCATGCAAATTTATCTTGTTCAAACGTTGGGTAAGCATCGATATATTGCTCAAGAGCGAAGTATTTTCCACCCTCGGCGGCAACAATATATGATTTACGCCAATCAAATTTCGCGTTGGCATAGAATATTGTGCAGAATAATAAGACGAACAAAAGCCCAGTTATAGCAAATTTTGAAAGACGAAGTGTTAAAAATATGAGAACGGTTAAAACAACATAACCAATCAGCAGATATTCGTGGCCATCTTCGGAATATTTCCATTGTGTGAGGAAATTATAGAGACCATATCCCAACACGCCAAGTGATGCGATAAGCGGTATTCCCATTGAATTGCCAATTGATAGTCTTGCCATGGATTTGATTATACAGTGAACCCCATAGATTTCCAGCTTTTTAGAAAAATATTTGGTAATGGTGCCTGAATGGCCAAATCCTCTTTTGTTGTGGGGTGTTTAAAGGCAATTTCACGCGCGTGAAGGTGAAGCCCCTGATGCACATCATCGTTATCAAATGGGAATGGATTATCATTATATTTGCGATCACCAAGCAATGGAGCGCCAATAATCTTGGCATGGACACGAATTTGGTGAGTGCGCCCCGTTTTTGGATAAAAGGCAACAAAGGCACATTCTTTTCCTGCGCGGTCAATCACCTCGAAATCAGTGATCGCGTCCTTGCCGTTTTCTTCGTCCAAAACCATCATTTCGCCGCCGTCTTTATAAACATCGGCCTTGCCGATAGGGGCGTTGATTGTGCCGTTCGTTTCAATCGGTGTGGGGTTTGTTAATGCCCAATAGGTTTTTTGAACTTGATGGGTTTGAAATTGTTTTGTCAGGGCGCGTGTGGCCTCAGCCGTTTTACCAAGGATCAAAACACCAGATGTTTCCCTGTCCAACCTGTGGCAAAGGCGTGGTTTGACACCTTTTTTCATGTAACTGTTAAGCATGCCATCAATATGGATTTTGGTTTTGCTTCCCCCTTGAACCGCAAGACCGACCGGTTTGTTGAGGATAAGGATATCTAAATCCTCGAACAAAACCATATCCTCAATCGCGTCGCGGTCACGTTGGTCGAATTGAATTTTTGGTTTTGCATCGCCATCTTGCAGGGAGGGTGGAAGGCGAAGCTCGTCCCCTTCACTCAATCTTGTGTCTTGTTTAACGCGCCCACCATTAATACGGATTTGCCCCGTACGAATAAGTTTTTGCGTTTGACCAAAGGTCACAAAAGGAAACGCCTTCTTTAAAAAGCGATCAAGCCGTTGCCCATCATCGTCTGGTTGAATAATCATAAGATGGTTTTTACAGTGAAATCTTGGTAAATGAAAGAGGATAATCTTTTGGTTGATTGTGGAGTTCATTAGATTCCAAAAATCCATCCCTCTTGTTTTAATAGAATTGAATCATTATGTGGATTTGAAAGCGCGTTTGGAATTGTTTTATTGTGACCACATAGATATCGTAGCCCCGCCGCGGAGATGATGGCGTCACTATCATGATCTGAATCAAATTCACCGTTAAAAGGTTTGGATTTTAAATGATGGAGCGCATTATTTAAATCATCAGAGGTGCGTAATTTTTTATTTCCAAATCCGGCGCGGATAATAAATTGTCGCGGGTATATTTCCGTGATGACAATTTTTGCATTGTTACAAATATCATCATTATCAAATGGCCATATGGCGATTTTATCTTGATGTTTTTTCTTTAAGTAATAGGCAAGGCGCATGCCCGATAAACCGCCCTTGCCGACTTGTTTTGCACCGATCATTTTGAACGGAGATTCAGGGTGACCAAAACCGTTTTGGCGACAATGAATTTCTGTTTGACGCATGGGCATTTGAAACCCATTCTTCATTTTTCCCTCAGTCCAAAAATAAGATTTATAACTCCCATGTTGCCAAAATCCACCAGCGAAAAAATTAGGATCTTTGACGCAGTGTTGATCAATTTCCGCCCATAAATCAAACGCCGTTTTATGCTTGCCAATTTGATGTTCTAAAATTTCGGATGCATATCCAAAATTACAATCAATTCCAATCAGGATTCTTTGATTGCCCGATAATAACGATTCAATATAATTACAAACCAACTGCCGTGACCATTTTTGATTTATCAGTGTTGGTGCAACATCCATCGTGCATTCAGAAACGGCGATTGCCTTGGATATGATTGGCGATTTTGCACCTGTCCAATCAATCCCGACAAAGCGATCAAAATTTTTCATGAATTTTCTTGATAAATCTCTTTAGGCTTTCATCAGAATGATCTAACGCTTCGTCCAAATCCATCCATTTTAATTCTAGCGATTCATCAGAGATGATGAAATTTTGTTCCCCCACCATTTGCATGACGTATCGAATATCGAAATGTTTATGCGCGGGCTCGCCCCTTTTATCATTGGCGGGGATGTCGTGAATATCGATATCAATAATATCCGCGGTGATGGGTTTGAGGGATGTGATGCCGCTTTCTTCCATCGTTTCACGAATGGCCACGGATAATACATCTTCGTCGCCATCGCAATGCCCACCAAAATTAAGCCATTTATTGAGACCCTTGTGAAAATTCATTAAAATTTTAAAACCAGATTGATCGAGCAATATTGCCGATGCAGTAATATGCCCAGGGTTAAAATGGTCGCGATAAAAACAGTGATCGGATTTTAATAATTTCATGAATTGAGGAATGAATTTTTCTTCTTCAGGGGAGGGGGAATAATTTTGTAAATCATTAATAAGGTTATTTCTGTCGTTTTGCATTCCATTCATCCAATCTGTCTTTAATTCCTTTTTCAAACCCGTTGCCTTTGGGGGTGTAAAATTGTTCGCGTGTCATATCGTCGGGGAAATAATTTTGGCCTGAAAATCCACCTTTGATATCATGGTCATATTGATATCCATCGCCATATCCTTGGTCGCGCATCATGGATGTGGGGGCGTTTAAAATATGTTTTGGTGGCATGAGGGAGCCATGTTTTTCCGCTGATTTTCTGGCCGCCTTATAGGCAACATAGGCCGCGTTAGATTTGGGTGCGGTGGCCAAAAAAACCAAAGCCTGTGCCAAGGCCAATTCCCCCTCGGGCGAGCCTAAGCGTTCATAGGTTTCCCACGCGGCGGTGCATAGGGGGAGGGCCTGTGGTGAAGCCAAGCCAATATCCTCAACCGCCATGCGTGTAATACGCCGTGCCAAATATCGGGGGTCTTCGCCACCATCCAACATGCGTGCAAACCAATAAAGCGCGGCGTCAGGGTCACTTCCGCGAACCGATTTATGAAGGGCGGAAATTAAATTATAATGGCTGTCCTCACCCTTATCGTAGATGGAGGCACGCTTAGAAATTATTTTTGTAAGGCCGTCTGTATCTATAATTTGGGATGGTTTAGACGCCAAAATCTGTTCGACCATATTTAATAAATATCGCCCGTCACCATCGGCCATGGCCTTTAACATTGTGCGTGCATCATCGGTGAGGGGTAATTTGGTTGTGGTGTTTTCGGCGCGTTCTAACATGAATTCCAATGCATCATGATCAAGTCGATTAAGCACAAATACGGATGCACGCGATAATAATGCCGCATTCAATTCAAACGACGGGTTTTCGGTTGTCGCACCAATCAGCAGGATTGTCCCATCCTCGACCAAAGGTAAAAAAGCGTCTTGTTGCGATTTATTAAAACGGTGAATTTCATCAATAAACAAACATGTTTTAAGGCCGTCTTGTGCTCGCGATTTTGCGGCATCGAAAATTTTCCTTAGGTCACCAACGCCTGAAAATATGGCGGATAGGGCCTCGAAATGCATGCCTGATTGCTCCGCCAAAATGCGCGCCAATGTTGTTTTACCGCATCCTGGCGGCCCCCATAAAATCATGGATTGTAAATTTTTATTCTCAACCATTTGGCGTAAGGGCGCACCCACACCAACCAAGTGATTTTGGCCAATCACATCATCCAATATTTGAGGGCGCAATTTTTCGGCCAGCGGTTTTAATTTATCTGTGTCTGATTGAAAAAGTGCCGATTGCATGACCCATATATAACGGGTATCGTTTGCAAATGCATCGTTTTTTTATTGCTTATGTCACGACAATTTTTTTAATGCTATTCGGGTTTTTGGGATATTCATTTTTTAATTTGAACGAAACTGAATGGATGGCATTGGGGTCAGAGGACGGTTTGTTTGAACGCCTAAGCGCAATAACCTTCGCAATCACATCCATCATGGGTTTTTATGTGTTTTATAAAAGCCGCGTTCAATTGCATTTTATATTTGCGTCGCTAATGGCGTTGGCATCAATGCGTGAAATGGATTTACACAAGGAATGGACAACGCAATCCATTTTGAAATCACGGTTTTACCTTGATGAAATAACCCCCATTCATGAAAAAACTATTGGTTTGTTAGTGGTTTTATTTTTGCTTTATGCACTCTATAAATTAATCCGAAACACACCATCATGGGTGAGTGGCGTTTTCAAATTTACGCCACAGGCATGGACGATTGGAATGGGATTGGGAATGCTTGTTTTTGCAAAAATATTAGATTCCATGCAACGTATTTTCCCGTTTACGAAGGAATTTCACGAGGATAATTATGCGTTTTCAACGCTTGTTGAGGAAAGTTTTGAAATGGCGGGCGCATTGTTTTTCTTGGCGCTCGCAATCATGCTCACAAAAACCGTTCGATGAAAAAATTAGATAGATTTATTTAATCTATCTTCAAAATCTTGAAAAGCATTTTTTACATCGCATGCCCAGCGTTCAAATGTTTCATTTGTTAGCTCCATTATATTTTTCATGCAGAAAATAAAGTAAATTGCACTTAATGGATCTGCTATTTTGATTGCTCTATCATAATTGATGCTCCATCTTTCATAATATGATTTTTGAATATTACGATATTTCTTCGTGCTGTGTTCTATATCATGATGTTTACGAAGTGATCGCATATAGGGTTCAATTGATAGTAAGGGGTTTGTAATGCACACCTCTCCCCAGTCTATTATAAAGAGTTCACCTTTTTCATTTTTTACAATATTATTATTGTGAAAATCGCAATGGTTGAGTGTGTCAGGTAATTTACATATTAAAAGTTTCTCACATAGGCCACGAATGTCATCAGAGTAATTGAGGTAAGTAGCTCTTTGTTTATCTGATATTTGCCAAATATTCATGAAATAGTCATCATTTAATAAGTTAGTATATAAATCACAGAATTTATTTAATCGCCAATCACTGACACCTAGTTTTGAATATTCATCCGTATGATCGATAGTGGAAATTTGAATATTGAAATAATTATTTAAGGCTGTTTCCATTAAATTATAATTATTTCCTTTTTCAAATAGGTGTTGGCGAAGTGTTTTATTGCCGCACTCCTCAATCAAAAAAGAGCAATATTCATCATTTTTTGCAACAAGTTTCGGTGTTGGCACTGTGTCTGAAAAAAGTGATAAAATTTCTGCTTCTAGATAGAGTGACTTGGGTGTTTGTTTTAGGTAATAAATTTGTTGGTCTGTAACAATCTTTATAACATTTGAGTATGGCGTTTCGACTATCATTTCATATTTGATTATTGGGTATTGTAAGATATTCTTTGCCCAATTGATAATAGCGCCATGTTTATTCATGTCCCTAAAACCGTTCGATGATTTTGGTGTAGGATTCGATGAATCTGTTCACGTCGTCGCGGGTTGTGTTCCACCCCATGGATATGCGAAGGGTTGATAGTGCATCGTCATCGGATAAACCCATGGCGGTTAAAACATGCGATGGTTTGCTTATGCCACTGCTGCACGCAGATCCTTGGGAGACACAAATTTTTTCCAAATCCAAATTCATCATTTGAACCGTGTTTGTAACCGTTGGACATGAGAGAGAGATTGTGTTGCCAACACGTGGTACATTTTGTCCGTTTATCCATGTTTGTGGAAGGGCGGTTTTGATTTTGGTTTCAATGTCGTCACGCCATTGCGCTAATTCAATATAGCGATCAATATTTTTAACAGCCAATTCCGCCGCCAAGCCCATACCCGCGATTCCTGCAACATTTGATGTTCCTGCGCGTTGGCGTTTTTCTTGTTTTCCACCGACAAGCAAGGGACGAATAGGTTTTTGCGCGTCAAAGACAAAGCATCCCACCCCCTGAGGGCCGCCAATTTTATGGGCGGAAAATGACATGTAATCGGCACCGATATCTTTAAAATCAACAGGAATTTTGCCCAATGCTTGCACTGCATCGATATGAATTAATGCATTATATTTATGCGCCAATGTAACAGCATCCTTCACAGGTTGAATAACACCCGTTTCATTATTGACCATCATCAAATTGACCAAGGCAACGGGTGATGTTTTCAACATGACCTCCATTTTTTCAAGGTCAATTAGGCCATCGGGCGTGACGGGAATGATTTCCATTTCGGCGTGACCGCAATCCAATATCGCGGCATGTTCAATCGCGCTGGCCAATATGCGCTCGCCCTTAAATGTTTTTAAAATGGTGTTCATGGATTCTGTGGCGCAGGATGTAAAAATAACCTGTGCAGGGCGTGTATTCACCGCCATTGCAATTTGTTCACGCGCCCGTTCAACATGCATGGATGCGGCGCGCCCTGCATGGTTTGTCGATGAAGCATTTCCAACCTCACCCATGATTTTTGTCACAAGGTCGATGACTTGGGGACGGATAGGTGTTGTGGCGTTGTGGTCTAAATAGATCATGTGTTTAAATTAGGCTTAAAACGTAAAGTTATCAACAGCTTATAAAATTTTTCTGGACATTTGATAGTGAAATGTCTTATTAATCATATCAATAAATAATAATTAAACATATCAGAGATTAGGAAAAAAATGCCAGATATCATTATCAATGGTCCCGAAGGTCGCATCGAAGCAAGCTATTATCACTCTAAAACACCCAATGCACCCTTGGCATTAATTTTACATCCGCACCCTGAACATGGTGGGACAATGAATAACCGTGTAACCTATTCATTATACAAAACATTTGCCTTGCGCGGATTCTCAACATTACGTTTTAATTTCCGCGGTGTTGGACAATCTCAGGGTGAATATTCCGAAGGTGAAGGCGAATTGGCCGATGCCGCCGCGGCACTGGATTGGATGCAGGAATTAAATTCAAATGCCCCCTATGTATGGGTGGCGGGATTTTCATTTGGCGCATGGATTGGAATGCAGTTATTAATGCGTCGCCCTGAAATTCGTGGATGGGTATCGGTTGCGCCGCCTGCGCACACCGAGGATTTTACATTTTTGGCGCCATGCCCAACATCGGGTTTGATTGTTCATGGCAATAACGACACGATTGTTCCGCAAACGGATGTACAGAGATTGGTTGATACATTGCGCGCCCAAAAAGGGATTGATGTTGATTTTGCCCAAATTGATAATTGTAATCATTTCTTTAAAGGAAAAATGGGCACAATGGTTGAGGCGGTTAATGATTATTTGAACAAATCACATGCCGGTCGTACAACGGATATCACCAAATTGCTTGAGGCGGCGGCTTAAGATTTTAGTTATCTAAAAATTCTTTAATCGCTAATTTTGATCGCTCGATAAGTGCAGATAAATCATCAATATGCGGGATAAGATCTTCGAACGGACGATCTTCGTCTTTTGAAATTTGCTCTATTTCATGCGATTTATCACTGAGTGCTTTTAACCCGAAATTTCCTGCCATCCCCTTTAATTCATGGGCGCGTAATCGTGCTGCATTTTTGTCTTTTGTAAATTTAAGTGCATGAAGTTGACCAAGAATTTCATCCGATTTATCAAACAAATCGTCAAGTAAGTCTCGTGTTTGTTTACTTCCTAATCCGTCCTTTAAACCCTTCAACATTTTTTCATCCAATGTTTTCCCTACGGCGGGGCGTGCTGTTTTTGCCTTTTTGTCTTTCACTATTTTTGGTTGTGTCAGTTTAATTTTTTTCGGTTCTGAGATTGTTTCTATTTCATCATTATTTTGTGTTAGGGCGTTTTCAATGGCCTGTTTTAAGGCATCATATTCAATCGGTTTTGCAACATGTCCCTTAAACCCAACTGTTTGATAAATATCCAAATCATGGTCGCTGACATTCCCCGTGATGGCAAGCATAGGAATGTTTTGAAGCGATTTATCCTCAAGGATATGGTGCGCCAAATCAAGACCAGACATACCAGGCATTTCAATATCTAACAAGAGAACATCGAAGGCGGAATCGTCAGCCAAAAGCGAAAGCGCCTTTTGTCCATCTTCGGCAAGGATAGAGGTATGACCCATTTTTTTAAGAAAACCATCAATAACCTTACGGTTGATTTCATTATCATCAACAACCAATAACCGTTTGTGTTTAATTGGTTCGGTTGACGCAACTTGTTTTGTTTTTGGTTGAGCCAATCCGTTGATTTCTGAGGCGAAAGGTAATGTGAATGAGAATGTTGCACCAGCGCCTTCACGGCTTTGAATTTCAATTGCGCCCCCCATTGCCTCAACAAGGGTTTTACAAATCGTCAATCCAAGACCTGTTCCTCCATATTTTCGTGAAATTGAGCTATCGGCTTGCGAAAATGGAGTGAACAGATTTTTTTGAGCCTCTTTTGAAATACCAAGCCCCGTATCCTGAATTTTAAAAGTAATATTATAAATATTATCTTGAGTGGGGTCGACATGGCAAACGGCATGAATGCTGACATGGCCCTTTGATGTGAATTTTAGGGCGTTTCCAACCAAGTTCAATAACACCTGACGCAATCGCGTTGGATCACCATATAATTTAAGGGGAATATCCTTATCAATATTCAAAATAAGATCGAGGTTTTTTTGGTCTGCGTGCCCCTTCATGAGCATCGTCACACCGTTCAACACGCGTTTAAGGTCGAATTCGATATTTTCCAAATCCATACTGCCATCCTCAATTTTGGAGAAATCGAGAATGTCGTTTAAGAGTGCGAGCATCGCATAGCCAGAATCCTTAACGGTCATTAAATATTCTTTTTGATCGGTTGAGAGGGGTGTGTCCTCCAACATTTTTATCATACCCATGATGCCCGTCATCGGGGTGCGAATTTCATGGCTAACGATGGCAAGAAACGCTGATTTTGCTTGGTTGGCCTCATCAGCGATATTTTTGGCTTCACGCATTTCTTCTGTGCGTTCGCTCTCTCTGGCGCGTAATTCTTCCATGATTTCGCGTTCGCGCTCTATGACACGAAGTAACCTTGAATGATCTGTGTTTTCTTTACTTTTTTGTGCATTTAAAAGAGAGACTGTCTTTTGATTTTGGCGCGCATAATTTAACAATTGCCGCGTATGTTCATTTTTAACGGAGAAAATAACACCAACAAAAACAAGGAAAAATTGTGGGTATAAAACCAGTTTATCAGCATGGTGCAATATAAAATCATTGGTGAGGTAGGATGTTTCTGAAAGAAAGCTCACGGATTGTCCTACCAGCAATAAAAACACCCAAAGCGCCAAGGTGTAATTTGATTTTTTAAGATATTCGCTTTTTCCACCCACCAAAAACAAGCAACAAAATATAAGCGTCATTGTGCTTAAAAGAATGCTGATAACATATTTATTTTCAATATGGAGGATGGTTACAACCGAAAATAAGAGTAAGGCAATGGCATTGGCAATCACCATGAAAAATAGTAAAAATCGCCAAACACTGCTGCTATATCTCGCGGGAATTGTGAACAGGCATATGATTGTAATAATCAAACTGATTAAAACAGGCATCATCGTGCTGATGATTTCAATACCAATAATATTGGTAAAAACCGGAATTTCCGCAAAGTAATACCAGCATAAGATACCAATATAATAGAATGCCAAAGGGATAAAACCCGTTGCGGATGTGATTAAAAAACCAAGTAAAATAATCAATAAAGAGAGAGTCACAACAAAGGGTAAATAATCAATAACACTGTTTTTAATATAATCAAAAGACTTATGGTCTGTCTGGGTGGTGAGTTTAAGGGGGAGGGATGTGTGTTTATAATCGGTTGGATATAAATAAATAACAAATGTTAAATCTTCACCTCTTGGGGCCGTCACAGAAATAAAATGATCATCTGTCACAAAATCATTGTCTTTCCCTGAATTGTTCAATCCGTTAAAAAAGATTTTTTTCTGAGTCGCCTCGTAAATCAGAAGTTGCCCTAAAATTCCAGAACGCCCATAAGCAATCGATCCAAAATCAAAATACCATCGCTCTATAGTGGTATTATTTTTTACAGGGACAATAAGCCAATAGGGGTTATTGTCCAACTGAACACTTGATTTGTCGTTCCGTGTTTGAATTTGATTGGATTTAAATTTTGCAACAATATCGCGAACCGTGTGTTGTTGGTCGCTGTCTTTAACAAGGTAAACTTGTTGCGAAAGGTCATAGCTTTGGTCGCGGTTATCGAGTGTTATAAGGCTTTGATTGTTTTGCGCAAAGCCGTGTGTGGATATTAACAATATCCACAAGATAGAATAGATAAATAAATATGGTTTGAGATTAAACAAGCGTTACAGCCATAATTAACAGTGTTATTACAATCACAACACCACATATTTTTGTCACGGTGATGAAATCATCCCATGTTTTTGATGCGTCCTGAACGGCCTTAGGTGATGCGTTTGTTTTTTGCGTGTTTGCCATGATATTTGCCCTCGTATAATTGTGTATTAAAGATTATATAATTATGACGGAATCACATCCTCTAATCAATCAGTTGAATATTAAGTGAAAAATAGTTTATAAATACTAAACAACAGGCGGAAACTTATGATTATTAAATATCTTACGGCAGTTTTTTTATTATGCATGACGGTCATGCCATCCTATGCCAATGACTTTACAGTAAAAAATATTCGGGTTGATGTTGAAGCCGAAAGCGCGATAGACGCCAGAAATAAGGCGTTGGATCAGGCGCGCCGAAATGCATTTAATGTGATGACGGATCGGATGTTGAGCAGTGAGCAAAAAAAAACATTGCCACCTGCATCGGACAGCACGATTGCAACGATGGTCGATAGTTTCGAGATTAACCGAGAAAAATTATCAAAAAACAGATATTTGGCCAGCGTAAATGTTGCCTTTAACAATAATGCGATGCAGGCTTATTTTGGGCGATATTCAAATGTGGCCTTAACAGATGATTATAACGCTATGCAAAATGTTGGGCAAGGTATGGACGTGAATGCGCCTGTTAATCCAAGGTTGGGTGTCAATCCCATGTCGGATTTATATAGATCGTATCAATCGCAATCACAAGAATTATCGCCGTCTATGCCCTTAGGCAGGGATTATAAAATGATGGCAACAATTAATACTATCAGTGATTTAGTGTCTTTGCGGCAATCATTGGAATCGATTGGTACGGTGACATTCAACTCGGTGAAAACAAAACAAGTTATCATGACATTAAATTATGCGGGTGAAGCAACCAATTTGCAAAACGCCTTGAACATGAAGGGGATGCAAATTTATTCCAATACATCCATGATGAATAGTGATGCGCCCTATATTTTGATGGTGAAGGGGTAAGTTCATGTCCTATCTTCAGGAAAAATCATTTCAATTTTGGGGTATTTTTGCCGTTGCCGTTATTGCGTTCTTATGGTTATTTCAACCCATATTGGCGCCGTTTATCGTTGGGTTTGCCGTTGCCTATTTATTAAATCCGATTGTGGCGAAGTTAGAGGCAAGAAAAATACCGCGATGGTTATCGGCCGTGGTCATATTAGGGCTATTTTTTCTGATAATCATTATTGGATTATTAATGGCCGTGCCAATCTTGGTGCGTGAAATGATTGATTTTATAAAATTAATGCCGGTTGCCTTTGTAACCGCACAGGATTGGATCGCGCAAAAATTTCCGATGATTGAGATTCCGCAAACATTTGATGATGTCAAAAATATCGACCAAGCCATGATTTCCGATAAATTAGGATCGGTTTTGGAATTTAGCAAAAATATCCTTGGGAATGTTTTCAAAAGCGGTATGGCGATTCTTGGGTTTGTATCCTTTTTGGTTTTAATGCCAATTGTTGCGTTTTATTTACTGATTGATTGGTCGCGTGTGACGAATAAAATTAAATCATTATTACCCAAGAAAAATGCCAAAAAAATTAGTTCGATGTTGAGTGATATTGACACTAGCTTGGCTGGCTTTATCCGTGGGCAATTAATCGTTTGTTTCTTGTTAGGCTTATTCTATGCGATTGCCTTGAGCTTCATGGGTTTGCAATATGGATTTTTCATTGGTGCGGCCTCTGGCGTTTTATCCATTATCCCATATGTTGGCTCGCTTTTTGGGCTTGTCGCATCGGTTGGAATGGCGTTTTACCAATTTGGTGGATGGGAATATCCGTTAATTGCACTGGCAATTTTTATTGCTGGGCAGATGGTTGAGGGAAATTACCTCACGCCGAAATTAGTTGGCGATTCTGTTGGGTTGCACCCCCTATGGGTTATCTTTGCCTTGATGGCGGGGGGGACATTGTTGGGGTTAACGGGGATGATTATTGCGATACCTGTGGCGGCGATCTTGGCCGTTTTTGTGCGATATGGCGTGGCGGAATATAAATCGACATCGTATTACAAGGGCAAATAATGTCCGTCAAACAAATTCCATTATCCTTTCCGATTAAGGAATCTTATGATGCGCAGGATTTTATGCGATTGCCGTGTAACGAGGCGGCGATGCAATGGATTGATAAATTCCCTGATTGGCATTATCCATGCGTTATTGTGTATGGCGAGGAGGGATGTGGGAAAACGCATCTTTTATCCCTATGGCAAGACCGTGTGGGGGATGATCACCGTGCCATTGATGATGTTGATAATATATTTGGCAATGCAGAGGCAGAAAAAAATTTGTTTCATTTGTTTAACCAAGCAAAGGAAAATAAAACATATTTGATGGTGTCCATGCAAAAACCAGTCGTACAATATAATATCGACCTTCCCGATTTGGCATCACGATTAAAGGCCGCACCAATGGTGGATATTTCACCCCCTGATGACATGGATGTTCAGGCGATTTTGGTCAAATTATTTCATGACAGACAATTACAGGTAGAGCCAGGGGTGATTGCGTATATCCTACCAAGAATAGAGCGAAGCTTTACCTCTATTCGCGATTTGGTTCAAAAAATTGATGAAAACTCCATGGCCGAAAAACGATCCGTTACCGTGCCGTTGGTAAGGGCAATTTTAAGCGAGCCAATTCTTTTATAATTTAGGAAAATTGCATTTTCATTTGTTTTGGTGTTGGCGCAAGCCATTGCGTGCGAAAAATTCCATGGCGTTCATCGTGCACTCTTTGGCCAATTCTTTTAAATTGCTCTCTGGCGTGTGGAACATCATTCCAATTTGCGTGAATCCAAGGTTGTTCATGGGTTTTTGGAAGTGTATTACCAACCGCAACATTAAAGGCGCCATGACAATTATAGGCATTTTTAAGGAAATCAGGATTGCTATCCTCAAAAATAATTGGTGTGCGCATTGCGAATTTTTCATGTTGCATCACCCATTGAAACCCAGACCATTTATCAATACCCGCTGTGCGAATTTCAAAACCATCTTTTCCTTCATGAATTTCAAGCCCTTTAGCCTCAATATTAAATTCATCAGCAAGGATATTTATAATATCACGGCATACTTTATGCCCTTCTTCTCTAAGCGAAATATCGTCATATACATGACCTATAAAAAAAGACGTTCCTTTATTTTCAATTTTCGCGACACGTCTTTTCTTTAAAATATCTATTCCGCTGAATGATGGTTTAAAGCCAGAATTGCTTGCTTCAATAAGCTTAACAGCTCTTTCAGCTAACGACTTCATAAGATGATTAAGTTCATCTTTATCCATGGTAAGGCCGGGGTGTGTTGCTACCTCTCCATCTTCGACAAAGCGAGCAATTGTTCCGTTACTTGCTAAAAAAGGAAGCCTGCGACCCATCATGTGATCTAAACCCTCCTCACCGCTATTGGTAACTGTCATATAGCCACCATTTGTTTTATCGTGAAGCGTGTAAAAAGCCCCCCGAAGTTTTGATCCGAGTTTTCGACGTAACATAGCGGGGGTAAAAGTTAAATCTGCGTCCGCGGCAAAAAAAGCCTCATTTAGTCGAAGGTCAGAGTTGGTAGTTGAATTATTTAACATACTATAAATTCTTTATGTTTAATTAATGTTGATAACTGTTATAATCTAGTTTAAAAGGTAAAATCAAGTTTTATTATTGAGAAAAAACAAAGAGGGTCTAATATGGCACCAGACGGAACAACAGTTGTTCAATTTAATAAAGGGGCAGAGATGAAAGAGCCAGTGGTTTACGCGAAAGATGTCGAAGATTTTACACGCTGGGGGCACTGGATTGTTATCACTCATCCTGTTGAATGCGCAAAGACAGAGAATATTATCGAATGTCAAAAACACATCACCGTTGACCCGCAGGCATCGCTATCACTACAAATACATAAAGGTCGAGAAGAGATATATAAAGGCCTTGAGGGCACGACTAAAGTTTGCGTGAATGGCGAGGTTTTTGATTTGAAGCCGAGTGAAGAATTATTCCTTCACCGCGGTGCGCTCCATTTTTCTTGGAATGCAGACACTGAAAAATCAAAATTCCATGAAATACAACAAGGGCCATTATGTGATGAAAATGATATTTTCCGCTCTGCTGATAAATATAAAACGCCTGATAAATTGAATAGCGACGATGACGTTATTCAAATGATGATTTCTGTTTGTAAAGATAGATATGATGCTGGAGATCGTGTCGTTTATGATTATGGTTCGAAAAATCCACATATGGAACGCCTTGCAAATGCTGATTTGCTTAATATTTACATAATGCATAAGGACGATAGCAAAAAACTATGGTCAGAAATGGATAATGTTTTACAAAAATGCAAACGCCTTCATTTCCAAGAAACACCAGTTCCAAAAAATGCCCCCCAACATGTGCAAGCGATCGGGTCATAAATATGCGTATAGGAATCGATTTTGGTGGAACGAAAACTGAGGTTATTGCGCTTCATGCGCGTAACGGGAAAGAATTATTTCGTCATCGTGTCCCAACCAAAAAGGATGATTATAAAGGCCAAATCAAAAATTTTGTTGATCTTGTATTAATGGCGGAGGAAGCCACGGGGCAGGCGGGCACTGTTGGTATGGCCATTCCTGGGTCACTATCACCGCGGGATGGTTTGGTTCGTAATTGTAACGCGTTATACATGAACGGCCATGACCTGAAAGGCGATTTGGAAAAGGCGTTGGCGCGCGAGGTTCGCATTGAAAATGATGCCAATTGTTTTGTTGTATCCGAGGCCACAGATGGTGCCGGCGCAGGCAAAGACAGTGTCTTTGGTGTTATCATTGGCACGGGATGTGGTGGCGGATTTTATATTAATGGCAAGGTTGTTCGTGGTGCGAACGCCATTGGGGGGGAATGGGGGCATAACCCATTACCGTTCCCTCGTGTTTATGCGCCAAATGGATTGGATAATCCATTCACCATGACCGACCATAAACAAAAGGATTTTCGCCCTCGGTATGTTACCGAAGATTTGGCGTGGGCTGAATTCCCAGGGGAAGTGTCCTATTGCGGACGTCGTGGTATGATGGAGGAATGGGTGTCGGGGACGGGGTTTAAAATGGATTATCAACGCGTTACAGGCGAGGATCTATCGACGCATGACATCATCGAAAACGCATCACGTGGTGAAGACAAAGCAGTTGCCGCATTAGAGCGATATTGTGACCGTTTGTCGCGTGGCTTGGCTTATGTTATCAACATGATTGATCCTGATGTGATTGTGTTGGGTGGCGGCATGAGTAATGTACAACATTTATACAAACGCGTTCCCGAAATTTGGGGTGAATATATTTTTACCGATGGTGAGGTTTTTACCGAATTAAAACGCCCTGTTCACGGTGATTCATCGGGTGTTCGTGGGGCCGCTTGGTTGTGGCCTAAGGAGGCGTAGGCATGCTCTTAAATCCATTGTGAGGAGGTTTTTGTAATGATTCCGCTTTTGCATTTCGTTGATTAACAGTAAAAATAAGGTTGGGTATTTCAATATTGAATTCTGTTGCCAGGCTTGTGAACACGTAATCTAATATTGATGATGCGGTGAATATAAAATCATCCCCTTTTACAGGCATTTGATCACCATTTTTCCGGGAATTTTGAATATAATAGGTGCAATATTCCGAGAGACATTTTCCTGATTCAAGTCCTTTGCTTATATCTTTGAAAATTTGTTGAATAGTTAATCTCGTTAACGAATTTTGATTATGGTCAGGAGCTAAATCGACAGCAATTTTTTTGCATTGCCCGTCATAATCAAGATCAACATGCATGTATATTTCATTATCACCGATTTTGACTTTTCTTCGAAATGAACCTTTATCAAGGCCGAATATTTTTGAGTGACCATACCATATATTTTTATTCATAGGCCTTTATATTTTATATGTATAAAATAATCAAGTTTTATCTTTTTTCCTCAAAAAAATCTTTTAATATTTCCGCGCATGCATCTTCCATCACGCCCCCAATGACTTCGGGTTTATGGTGGCATTGGTCATGATTGAATATTTTTGCGCCATGTTCGACACCGCCGCCTTTGGGATCGTAGGCACCGAAAATCACACGACGAATACGCGCATTTGATATGGCCGCGGCGCACATGGGGCATGGTTCCAACGTCACGTATAAATCATGGTCTGGAAT
>CAYGLI010000009.1:0-36752 GCA_964350795.1 uncultured Micavibrio sp.
ACATCGGCCAATAATTCGGTATCCAATTACGCCCCGTGTAATGTTCGTTTTGAATTATAAATTTGAAACCGCTTACACAATGCGTCCAGCGAGGAAGGTGATGCAGGAAATTTACGCCGCGCCATAATCAAACTATCGACCACACGTGTTGATGGAATGGCCACTGCGCCCATTTCTGTGAGGTGATGATTGATAAATTTCATATCAAATTCGGCGTTGTGAATAACCAATTTTGCCTCGCCAATAAAATCGAGGAAATCAGAATATAATTCCGCAAAGGTTGGTTTATTGCGTAAAAATTCTTCGGTTAATCCGTGCACCGCCACAACCTCCGCCGGAACATCGCGTTCTGGATTAATATAAACATGATAATGATTACCCGTTGGAATATGATTTTCCAACTCAATACACCCAATTTCGACAATGCGATCCCCCGCAAATGGATCCATCCCTGTGGTTTCAGTATCTAAAACAATTTCACGCATGAGCAAACTATAACGTCACCTTGAATTTATTTCAGGGTCTAGGTTCATTTAATCAACAAAATTATTCTACCCAAAAACTTTACGGAGCAATTTTAAAGCTCTATTATTTTCCCGTTTTTTGATTTTTTCACAAGTAACTTGCTGTTCAGCTACGTATATTAATGACATCTGAGATATTTTTTGAGTAGAGTGCATAATGTTTGAAAGATACATTATTCTAAAATCTGAAGATCCTCCAGCGACGTTAAGAATATCCTCAAAATCTTTTTTGCCTTTTGCATGCATAATCGCCCAATCAACAATATGCGCAGAATAACATGTTACTTGTGATACTTGCTCACGCTTCTCTAATGACTCTCTAAAGGTACTTAATTCACCATACGATTTAGATGATAAAAATGCTTTTATATTTGATCTTGCCTTTATTGAGGCGCTATTCTTAAAAGGTAATTTTAATTCTATAACTAACATTTATTCTATGTATATTATTATATGAATAATTACAATGCATTTTTACAACCCCTGTTCATCTAACCATTCGTTCAAAAATAATGCCGCTTGTGTTGATAGTTTTTCATTATAGGCATGCGCGTCCAATTTCATTTGGTCGATTGTTTGCCCAACCTCGGCAATTTCATCCGTTCCTGATGCATACCATAGTTTTAATTTGGCTTCTGTGACTTCTGGGTGACATTGCATCGCGAAAATATGATCACCATAACTATAGGCCTGTTTTTTATATTTATCCGATGAGGCCAATAAAACCGCGCCATCGGGCAAATCAAACGTATCACCATGCCAATGCATCATATGTGTCAATTCACCGTCCAAATATCGAAATGGCGTTTTCATGCCATCGTCATTCACAGTAATTTTTGACCATCCAATTTCTTTACCCTGAGAACCAACATAAATATTAGCGCCCAATGCTCGTGCAATCATTTGCGCACCAAAACAAATTCCCATTAATGGTTTTTCTGATTCAATGCGTTCCTCGATAAATTGTTGTTCGGCATGTACCCATGGGTGGCGTTCATCATCATAAACGCTCATTGGCCCACCAAGGTTAATGATAAGCTCAGGGTCGGCCACGAATAACCCTTTATAATCCACATGACGGGAACAGAAATATTTCACCTCAAACCCGCGTGATTTTAACACAGGCTCAAAAGACCCTAAATCCTCGTATCCAATATGTTGTATCGCCCAGACTTGTTTTTTATTGCTCATTATTTTTAATTCTTTTTATCGCATTTAATGTATGGCGTTTTCCGCGTGCGGATAGCACCACATAATCACTTTGTAATCTCTTACGATAATCAGGCAATTGTGTTTTGACAATGGCTTTAAATTTATCCAACGTCATATTCTTTCGTGATAACACGCGCCGTTTTTGTACCCACGCGGGTGCAGTGACCGTTAAAATTTCATCCATGTCCATGCTTCGCCCTGTTTCAAACAATAATGGAATGTCCAACACACATATTTTTTCACGATTTTTACGACACATGGCAATAAAATGATTGGATGATTGGCGAACCAATGGATGAATAATCCCCTCTAAAATGCTGCGTTTTTCTGCATCGTTAAAAACAATTTTACCAAGCGCTTTACGGTCAATTTTTCCATCAATGATGACCTCTGGAAATTCATTAGAAACTAGTATAAATGCTGCACCATTTGGTTGCATTAGTTCATGCACAACCGCGTCCGCATCATGCACAGGCACACCGATGGATCGGAATTGTCCTGCCAAAATCGATTTCCCCATACCGATTGATCCCGTTAACCCAATCACCCGCATTACAATAATGCCTTTGTCTGTTTGGTTTTTTCACGATTATAGATTGTGATAATTTCTGATGCGGTTTCCTCAATTGATCGTTTGGTCACATCAATCACAGGCCACCCATGTGATGAAAATAATTTTCGTGCCTCGCGCACTTCATCACTGATGGCATTTTCATCTAAATATAAATTATCACGATAGGCGGATTCATCTTTGCCTTCTTCTAACAATCTATTTCGTCGTGTTTCAACCAATCGTTTTGGGCTTTCGGTTAAACCAATATAGAGAGGTTTGGGAAATGTAAAAAAACTATCATCAATTTTAACATTTGGGACAAGCGGAATATTTGCGGTTTTGATGCCGCGATTGGCCAAATAAATTGACGTTGGTGTTTTCGATGTTCGTGACACGCCAACTAAAACAATATCGGCACTGTCCAACCCCTCCATCATTTGCCCATCATCATGGTGCATCGCGTAATCCAATGCATCAATCCGTTGAAAATACGCATCATCCATTTTATGTTGCAATCCAGGTGTGTTTAACCCCTCCATCCCTAAATAATTTGATAACCCCCGCAAAATTGGGTCAAGCACGGGCACGCAAGGAATTTTCATCTTCCGACATCCAGCGCGAATTTGTGCGCGTAATTCTGGTTGCACCAATGTCATTAAAACAGGCCCTGGTTCATCGGCGATACCATCCAAAACCATTTCAATTTGTTCGGGGGTGCGGATCAAATTCCAAAATTTTTCATGCGGGTTTACGTCCTCAAATTGTGCAATACAGGCCTTGGCCAAACCCTGTAGGGTTGAACCGGTTGAATCCGATACCAGATGAATGAAAAATTGCTTCGTTTCTGTTTTTGCCATTATCTATCTTTTATAATAGACAAACGCCTATTCGCAAAATGTAAAACGAGCCGCAAGCGATGCGTCCTGAAAAACCAAACCACCAACATAGACTTTATTCATATCGGCAATACATTGCATTAAATGCGATTGGTTAATTGCGTCATCGACGGCACGGTAATATGGGTTTTTAATAATATCGTGAATAAGGAATTGATCTAAATACGTGGTCGTATCACCACCCATCAATGTCATGCATGTCACCGCATTTGCTTTAATCGATTGATTGGCGAATGATGTTCCCTCGGAAATCATATCATCAATTACATTCAACGTATCATGATCGCAATCTTTTAAACGTTGATCATTCACAAACCACATATTCAATGCCGCAGCCATTGATTTTTTACAGGCCACATCCTCGTCAACACCTGTTGTTAAACATTTTTCCAATGTTTTTGAGTAGGCCAGCGCGGTATCAGAATCCGCACCACATAATAAAAAACGCCACAGGGATTCATCACCCTCTAATTTCGTGTCCCACGCATAATGAATTTTATGTGCCATTGCATCGGCAACGCATAAACGTCCTATGAGCAAAATTATTTCTGGGTGATAGCGATTGAGGACGCCATCCAACCATTCAACATGGCGCACCATCCGTAATGATTCAACCAACGCCAACATAACCTGTGGTTTGAAATAGGGCGAAGCCATCAAATGATGTGTTTTTAAACCAAAATTATGAACCGTGATGATTTTTTGATTGATATCCAAATCATAAGATCCATTGTTCAAATCATCATATTCAATCGTCCATTCGTCATGGATGTCGCCCAATAATATTTGGTAATAATCCGATAATTCCAAAATCATATCCTTATTATCCTGCGCGGAAATGATCGAGGAAGAAGACGGATGCGACGCCATTATTGTTTTTGTCATCATGCAATCTCGCATGTGTTTGTGGCAAGGATAGGACATTATTTTCACTTTCTTGTGATTTCTCTACGCCCTCTTGCAATTCTTGTTCCATTTCTCTCATACGACGCTCAAATGTTACAAACCATAGGAAATTCGCGTTTGATCTATCGCGCACTTCGCCATAAATCGCATCATTCATAATCGGCATAATAATGGCTGATAGATAATTTTGCGCCTTTGGTCTTTTACCCAGACCCACAATAACATCCATTGCAATCACACGGGATGCATCGACGTTATCAATATCCATATCCGTATGACCACCCATCATTGTTTGAATGATTTCACGGTCATGTGATTTACACCGTGATGTTAAAAACCATTTTTCGAATGTCGCACGTGCGGCCAACCCACCTTTGATAGAGCGGAAATCAGTCATCGCCTCCATCGCGTAAGCGGAACATAAATCATAATCAGCGCCGTTCATCGCCATCATCCATGCATCGTCGTGGCCGGCCAATTTTAAATCCCACAAATACGATGTTTTTGTGACATCCAAATCCGCGGCAAATAAACGGTTAATTAAAATTGCCTCGTCTGGTTGGAATGACAGCGGGTTAATTAAAATCCCTTGTTTATGGTTCCAAACCATCCGCATGGATTGAACAAGCGATGTTGTCGCACCAACCAAATTCAGATTGGGGTTTAATAAAATTATTTTGTCTTTGCGATTATAAATTGATGTTTGAATGCCATCACTCAATTGGATTTCAACGCCTTGTTTTGCGGTGAAATCCAAATAAGATTTAAAAATCGCGCTTTGTTGGCCAAAATCTAAAATCGATTTTAATGATAGTGATTTTTCAGATTTTGTTTTAAACACAGCATCAAATTGGTGTTCTGGCAAAATATTTTCAAAAGTCGACAAAGCCTTCGCGGTTTTATCATAGGATTCCAATTTTGCACGCATTTGCGCCAAAAATTTTTCATCATTGGGTAATAAACCACCCACATGGTCAATCATGTCCTCTTCGAACATAAAATCTTCGTCCGCTGAATCATCAATATAAAATAGTGGTTGGTCGCCAACAATATTACAAATGGCGGTTGTTCCGAAATCTCCGGCATGACATGACACACGCACGGATTGTTGCCCTGTGTAGCTAAAATCAAAATCCCAAACTGGCGTATCCATAACTTAAACCCCTTTAAATCCCTTTATCTTCTAACAGTATCGCTAAAAGACATTAACAATTTGCTAGGAAAACCCTAACAAATCGTAAATTTATTGAATTTTTTCAAAAGGTTAATAGAAATTTAAGCCATTACGCAAAATGTCGGATAGGTAAATCATCAACAAGGCTCTGTCTATCCTTGATTTCAATCTGCCCATCATCTGCAACATGAAATGTTACAATCATGATTGATTGGCGAAAAACACACGGCATTTTGATCGTAAACATGGTTTCTTTTTGATTAATTTGCGGATAGAGAACAAAATCCTTATCCAAGGATTGTTTCATTGTTGGCGTTAAATCCCCTTGCCAATCAATTTCATCAGAAAATGAAACAGGTTTTAAATGGTCTGATCCTGTAACAAAAAAATCGAAATAAAACTTTAAATACGCTTCGATATTCAATGTATTCAAATCCAAATTCATCTTTGAAAAATCATTATCCACCCATGGATTCGCGGTGTATTTCACTGTTTTTATTTTATCATCCTTCATCAAATATGTTTTCGATTGAAAGGGAACGGATGAATAATCCTCGCAAATGATTCTTTGCCATGACGGTGCAAAGGTTAAATCCTGAGCCATTATTTTAGCGTGATCTGCGTGAAACCCATGATCACCATCATATTTATCAATGATTTTAAAAATCTTTTTCGTTTGTGTTGGTGATAATTCAGTGTATTTTTGTCCCATTAAACGACTATGACTGATTTGTATAAGTTATCCAATATCCCTGTGTGTAGTTTTTGTATGTTCCGTTGCATGGAATCGAGACCTCAAAAACGGGGGATAAGAAAAAATATTTTTGAGTGAAATTCGAATGGAATCGGGATGAATTTCGACCTTGGGATAACATGTTAATAGTTTATTAACCTTTTGGTACAGCCTTCGAGTCAAGTGTGCAAATCTTATGAGGATAAAACAAAGAAAGACTCAGTTATACCCATGACTCACACCCCCTACTAATACTAAAACCTTTTAAAATATTCTATTATATTATTATTAGGGTGCTAATATGCCTGACATGGAAACAGATTTTATAAAAACCCTCAAAGGAGAACAGACAAACACTATCCCAATCTGGTTAATGCGCCAAGCAGGCCGCTATTTGCCCGAATATCGCGAAGTTCGCAGGCAAGCTGGTGACTTCCTCAATCTTTGCTATAACCCTCAATTAGCAAGCGAAGTCACCCTTCAACCCCTTCGCCGATTTAATTTGGATGCGGCCATCATTTTTTCTGATATTTTGGTTATTCCTCATGCGCTTGGTCAAAAGGTTTGGTTTGAGGCAGGGGAAGGGCCAAAATTAGATCCCATTCAAACAATTGCTGATTTACCTAATTTTAATTCTGATCAATTTTTAGACTTTCTCAATCCAGTTTTTGAGGCGTTGGAAATAACCAGAGGGACATTGGATAAATCAAAATCTCTAATTGGCTTTGCGGGCGCACCATGGACACTGGCCTGTTACATGGTTAACGGCCAAGGGTCTCGTGATTATCAAAATGTTCGCCTTCATGCCTACCAAAACCCTCAAGAATTCCAAAAATTATTGGATTTATTGGTTGAGACCATCAGCCTGTATTTAATCCAAAAAGTAAAATCAGGCGCGAATGCCCTTCAAATTTTTGATAGTTGGGCAGGGGTTTTAAGTTGTGAGGAATTCCAAAACTATTCAATCAACCCAACGGCAAAAATTATTACCAAGGTTAAATCGGTTTACCCTGATATTCCTACCATTGGGTTTCCAAGGGGTGTTGGTTTCAATTATCACGCCTATATCGACGAAACAGGAATTGATGGCGTGTCATGCGACCAAGGCGTGCCATTGGCGATGATGCGCGATTTTCAAACAAAAATATGTGTTCAGGGAAATTTGGATAATTTGTTATTGTTAAAAGGTGGGCAGGAAATGGTGAACCAAGCCGAAATTATTTGTGATGCTTTAGGCGATAAACCATTTATTTTCAATTTGGGTCATGGTGTGATAAAAGAAACAAACCCCGATGATGTTGCCTTGTTGGTAAACACGGTCAAAAATTTTAAGAAAGTGAAATTGCAAAATGCTAGCTGAATATTATTTATGGATTAAGGCCGCGCATTTAATCGCCATCATGTCGTGGATGGCGGCGATGCTTTATCTCCCTCGTTTATTTGTGTATCACGTTGATGCAGAAAAAGGATCTGTGCAATCAGAAACATTCAAAATCATGGAGTTTCGGTTGTTACGATACATCGCAACACCCGCCATGCTCATCACTTGGGTTTTAGGGATTATGCTGTTGGCGGCCAATCCCGATGTTGCGTCGAATGGGTGGATTCACCTCAAGATTTTATTGGTCTTTTTATTAACGGGTTTTCACGGCATGTGTGCGGGGTGGATGAAAAAATTCAAACGGGATGAAAACACAAAATCGCAAAAATTCTTTCGCATAGCCAACGAAGTGCCAACGGTCATGATGATTGTGATTGTCATTTTAGCTGTTGTTAAACCGTTTTAAAAATTAACTGCTTGACATACCGACTATTATTTGGATATATGCTTATATTCACTAAATTTTTACGCGCAAATTGAATAGGCATGTTTGGGATATCCGCGCGGAAATAATCCCCCAGACATATAATTTTTTCAAAAACAACAAAATTATCATTTCAAAAAAAATCTTATAAAGACAATCACAACAGAAAAACAAAATTATGGATTTAAAAGAACTTAAAACACGCTCCCCTGCTGAATTATTAGCCTTTGGTGAGGAATTGGGAATTGAAAATATTCCAACAAACCGCAAACAAGACATGATGTTTGCCATCCTCAAGGAATTGGCCGCCAGCGATATGAACATCAAGGGCGGCGGTGTTTTGGAAATTTTACAAGATGGTTTTGGGTTTTTACGTTCCCCCGAGGAAAATTACCTTCCTGGTCCGGATGATATTTATGTATCCCCTAATCAAATTAAACGATTTGGTTTAAAAACGGGTGATATTGTTGATGGTGAAATTCGTGCACCAAAATCAAATGAACGTTATTTTGCGTTGCTAAAGGTGAATAGCATTAATTACGAAGCGCCAGAAAAATTACGCCACCGTGTTGGGTTCGATAACTTAACACCGCTATATCCAGACAGAAAAATAAAGCTGGAAATTGATGACCCAACGAAAAAAGATTTTACACCCCGTATTATTGAGCTGACATCCCCGCTTGGGTTTGGTCAACGTGCATTGATTGTTGCGCCACCAAGAACGGGTAAAACCGTGATGTTGCAATCCATTGCAAACTCGTTGGCGATTAATCACCCAGAGGCCTATTTGATTGTTTTATTAATTGATGAACGTCCAGAGGAAGTGACCGACATGGCACGTTCCGTCCGTGGTGAGGTTGTGTCATCAACATTCGATGAGCCCGCATCCCGCCACGTTCAGGTATCGGAAATGGTGATGGAAAAGGCAAAGCGTTTGATAGAACAAAAACGCGATGTTGTGATCTTGCTCGACTCTATTACACGTCTTGGCCGTGCGTATAACACGGTTGTACCATCATCGGGTAAGGTTTTGACAGGTGGTGTTGATGCCAACGCCCTGCAACGTCCCAAACGGTTTTTTGGTGCCGCGCGTAACATTGAACAAGGTGGATCATTAACCATTATCGCCACGGCGTTGATTGATACAGGATCACGCATGGATGAGGTTATTTTCGAAGAATTTAAAGGGACAGGTAATGCCGAAATCGTGCTTGATCGTAAAATTGCCGATAAACGTGTTTACCCCGCGATTGATATTACAAAATCAGGAACGCGTAAGGAAGATTTGTTGGTTGACCCAGCAACCCTGCAAAAAATGTGGATTTTACGTCGTATTCTCAATCCAATGGGAACAATTGATGCGGTTGAATTTTTGTTGGGTAAATTAAAACAAACAAAAAATAATGCAGAATTTTTTGACTCAATGAATCAATAGGCTTGCAAAAACCCCACCCCATAAAACCAAATTTCCAATAAGCCCATAAATGCCTGCCTTACCAAGTGCGGGCATTTTTTTTGATGTGATGCCAAGGTCACGCATAACAGATTGAAATGTGAAATATCCTGCACCTTTAATCGCTATAATTGTCACGATAATCCCTAATCCCAATGGAAGGCCATCCATCATATATCGAATAGTCATTTCAAACGGTTCGTTTACATTGCGTATATTATCAATAAACCAAAGGTAATTTATGAGCGCGGATATTACCAGTCCAATTCCGAGACCAATATAGCGCGGTCGTCGTGTAATACGCTTGAGTGCAAGGTAACTGTTTTTTACAAACCCTTGTAGTGTGGGTTTGGAAAGCCCAATAGCGTATAGTTTGGATATATCGGCCATGGCCTTATTGGGTCCTTTTTGAATGACGGCGGATAATGTTTCACGTGAAACACGATATTCGGCGGCTTCTTTTAATAACCCCGCGACAAACCCATCACCTTTTGCGGCTTGTGATAAAATATTAATAGGGTACGCCAACAAAACATCCATGAAATATTTGCTTTCGGCAACCGCGCCCTTTTGTCCTGCAAGTGCAATTTTATAGGATTTGCCATTGATATCACATTCTAATACCGCCCACGGCATTGTGGCCTCGTAATAAACAGAATTTTTAAATGGATCTTCGGGTTTATCGTCGTAGTAGGCAATATCGCTATCATCAACCTCGGGCGCCTCAACAATTTTAATATCAATATGGCCACCTTTGGCTAGTCTAAACGCGCCAATATTTGAGGCAAATATCTTTGGTTCGTCATCCAACTCCGCAATAAATATTTCTGATGCAATTTTAATAATGGGGGTGATTGTAATGTTAGTTGTGTTTGCGCCCTCACCCTTACATTCAGCGCATGTATTGATGCCGCGCGCTTGGCACATTTTGCATGGTGTTTGTTTTTGGCCATGACATTCAGTACAAAAAACCTGTCTTTTGCCATGGCAATAATTACAAATTTGCATTTGATTGCCATTTTGAATTTCCCCCCTTCCCGCACAATGGAGGCATTGAAGATATCCTTGTGCATGACACATAACACATTCCGCTTGCCCACGCCCGTGACATGTTTGGCATTGCGCCTGTCCCTTGCCTTGGCATCGGCCACAAGATGTTTGTTCGCTTAAGATTAATTTCTGACCACCAAGTGGAATCTCATTTTTATCTGCACCAAACCCTTTTAATGGCAAAGCCTTAATAATTTCAATGGCCTGTGTTTTTATGGCTTCATCACTCTCACAATCATGTACGAATGTTGCAATCTCGGATTGTGATTGCCCTGAATCAATTAACCGCCCTTGCGCTTGTTTACCCTTGGTGAAATTGGTCTCAACCTTACTATCAATTGTGAAATGCGTATGTGCATGAAAAACACCTAACCCTTGGCGTTTGAGCGTCAGGTCAATATTTTTAGGGTCAAGTCCATTGCCCTCAACCTGTTTTTGAATCCGCGATTTCGTTTTCTTGATTAATTCAACAGGGTAGGTATAGTCAGACATAATGAAATTATAATGCCATTTTAAAATTAAAGAAAGGTTATCAATTCCAATGAAATTTACAGTGAATGTTGATTGCACCCCCGAAGAGGCCCGCCGGTTTTTTGGCTTACCCGATGTCGACCAAATGAATGAGGTGATGAGTGAAAATATGAAGATGTGGGCACCACAAAATATGGAACATTTTCAACAGCTCCAACAAATGATTTGGGATCAAATGGGCAATGCCATGATGGCGGGTATGCCGCAACAGACCACATCGACCGATAATAAAAAATCAAAAAAATGACGGATACAATTTATGCATTGGCATCGGCACACGGCCGCGCGGGTATTGCCGTTGTGCGTGTGTCAGGCGCGTTGGCGTTTGAATCCTTGGTACGTTTAAGTGCAGATAATTTTCCACCGCGGAAGGCTGTTTTTACACATCTTAAAAATCCCGAAGACCAATCCTTGATTGATGAATGCATCGTCATTACTTTTCACCCTCCGAAATCTTATACAGGTGAAAAAACCGTGGAATATAATATTCATGGCGGTAAGGCGGTTCGTGAATCTTTACTGAACGCGCTTGCAAAAATGGATGGTCACCGATTGGCCGAACCAGGTGAATTTACGCGCCGCGCATTCGAAAATGGGAATTTAGATTTAACGCAGGCCGAAGCGGTGGCAGATTTAATTCATGCGGAAACCGAGGCGCAAAAGCAACTCGCCCTTAATCAAATGGGCGGCGCATTGTCAAATCTCTATCAATCTTGGGCAGAGAAATTAGTGCGTGCATTGGCCTATGCTGAGGCACAAATTGATTTTGCAGAGGAAGATTTACCAGATGATGAAGTGAAGGCGCATATAACGCCTGTCTTAAATGAAATCCAATCCGCTATTCAAATGCATTTGAATGATGGCAATCGTGGTGAAATTTTGCGCGAAGGGATTAAGATTGCCATTATTGGCGCGCCAAATGCAGGGAAATCATCATTGATTAATGCATTGGCCAAACGTGAGATCGCGATTATCTCTGATATTGCCGGGACAACACGTGATGTGTTGGAGGTTCATTTGGATCTAAATGGTTATCCCGTCACGCTTTATGATACGGCGGGTTTACGTGGTGAAACTGATGATGTGATTGAACAAGAAGGAATTAAACGCGCACAGGCAAAGGCGAGTGAGGCCGATTTTAAAATCTTATTATTTGATGGGACTAGGGATAGAGATGCAGAGACACTAAATTTTTTGGATGACCAATCATTTCTTGTGATCAATAAGTGTGATTTAATAAATAAGATAGACGATAAATATATTAACATTTCTTGTCAAACTGGTCAGGGGATAGATGATTTGATTGGTCATGTTTCACGTGAAACAGAAAAGATTTTCGATGATATTCAATCATCCCCATCTCTTACGCGTTCGCGTCATCGGGAATCTCTTATTGAGGCATTGGGTAATATTGATCGTGCATTAAATGGATTTAGCCCCGATATGATAGCAGAGGATATCCGCATGGCCGTCCGCGCTATCGGTCGAATTACAGGGCGAACGGATGTTGAGGATTTATTGGATATTATCTTTCGCGATTTTTGTATTGGGAAGTGACAGCAATCTTAATGAGGCAAAGCCGAATTTTAGATTCCTGTTATCCCCGCGAAGGCGGGGATCTAATGCATTAAATACTGGATCTCCGATCAAGTCGAGGAATTCAAAAATATTGATTTTCTTCTCTCTTTACTGCTATAACCCCATTCATGGAACAAAAATATGATGTCATTGTTGTTGGTGGTGGACATGCAGGGTGCGAGGCGGCCGCCGCATCCGCGCGCATGGGCGTTAAAACCGCCTTGGTGACGCATAAACGCGAAACTATTGGCGTGATGTCGTGTAACCCGGCGATTGGCGGCCTTGGTAAGGGGCATTTGGTGCGTGAAATTGATGCGCTTGATGGGATTATGGGACGAATAACCGATCAATCGGGAATCCAATTTCGAATGTTGAATGCATCCAAGGGCGCGGCGGTTCGTGGGCCACGTACACAGGCCGACCGCAAATTATATCGCGAGGCAATGCAGGCCGAGATTTTCAATACGCCGAATTTGACGGTTATTGAAGGTGGCGTTGATGATTTAATCCTATCTTGTCATTCTGAGCATAGCGAGGAATCTGAATTAGATCCTTCGTCGCAAGCTCCTCAGGATGACAAAAAAATAGAAGGCATTCTTTTGTCAGATGGTACACAAATTCTTGCACCCGCGGTCGTTATCACAACAGGCACATTTTTACGGGGTATTATTCACCGTGGTGCCGAACAAATTCCGGCTGGGCGTGTGGGCGAAAAACCAGCGGTGAAACTGGGTGAAACGTTAGAGAAACTAAACTTACCACTTGGCCGTTTGAAAACGGGAACACCGGCGCGTTTGGATGGAAAAACAATCAATTGGGATATTTTGGAATCGCAGCCCGCTGATGAAAATCCGGTGCCCTTTTCCTATTTAAACGATACAATTACTGTGCCTCAGATTGAATGTCATATGACATATACGAATCCAGAAACCCATAAAATTATTGAAGAAAACAAGCATTTTTCCGCTGTCTATTCTGGACAGATTGAAGGAACAGGCCCGCGATATTGTCCGTCAATTGAGGATAAGGTGACACGATTTGCCGATAAGGATCGGCATCAAATTTTCCTTGAACCCGAAGGGTTGGACGATGACACGGTCTATCCAAATGGTATTTCAACATCATTGCCTGCCAACGTTCAGGACGCATTATTAAAAACAATTGTGGGTTTGGAAAATGCCAAAATTTTGGAATATGGATACGCCATTGAATATGATTATGTTGATCCACGCGCCCTAAAAAACACTTTGGAAACCAAGGTGTTAAGTGGTTTGTATTTGGCTGGACAAATTAATGGAACAACTGGATATGAAGAGGCCGCGGCGCAGGGTTTAATGGCGGGCTTAAATGCCGCGCGCCAAGGATCTGGTGAGGTTTTCACATTGGATCGGGCGGAGGCCTATATCGGTGTTTTGATTGATGATTTAATTACACGCGGTGCGCCAGAACCCTATCGTATGTTCACATCGCGGGCAGAATATCGCTTGCTCCTTCGCTCTGATAACGCGGATCAACGCTTAACCGATAAGGGTATTGCATGGGGATGTGTCGGAAATAAACGACAAACTGTTTGGAGTGTGAAAAAAGAAAAACTAGAACAGGCGCGTGCACTCACGGAATCATTACAGGCGACACCAAATGAATTGGAAAAATTTGGCATTGATGTGAATAAGGACGGCAAGCGTCGCAACGTTCAAGAAATTTTGAATTACACTAACGTCACGTGGGATGCATTGGAAAATATTTGGCCTGAACTATCAGGCATTGATGATGATATAGCCGAACAAATTCAAATTGATTCGTCCTATCGTGGGTATATAGAAAGACAAATGGCGGATATTGATGCGTACCGCAAGGATGAAAACCTGCTTATTCCACAGTGGGTTGATTATAGTGCGATTGGGTCATTATCATCCGAGGTTATTCAAAAATTGGAAATGGCAAAACCAGAAACATTGGGCGCGGCATCTCGTATTCCTGGTGTTACGCCCGCGGCTATTATCGCCCTTCTTCGTCATGTAAAGCGTAAGCATGCAGCCTGAGGATAAATTAAATCACTATCATGGCTTGCTTCTGAAATGGCAAAAAACTATCAATTTGGTCAGTCCCACAACGATTGAAAATGCATGGGATCGGCACTTTGAGGATAGTATTCAACTCTCTAACTATATCCCAAAGGGCACTAAAAAGATCTGTGATATTGGTTCTGGCGCTGGTTTTCCTGCATTGGTATTGGCGATATTGAACCCAGAGATTGACTTTATCTTGATCGAATCGGATGCGCGTAAATGTGCGTTTTTGCAAACTGTTTCACGTGAAACACAATGTGAAAATGTGAAAATTATCAATGATCGTATTGAAAATATAATTGATGATTTGGATGTTGATATGGTGACGTGCCGCGCCTTGGCATCCGTTCGTCAATTGTTAATTTATACAAAACCGCTGTGGGATAATAATATTCAATTCAAGATGTTAATGCCAAAAGGCAAAAATTGGCAGGATGAAATTGAAGAGGCGGAAAAGAAATTCACCTTTGTTTTATCCGACTACCCTTCAAAAACCGATTCATTGGCACGGATTTTAATTGTGGGTAACATCATCGAAAAATAACTTCATGCTTGTCATGGAATCATTGAATTCGTTATGTTTGAAAGCATAAGGAGAGTGTTTCATGTCTGGGTTCGCGCGTATTTTTGCTATTGCTAATCAAAAAGGGGGTGTTGGGAAAACAACAACATCTATCAACCTTGCGACATCGTTGGCCGCGGTTGGAAAGCGTGTGTTGTTGATTGATATGGATGCGCAGGGTAATGCGTCCACAGGTCTTGGTGTTCGACGCTCAGAGCGGGCAAATAGTTCGTATGATTTATTATTTGGCGAAAAAAATCTTGATGATTGCGTTGTAGGGACAAAGGTTCCGCGTTTATCAATTGTGCCATCATCCATGCATTTATCGGGCGCAGAGGTTGAGTTGGTTACCGCCGAACACCGTGAATTTCGGATGAAGGCGGCGTTGGATGGTATTGGTAATCAATATGATTATGTTGTCATTGATTGTCCTCCAGCATTAAATTTAACAACATTGAATGTTTTGGTTGCAGCGGACGCGGTGATTGTTCCTCTGCAGTGTGAATTTTATGCGTTGGAAGGGTTGGCGCATTTAACCAAAACAATCGAGCGGGTTCGCTCAACATTTAATCCAGATTTAAAAATTCACGGTGTTGTGTTGACGATGTATGATACACGTAATCGTCTGTCATCAATGGTGGCAAACGATGTGCGATCATATTTTGGTGATACGGTTTATAAAACGGTTATTCCGCGCAATGTGCGGGTGTCAGAGGCGCCATCTTACGGGTTGCCCGCTATTGTATATGATATGCGTTGCGCGGGCTCTCAAGCCTATATCCAGCTTGCGAAAGAGGTGATTAAGCGTGAGAAGGCTATGGTTCAAAATCAACAGGCCGTAGCGTAATGGTTGAGAGCGATAACATCGATCCTAAAAAAAGAGGTCTAGGGCGCGGCCTTGATGCCATTTTTGGTGAGGATGAAGCGCCAACTGTTTCACGTGAAACAAATGATGATGAGGCGTTTCCTGACATGTCTGCTAATGACATTATTGGAGAAGATTTAAAACGTCGTTCCTTACCCGTTGAATGGCTAAAACCATGCGCGTTTCAACCACGAAAATATTTTGATGAGGGCGCGTTAGAGGATTTGGCGAAATCAATCGCCATGCATGGTGTTTTACAACCTATCGTGGTTCGTCCCGTTGAGGATGAAGTTAATCAATATGAAATTATTGCGGGTGAACGCCGTTGGCGTGCCGCACAAATGGTTCAATTGCATGAAGTTCCCGTCACATTGCAATATTTGGATGATGAAGCGGTTTTAGAAATTGCCTTAATTGAAAATCTTCAGCGGGAGGATCTAACACCAATTGAAGAGGCAAAAGCCCTTCAGGAATTGATGGATAGGCATGGTCATACACAAGAAAAATTATCTGTCACAATTGGGAAAAGCCGCTCAGCCATTGCCAATATATTGCGTTTATTGCAATTGCCTGAATCAGTTCAGAATATGGTCGCAAAAGGTGAATTGAGTGCAGGGCACGCACGAAACCTTGTGGGACAAGAGAATGCTGAAGAATTGGCCAAACAAATATTATCTGACAATATGTCAGTAAGGGATGTTGAAGGCCTTATTAAATCGTCAAAAAATAAATCAATAAAGGCCAAATCACCTAAAAAAGATAAGGGTGTCAATACCGTTGCGTTAGAGGAAGAAATGACACGTATTTTGGGGATGTCGGTGTCCATTAATGCATCGTCAAAGGGCGGTAGCGGTCATATTAAAATTGATTATCAATCATTGGATCAATTGGATGATGTCCTACGCCGTTTAAGTAAGGCCTAATTCATTACGCGGCGCGTCTTTGCGTTGGGTTATACCGTGCCAACTGTATCAAACAATTTTCAACCAACGCTGTATCAACATATCCAGTTTGCTTGCTCATGGCCTCGGCCTTATTGAGGGCATCCAGTGCGGATTCTATGGTTGAAATTGACCATCGGTTTAATTGATGTTGAAAGGCATCGGCGACCTTAAAAAATAGCGGTGGGTTCAGTGTTTTAATAGCATCACCTTGGCTCACTCCATCCTTAATTTTGTTTTTAACGGATAATAATTTCCAAAAATGCCCTTGGGCTGAACGTAAAAGAACAATGGGTGCAACCATATCATTATACAAACTTTGAATAATTGTATGTGCCTCCTGTACGTTCCCATCACCAATGGCGTACACCAACCTATCCATCGACCAATCACGCACATCACCGCATGACGCATACACATCCGCTATTGAAATACGGCCAATTTTTTCACGGATGGGATCGCCATTAAGTCCCTGATATTCTTTATGATATCCCTTATAAAGGATTAATTTTTCAATTTCATTGCGGGCAATAATGCGATCACCAACCAATGCGGATGATAATGCAATCATGGCATCTTGGTCGATTGTATACCCGGCATGCGTACACATATCACGGATGATTTGTGCCAAATTACGTTCATCATCAACATAACATGGTACGGCGGCGGCATTCTTTGCACCTTCGCATAATTTCCGCAACGCAGAGCGTGGGCCAAGATTATCCGATTCAACAACGATCAATGTCTCCATCGATGGATTGTCCAAATAATCCTTTAAAATAACATTGATTGAATCTGTTGCACCCTTAATCATAATCAATCGGTTGCCGCCCATTAATGATTGGGCATTGGCCTCGTCATAAAATGCGGCTGGGTCTGATAATATTTTTTCGGATACGAATGTCACTGCATTAAATGGATCATTCAAATCATCAATGGCGGTTTTACAAATAATTTTAGCACGCTCGCTCACCAATCCTTGGTCAGGACCGTAAACAAGTATAACACGCGCTTTTGGGTCTGGGTTTTGGACGAATGGTTCAATTTGTTTAAAGGTTAACTTCATTGTGAAAAATAAATTTCTAATTGTGTGATGATATTATCCGATAAGGCGCGTAACGATTGTTGGCGAGCGTCTTCTTGGGACACATAGGTTGTGAATTGCCCTGTCAAAATATTATAGCCTGATGTTGCGCGGATGGTACGGGTTAAAACCGGTTTATTTGTGTCCATGTCGGTCAATGTCATGACCGCCCTTTGGCGTAATTGCGCGCGTGATGCCTCATCATCCTTATCAATACCAATTTCAACGATATTCTCTTCAATTGGTGAAACGGATAAGGTAAATTGCGGTGCTGACGGATAGCCATTTTTATAAATACGATCAATCAAGAAATTTCGTACCATCTGACCATTACGGTCTGGGATAGATGCAATTGCAACAGTGTTGAGGTCGTTTGATACGGTTTTTGTACCATAAACAGGCGTAAACCCACATGACGACAAAATAAAAAGTGAGATAATGAGTAAAAATTTCATAAATTTAATTTAGCATGAGCCACAAAGATTGCACGGATATTTTTTTAAACCACAAAGGACACAATGTAACACAAAGTTTTTTATTTTTAATTTGAGGATCGTAATGACGTATTAGTAAAGGGCAAGAATTCTCTGTAACTCTGTGCCTCTGCGGTTTAATATTTTATGATTGAAAAAATAATTAAAAATATTACCCAATAACCACATTCACAATACGGTCGGGAACTACAATGACCTTGCGGACATCTTTGCCATCAATTGCACGGATAACGTCATCATTGGCAAAGGCAATTTTTTCCGTGGTTTCTTTGTCTGATCCTTTGGGCAGGGTAATGCTTGCGCGTACTTTTCCATTCACCTGAACACCAATGGTGACCGTATCAGCGCCTAATAAAGATTCATCCGCCATTGGCCATTTTGAATCGGCAACAATTCCTTTCATACCAATCATCGACCAAATTTCCTCGGCCAAATGCGGTGTGATGGGGGATATAACCTGTGACAACGTGATTAACCCCTCTCTTAAAACCCACGCCTCATCATTTTTTGACGCATCAAGTGTGATAAGCGCGTTAGACAGCTCACGAATACGGGCGACGGCCTTATTCATATGAAATCCATCAATATCCTCGGCAACAAAGGCACGGGTTTCATGAATTTTTCTGAGTGTTTTAAGGGCATTATCACCGCAATGAGGTTGAGGCGTGGCGTCCGTTGGTAAGTGAGATAGATTTTCGGCGGCCAAGCGGTACAGACGATTAATATATTTCCACGCACCCTCAATACCGCTTTCTGTCCATTCCAAATCCCGATCAGGTGGTGAGTCGGACAACACGAATAAACGCGCGGCATCTGCGCCATAGGTATCCAAAATTTCCTCTGGATCAACGGTGTTACGCTTTGATTTTGACATTTTTTCATTGCGTTGGGGGATGACAGGTAATTTCGTGTTTTTCTCAATCCACTGGCCGTTATCCTGTTCAATCATGTCGGCGGGATAAACCCATTGACCATTTGAATCCTTAAACGACATATGCGTGATCATTCCTTGGGTGAATAATCCCTCGAATGGTTCCTTAATATCTGTATAACCACATTTTTTCATACCGCGCTGGAAAAATCGAGAATACAGTAAATGTAACACCGCATGCTCAACACCACCAATATATTGGTCAACACCCATCCAATAATCGCCCTTGGCCTTATCAATTGGCGCAGATTCATTACGGGCATCGCAATAGCGTGTGAAATACCATGAGCTGTCAAAAAATGTGTCTAAAGTGTCGGTTTCACGGGTAGCATCGGCCTGACATTTCGGACATGTTGTGTTTTTCCATGTGGGGTGGTTCGCCAATGGATTACCGGGTTTATCGAATGTCACATCATCAGGCAATTGAACGGGTAATTGATCGGACGGCACGGGCACAATGCCACAAGCATCACAATGAATAATTGGAATTGGACATCCCCAATACCGTTGACGAGACACACCCCAATCGCGCAGGCGGTATGTTGTTTTGGCCTCTCCTAAATTCATTTCAGAGATTTTGTTGATGACCGTGGTCTTTGCCTCATCAATATCCAGACCATTCAGAAAATCAGAGTTTCCAATTTTCCCAGGGCCGTTATAAGATTCCTTGGATAAATCGCATTCGCTTTCATCACTTGGAAAAACAACTTGTTCAATATCTAAATTATATTTTTTGGCGAAATCATAATCGCGTTGGTCGTGGGCGGGCACACCATAAATTGCACCAGTTCCATAATCCATCAGGATAAAATTCGCGACATAGACGGGCACATGCTTACCCTTAATAAACGGATGTTCAACTGTGTATCCAGTATCAAACCCAATCTTTTCGGCTTGTTCGATGGCGGATTCAGATGTCCCACCCTCGGCGCATTTAATCTTAAATTTCTCAAACCCATCTTTATCAGCGCATAATTTCACGGCAAGCGGGTGATCGGGCGCCAACCCAATAAAGCTCATCCCGAAAATAGTATCAGGCCGCGTTGTGAAAATTTCAAATTGATCTTTGGTTTCCGCAACGTTTAATGTCATCTGCAACCCTTGGGATTTGCCAATCCAATTGCGTTGCATGGTGCGAACCTTATCGGGCCAACGGTCAAGATTATCAATCTCAGATAATAAATCCTCGGCGTAATCAGTTATTTTTAAAAACCATTGGTTTAATTTTTTGCGCTCAACGGGTGCACCAGATCGCCACCCTTTGCCATCAACAACTTGTTCATTGGCCAAAACGGTGTTTTCAACAGGGTCCCAATTCACGGTGGATTCCTTGCGGTACACCAAATCATTTTCCATGAAATCGAGGAATATCTTTTGTTGGTGTTTGTAATATCCTGGGTGACATGTTGCCACTTCGCGTGTCCAATCAATGGCCAATCCCATGGCCTGTAATTGTTCACGCATTTCATCAATGTTTTTGTATGTCCATGTGGCGGGGTGAATCTTGCGCTCCAACGCGGCATTTTCTGCAGGTAGGCCAAACGCATCCCACCCCATTGGGTTTAAGACATTATACCCCTTCATTTTTTTGTAACGTGCAACAATATCCGATAGGGAATAATTACGGACATGCCCCATATGAATACGCCCTGATGGGTACGGAAGCATGGCAAGGACATAGCATTTGTCCTTTGATGGATCTTCGGTCACATTAAATGTGCCGTTATCAATCCATGTCTTTTGCCATTTTGCCTCTGTTTCCTTGATGTTATAGCGTATGTCCGACATTTAATCTTATTCCTTGCCTGCAATACGAATCTGACGCGCGCGTGTCAGGATGGCGTCTTCAATTTTTGTCGCGATGGATGCATCAACCGCCATATCGCGCCATTGCCCTTTGCTTTGTTTCTGTTGGAAGGCTGTCACTTTAATTCCATCAGACCGCAATTGAGATCCAATAACAAAAACGTTTAATTTATAACGCTCATTCGATTTTGATGGGTCAGAGTACCAATCAGTTAAAATCACACCACCAAATGGGTCAACGCTGGCCAATGGCATAAAAGACACCGTATCCAATGACGCGCGCCACAAATGCGAATTCACGGTAATGGCATCGCCGGATGGCCTATCATTATTACCACCAAGAATGGAAATACCACCTTCGCCAAAAATACTCTCACGTTCGGAATAAATATCCCCTTGGTTCAGGCCATCACGGTCTGCACCCGTTGGGTATTTTGCCTCTTTCTCAACACCAGCACAGGCGCCAAGGACGGTTAATGTTAACAATGCCAAAACAAAATGTTTCATGCGGTTTATTCCTTTGGTTTATTTGTTTATAATATGTCTTAGCATTGCCACGCCATCCAATCAAGATAAAGCATCAATGCCTTATATGTTGTATTTTTGCAACATTCCAAAATTAAAATAGGCATGAATTGCGTTCAAAATTTGACGAATGCGCATATTGAACACAAAATATCCCTAATTCGTATTTATTGCGAAGGTCATATTAATCGATTTGGAATAAACCAAATCATTTTTTGGAGGAAACTACAAAATGAAAAAACTACTTTTAACTGGTGCGGCGTTTGTGGCTCTTGCTACTACACCTGCAATGGCTGAAGGCCTTTCACTTGACCTTGCTGGTCACTTTAAAGGTTACGGCGTATATAACGATAATGATGAAACAGGTGCAACAGACCTTGATTCACTGAATATTCGTAAAGAAACAGAAGTTCACTTCACTGGTGAAACAACTTTGGATTCTGGTCTAACTGTTGGTGTTCACGTTGAAATGGATCTTGACCGCGATGACGCTTTCAATGACACAACAGTTGACGAATCATACATGTATTTGTCAGGTGGATGGGGACGCGTAAACTTTGGTGAAGAAGACGGTGCTGCTTACTTATTACAAGTTGCTGCTCCTTCCGCTGACTCAAACGTTGATGGCCTACGTCAGTACATTTCAACATACAACTCAACTGGTAATGCTGGTGCTACTGCACTTCGTTTAGACTATGACCATGTTGCTCCAGTATCAGGTAAGTTCAATAAATTGACTTACATGACACCTGTGTTTAACGGTTTCCAAGCTGGTGTTTCATACATCCCAACAATGGATGATGATGGTAACGGCTTGACAGCGACTGATGCTACAAATGACAGTAACACTGAATATGAAGATGGTTATGAATTAGCCGCTCGTTACGAAGGCGCATTTGAAGGTGTTGGCGTAGCTGTTGGTGCTGGTTGGGCTCAGTATAATGCTGAACTTACAACAGCTGGTGTTGGTAACACAACTGATGACGCAAACACATGGAACGCTGGTCTTGATTTAGACTTCGCTGGTTTCGGTCTTGGTGTTGCTTATTTGGAAAACCAAACAGAAGTAAACAATGTTGATACAGACACAGACACATTGGTTGTTGGTGCTGATTACCAAATGGGTGCTTACAAGTTAGGTTTGTCATACTATGACACTGAAACAGAAGCAGCTGGCGTAAAAACTAACGAAATCGACCGTTGGACTGCTGGTGCATCATATGCATATGGTCCAGGAATGTCATTCCGTGGTTCAGTATCTATGATTGATAACGAATCAACAAATATCGACTCAACACAAGTATTGTTGGGTACACAAGTTAACTTCTAATCTAAAGGCCTCTTCGGAGGTTTAGATTGAAAAACTTATTTGATCGGGCGGGGGAATTTCCTCCGCCCTTTCTTTTTATTCATCACGCAACCCTGATATTTATGGGTGTCACATTGCGTCCTTTGCGGTTTAATTTTTAACCGCAGAGGCACGGAGGGGCAGAGAGATTATAAAAATTTCTATATAGAATAATCCTGATAAAACCACATCGCCGCAGGCATTGTAACCGTTCACGCAAAGGTCGCGAAGAAGTCGCAAAGGACGCAGGGGAATTGGAAGTCTTTATTTGAACCCAAAGATACTTGTTTCAAATATAATTATTCTGTTTAGAGGTCACTGAATAAAAAATTCTTAACCTGTCATTCTGATGAGTGGAAGACGACGAAGAACCTCTATTGAGTCTATATATGAGATCCTTCGCAAGCCTCAGGATGATAATAAAGAAAAAAACTCTGCGTGACTTCGCGTAACTTTGCGTTTCAAATCAACCCTTGACAAAATAGGAATAAAATCATATAATAACCCTATGAATTTAAACACAAAAACAAAAGAACAGGCCGAAACAAAACGCAAACTCTGGAACGAACTGAGTTTTCGATGAAAAACCATTTAAAAACAATGGATTGCACTATCCTAAAACTTGACGTGACTTTATGCCCCTTTGGCGTTAAGAAAAACACATGGATTTAGAAAAAGCTTTCACCTCAAAATGCGAATTTATTGCCGCGGCGGATACACTGGATTGGTTGCCACCTGCAACCTTACCAGAGGTGGCGTTTGCAGGACGATCAAATGTTGGGAAATCGACATTAATCAATGCCTTAACAGGGCGAAAAAAATTGGCTCGTACATCCAATACGCCGGGGCGCACGCAACAATTAAACTTTTTTAACATTGGGGATTTGTTTCATTTGGTTGATATGCCAGGTTACGGATACGCTAAGGTGTCAAAATCAAAAATCAGCAATTGGATAAAGATGTTGGAAAATTACCTGCGTGGGCGTGTTTCATTGCGCCTCACGCTTGTTTTGGTTGATTCGCGCCATGGATTGAAAGACAGTGATATCGATATGATGGATTTATTAAACAAGGCCGCCGTGCCATATCGTGTTGTGTTAACCAAGATTGATAAGGCCAATAAGGCCGAATTGGACAAAGTGATTAATAAAATCGAGGATGCCTTAAAGAAAAACCCTGCGGCTTATCCGCACCCGTTGGTTACCAGCAGCGATAAAAAAATTGGCATTGATGAATTGCGTCAGGCGATTTTTGACGCGATTCAATAAGGCTAATTTCTATCGCCACGCTGTCAAACGGCCATTATCGGACAGTGTATATAATGTTTCATTGGCAATCGCAACGGGCAGCGATAGAGGGTCTCTAACATCCCACTCATTAACAATTTCACCACTTACGGGATTGTGTGTCCGCACAACACCATGTGATCCAAACACCATCAGTTGCCCACCTGCCAACACGGGGCCAGACCATTTAATCGGGTCATCGCGGTCATCCATATCCTCAAATGGGTCTAGGGCAGATTGCCAGATAATGTCGCCATTATCGCGGTTAATGGATATTAATGTGCCCTGTGATTCAATGACAAAAACACGATTGCCAGACACCCATGGGGTTGATTCAGCGCCAATTGAAATCTGCCATAATGTTGTCCCTGCGCGCAATTCAATGGCATTCATGCGGTTGTTATAGGATGCGGCAATAACAATACCCTCATCAACCACGGGCAAGGCGCGAATATCGGTCAGGCTGGATTGCCCTGTATTTCGGGCGAGCGGGGAGAGATTTTCACCCCATAATTCCAGTCCCGTATTGATTTGCAGGGCATAAACCTCGCCCGAACCATAGGTTGCGATAACCGCATCCTTGGTCACGGCAGGTGTTGTGTCACCAATCAGCCCAGCCTCGCTATTCAATCCACGATGTGACCATAATTTTTCACCGCTGCGGCCATCAAATGCGATGGTTTCATTATCCAATGTTGTGACAAAAACACGCCCTGGAATGGCGGCGGGGGCTGCGCGTACAGGTGTTTTTGTGTCGGCGCGCCATAAGATTTCACCGTTATCTGGGTTGAGGGCAAGAACCTCGTTAAAGCCATTTGTGGCATAAAGTCGACCACCAGAGAATCCTAAGCCACCACCGATAACAACTTCGTCCTCGCCTTGTTTTAGGATTTCACGTGTCCATAATTTTTTACCCTTTTCGGCACTAAATGCCACAATTTCGGCATCGTTATTTAATGCAAAAACCTTGCCATCCGCCATGATGGGCGCAGATGTCAGGGGCATTCTTTTTGTACCGCCAGCGCCAATTGACGATGACCATAATTTTTTAGGTTTACCCGATGTAAAGGCAACATGCTTCATGGCGTGGTTGGGGTATCCCCCAACCTGTGGCCAAAATTGGTTTGCCCATGGTGAGGCAAGGCTCATATTTGTATCTTCGCCACCCTGTAAAATATCAGGTAATGTGATAACCGCAACGTTACCCTCCGTGCCATCCATACCAAATTGTGTATTCGGGTCTTGTTGCAACGTTTTTTCAAAATCATAAAGGGATAGCCGCTCACCCTCTAAAACGGATTCTTCTTCGTCTGAAAAATAGTCTAATGTTCCACAGGCGGATAAAAATCCAATAAAAACAATTGGCAGTAATTTTTTCATTATGATTTCACCTCTGATTTATAGAGGGTTAGTAATGTTTCAATTTCATTTTGTAGCGTTACATTTTGTGATGTTAGTGGATGATTTTTTGCATCATTCAATAATGTAATTGCCTTATCATTTTGTCCACCATTACCATACAATATTGCGGCCTCCATCATCATGGCGGGTGCATATGGGTTTTTACGTTTTTTTGATAATGTTTCCATTATTTTCGCGATATCGATTTTGTTTGTGTCTGGTAAATCAGCCTGTGCCCTTAATGCCCCCCACTCGGCCAAAATATCCCATTCACGCGGTAATCCGGCATTCGCGGCATTGTTGGTCATGTTGTATAATATGGCCGGTGTGTTTGCGCTTGCAATTTGTCCCGCGGTAATCAGGTTGGAAATGCCCTTATAGGAATCGGATAATGCCTCAGGGTTATTTTGAATTAATGCCGTGGTTTGGGATGTATGAACATTATAACGCCAATTTTTCCACCCAACACCCACCATGGTTCCAAAAATAATCATCAGGGCAACACCAATAATTGTTGACCCCCACTCATCCCAGAGAGCCTTCATTTGGTCTTGGCGCAAGGCCTCGTCAGCGTCCTTCAATAGAAGTTCGGCCGCTATATCTTCATCAGGTGTTTTTTGTTTTTTTGCCATTTTTCTCGATTTTTTCGTTAAAATTTGTTAAACTGAGTGTAATGACTGAGAAATTTCCGTCAACAGGATTTCACGATACACAATCATCTGTCTTTTCTCATGGTGAATTGAGACAGATTTTGTCTGCCTATGGCGAAGGTGTATTAAAAAAAGGATGGCGAGATTACGCCATTTCATGTGAAAAAAATCAAACCACATTTTGTGTAATTGAAAGAGGCGAAGGCGCGCCTGCGGCGGTTATTTATTCCATATCCCGCACAAAAAATAATAATAAAGATTTTTATCGTGTCTTTGAGGGACAAAAGCAGATTTTTCGGTCTGAAAAATTTCTTGAAACACTCAATGTTTTTCGCACCATAGGAAAACCAGGTGAGAAAAAACAACGCGGGCAATTTAAAATAATTAAGTAAATATATCTTGACCTAAGCATGCTTACTCTGCTTTTATAAAAATAAAAAGCAGGGAAAAATGGTACAGCAAGCCTTTCAAAGATTAACGAGTGCACCCCATTTATATTTCGCACATTCAGAGTTGGCGGAAGTCTTAGCGGTTTATGTAGAGAGGGTAAGAAAAAATGAATGGCGCAATTATTCGATCATTTGCGCTGAGAAAAGTACGTCTTTTGTTGTGTTAGACAATGGCGTAGATATTGCAAGTATTACAAAAACAGATTCTGGAATATTTAAACTTACCTATAACAATTATAAATTAGAAACAGCTGAATTTTCAAAAGCGCTTTATTATTTTAAAACTGATTTTAATAATAAGCGTTCAAGTTCAGCTATACTGAAAATTGTACCTTAACTCTGCCTTTGTTTTGTCACTGTTTTTATTGTATATTCTTGATTATATGAAATATCCATTTTTACTTATAACTTTTCTTTTCTTTTCAGCCAATGTTAATGCCGCTGAAATCGACAACCCATCTCTATTTTTAAAGGCGGCGATGGCGGAAAAACCGTCAGTGAAAGCAAGTAAACCAATGCCGTCCGCGAAACCAGAGGCAGAGCGAAATCAATCCGAAAATGATGATGAGCCAATAGAAGAGACCAAACCCAGGCTATCATTTATTGGCGAGATGGATACGGTGCGCGCAAAATTCGAAGATACATTAATGGAATTGGGGCGCACCCATAATCTGGGATATGTTGAAATGGTTGCCGCCAACCCTGGTATTGATGTTTTGTTGCCGGGCGCGGGTACAAAAATTATATTGCCAAAAAAACATTTGTTACCCGATGCTCCGCAGGTTGGATTGGTGATTAATTTGGCGGAAATGCGGATGTACGATTTTGTTACTGATCCTGAAAACCCAAAAACATATCCATTAGGGATTGGACGCGAGGGTTTAAATACGCCTCTTGGTGTTACAAAAATTGTTCGTAAAAAAGATGGTCCATCTTGGCGACCAACGCCACGCATGCGTAAGGAAGATCCCACACTGCCCGCAGTTGTTCCACCGGGCGAAGACAACCCGCTGGGGACTCATGCCTTATATTTAGGATGGCCGCAATATTTAATTCACGGCACACATAAACCATTGGGTGTTGGGCGTCGCGTATCATCAGGATGTATCCGCATGTACCCAGAAGATATTATCAAGGTCTTTGAAAATATTCCTGTCGACACCACGGTTAACGTGATTAAACAACCCATTAAATTAGGTTGGATTGATGATATGTTATATTTAGAGGCGCATGGTGAGGATGAATTGGCGGATTCGTTTGAAGATATAGGTAAGATTAAGGAATATCGGGTTCCCGAAACATTATTCAAGGATTTATCAGATATTGCGGGGGAGAATGCCGATAGACTGGATTGGCAAAAAATTCGCGAGGCGGTGAAGCATCGTCGTGGTGTTCCTGTTGCAATTTTATCAAAGTCACCCCAAGAAACAGAAGTTACCGAAGAGATTTTGAAAAAAGAACCTGAAGAAAAGAAAGCCGTTCGCGCACCCCGTATGGATTTAAATAGTTAGGCTTTAAAATTTTTGCCTAAATAAACGCGCTTAACATCCTCGTTCGCAATGATTTCAGATGGTGTACCGTGGGTAAGGATGTGCCCTTCATGCAAAATATAGGCGCGGTCGACAATATCCAACGTATCACGGACATTATGATCGGTGATTAAAACGCCAATACCGCGGTCTTTTAAATGGCCAATCAAATCACGAATATCACCAACAGCAATAGGGTCAATCCCCGCAAGCGGTTCATCAAGTAGAATGAATTTTGGACGTGATGCCAACGCACGGGCAATTTCTAAACGGCGTCTCTCCCCGCCTGATAAGGCAACAGAAGGCGTGCGGCGTAAATGAGAGATTGAGAATTCAGCCAATAATTCATCCAATAATGCTTCTTGCCTATCTTTTGGCATGTCTTTATTGGTTTGTAAAATGGCGCGAATATTATCCTCAACACTTAGCCCACGGAAAATTGATGACTCCTGTGGTAAATAGCCAACACCAAGGCGCGCACGGCGATACATGGGAAGGTTTGTAATATCCTGACCATCTAATATAATGCGCCCTTCATTGGCCTTGACCAAACCAGTGATAATATAAAACAAACTGGTTTTACCTGCGCCGTTGGGGCCAAGCAATGCAACGGATTCACCTTGTTGGACATGAATTTCAACATCCCGCAAGACGGGGCGTTTTTTATAAGATTTCGCAATATGGATTGCGTGCAATCCAGGTTTAACAGTTTGTAAATGCGTATTTCTTATGGCGGCCATTATTCTGCCCCTTTGGCTTGAAATACCGCCTTAACACGTCCACCGTTTGTTTTTGGTGATGCGCTTAATTTGCTGATATTTGTGTTGAGGTCAAATTCAGCGCGATTTCCTGTTAAAATATTATCACCTTGTTCAATCCTAACATCACCCGTTATGATGATGACACGTTTGATGGCGTCATAAACACCCTTTGATCCCATTAATGTTTCTTTATCTGTTTTTAAAATGACATTGTTTGTGGCCTCAACCGTTCCCAATTGTCCATTGATAAATTGCGCGGTTACCGTCTCGGCACTTAATGTTTCGTTTGGTTGTTTGAGTGTGGCGTTGCCTGAGGCGATAACGGAATCAATGATGATATTCCCATCAACCTCGTTATAACGCGCTGTGATTGTTGGTGCATTGATTGAACTTTCGCCTTGGGAAATCAACGCATTCCCCTTGGCAATAAATGTTTTTTGATCGCGATTCCATTCCAACGCATTATCGGCGGTCACCTCAATAGGGGCATCCGCCGCCATTGCTGCGTTTGAAAAAACAAATAAAAAGATAAAAAATAGACGTATCATTTATGGATTAATAACAGCTTTTGCTGGCCCTTTGAAGATTGTAATTTGATTCTCTTGGTCAAGGATAACAGATTGTCCCTCAATTGTGCCGTGATTTGTTGTTAATTTGGCAGGTGAATCGCTGTATGCGATATTTTTTTGAATGTCGGCGGTGATGTCCTCAACCTCTAAAACATTATTATCGCTGTCTTGGATGGTGACATTATTAGACAAGGTTAAAATTTTTGTCGTTTGGTTATATTCACCATTATCGGCATTAAATTGTAAAATTCGGCTGTTATCATTCATGGACGCGGATGGTTTTTCCAATATTACAAAATCATCTTGATCCCGTTTTTGAACGGCGTTATCGGCAGATATTGTGACGGGGTTGCCCTTTGAATCCAGCGTATTAAAAACAGGTCTTAAAAGTGTGTTTTGGCTCTCCGCCTGTCTTAATGCCTTAACATCTTGGGGGCTAAGCGGTTCGGTTTCTATTTTAGAGAGTTGCGGCCATAAAATTAAAACACCTATAATAAGCAAAATCCCAAGAGGCAAAATCAATTGTAGTGATTTTATAAACCGTGAATAGGGCTGAATATTAACGTCATCATTTTTAAAATCCAATCCTGACAGACGATCATCAGACATTTTTATGCCACACCAGAGGCCAAAAGAGTTTGAAGGCGGAGCATACCAACCAAATTATCGCCATCATCAATAACCAATAATGACGTGATTGGCGATTTGTATTTATGCAACATGATTTCAATGGCGGCGCCCGCCAATGTACCCTGATGAATTGTTTTTGGATTTTGGGTCATGACAATTTGTGCCTGACGCGTTAAAAAATCAGGCCCCATATGACGTTTTAAATCACCATCGGTAATTAGGCCATCGGCGGTTGATTGATCAGACGACACAATCACGCACCCCATATTTTTTTCGGTTAACGTGATGATGACATTATCCATTGTATCGGTCGGTTTGACGAATGGCAGGTCAGATTTTTTATCCATTAATTCGAATATGGGCAATAATTTCGCGCCTAATTTTCCACCAGGATGCCAAATTTTGAAATCATCTGATGTCAGGCCGTGACGCGCCAATAAGGCCATCGCCAACGCATCTCCCATCGCCAATGTCATGGTGGTGGATGTTGTGGGGGCAAGGCCATTCGGGTCTGCCTCTGCCGCTTGTGGTAACAGAAGGCAAATATCACAATGTTTACCCAAATTGGAATCGGATTTGGATGTAATGGCAATCAACGGAATTGAAAAACGCCGTGTATAGGCAATGATATCCCCCAGCTCAGGCGCGCCACCACTATTCGAAATCGCAATCACAACATCATCGGTGGTGATCATCCCCAAATCCCCGTGCGACGCCTCGGCCGGATGAACGAAATAGGATGCCGTGCCCGTGGATGCAAATGATGCCGCCATTTTAAGGCCGATATGGCCTGACTTTCCCATTCCCGTGATAATCAAACGCCCCTTACCAATATCTTTCATGGCTTGAATGGTTGAGACAGCCGCTTCAAAATTGGAATCGATTGAATTCATCAATTCGGTCATACCCTCAATTTCAATTTTCAGGGTGTCCTTGGCGGTTTGAATGTCGTTTGTCATTTTTATCTAACTATGGCTGAAAATATCGTTGTTATCCCAACCCATGAGGTCAAGTTCAGCGCGGATGGGGAGGAAATCGAAACATGCCTTCGCTATATCCATGCGCCCTTCGCGGTTTAACATTTCCGTTAATTTATCCATCATGCCATGCAAATGATAAACATCGTTTGCGGCATAGATTTTTTGGTCTTCGGATAATGTCTCCGCCGCCCAATCGGATGATTGTTGTTTTTTATCAACCTGAACATTAAGCAATTCGCTCAATAATGCCTTCAGCCCATGATAATCCGTATATGTACGGGTTAATTTCGATGCAATTTTTGTACAAAAGATGGGGGCGACATTCACATTTAAATATTTTTTCATCACCGCAACGTCAAACCGTGCGAAATGAAATATTTTGGTAACCTTCGGGTTTTCCATCAATGCCTTCAGGTTTTTGGCATCTGCGTAATCATCAACGGATAATTGCACCAAATGAGCATTGCCGTCCCCTGCGGATAATTGCACAACGCATAGGCGGTCGCGCTGTAAATTTAACCCTTGGGTTTCGGTATCAACGGCAACGCAAGTGCCGAAATCTAAATCATTAGGCAAATCGCCCTTGTGTAGGTATATCGTCATGCATTACACTTTAGGGTATTAAAATGATTTGCAAAAGGGTAAAAAATGAAAATTATGCTGATTGATCGGGACAGGGATGTCGTTGATGAGGTTGAAAATATTTGTCGTCAGGATGGCAATATCGACCTGACTATCGAACCGATTAAGAATAATGCGATTGACGCCGTACGCGCCGAACCATATGACGCCATTTTTTTTGACCCCGCGCCCAAAAATGAAGAAATGCGCGCATTATTAATTGGCGTACGCCGTGGAAATCCAAATTACACACCTGTGGTCATTATGTCGCACCAATTATCCTTGGATGAATCAAAAAAATCAGGGGCGAATGATTATATTAAAAAACCGTTTGATCAGAATGAGTTCAAGAAAAAATTAGGTAATTTGAAAAGACTCGCCGATTTCAACAAACAATTACAGGATGAATCGATTGATTTTCCAAGTAAAGACGGCGTGATATCAAAATCCGCTTTTAACCAGATTTTTATATCTTGTCTTGATCGTGCCGATCGATATGGCGAGGAAACGTACCTGACATTCGCAACAATTAAAAATATTGATGACATTCGCGCCCAACATGGTGATGATGTGGCCGCCGAAATTTGTGAAAATTTGAAAAAATACACAACGCGTATTCGCCGTCTCAGTGATATTGCGGGTCGAACCGCGGAAAATCAAATTTGTTTGATGTTAACACGCCCTGCAAATGCGGATGAACCACGCATGGCGATTACACGTTTTGCCGATTCAATGGCGGAATATGCCGAGTTGATTTCGACATCGGACGCCAAGGCCGTCATTAATGTGAGCATGATGGCGATTCCTAGTGGTGAAGAGACCTTTACCAAGGATTTTGAATAGAAAACGCCTCTATATAAACGGTTGGCCTGTGGATAAAACACGGATATAATAGCGTTTGAATATCTGTTCAAAAATCTATTGGTCAAAATGCGTCATTTTTTCAGCTTTATTATCTGTCTGCTTATTCTATCTGGATGCAGCGAAGAACGGTTCCATAAGGCCGTTCCTGATCCTGTATTGCCAATTTATTTCGAAAAATCAAATAAAAAAGCCGCGGAAAACCACATTAACATCGGTGATATCGTTAGAGTGTCTGTCTTCCAAGAGCCAGATTTATCAGGGAATCATAATGTTTTAAATGATGGATCAATTCAAATTCCCTTAATTGGGGGTGTTCAAATTGATGGTTTGAAATTGACTGAGGCTTCCAAACTTATCACACAGAAATTTAAGGATGGTGGTTATCTTATTAACCCAAATGTGACTGTCTCTATCCTAAGCAATAATGCCAAGGAGTGTTGCTTTGAATAATAATTTAATGGCAACAACAAATGAGAGGGCAATGTTCAAAATAATTGCAGAGCGACCCTCAATTATTTTGCTATCAATTTTGATTTTCATGATGTGGGGGATTATTTATACATCTCGCCTCAATACGGTGAATGGTGTGACCTCGACAATTATGATCAAGTCTCAACTATCAAGTGGTTTAGATTTATTATCGCAGGCGCAAATCATTAAATCATTTCCTGTTATTCGCCAATTGATTGTTGATAATAAACTTTATCAAAATTCAGAATTTGGGGGGTCGTCACAATTTGAATCGTTTGAGGATATGGCGGTTGATCAACAGCAGGAGATGATTGCTTATATTCAATCTCGTTTTGAAATTCACCCCGTTGCGAAAACATCGATTATCAACCTATCTTTTCAATCAGATGATATAGACGTGGCCAGTTTGATTGTGAACGCCCTTCCATCGGCCTACACGAAAATTGAGGAAACGAAAACCAAGGAGGCCGCAATTTTGGCAACGGAGTGGTTGTCAGCGCGATTGGATGTTTTAAGGGATGATGTGATTGCGGCGGAAATTGAATTACGGGAATTTCAGAGGGACAATAATCTGATGCCATCAGAATATAAGGTTGATCAGCGGGGTGATATAGATTTTTTAAATCAAAAACTATCTGAATTAGAGGTGGATTTTGATGAAACTAAACTGATTTTAGATATTTTGCGTCAAGATGGTGATAGCAAGAACAAGTTTGGTGCGCTTGGTGGCTTTCTTCCGCCTGAATTGGTAAATAATATAAAATCTATTGAGAACAAACTGTTACAACGGAAAGAGTTGTTAGAGACGCGTTATGGTTCTAATCACCCAGAAATGATTGAATTTCAAAATGACTTTAAATCTTTTAACGATAAATTAGATCAGGAAATTGAGGTTTTTGAAAAATCCTTGGCAAATGTAGCGCAAGTGCAAGAAGCGCAAATCAAAAAAATTAATAAAAAAATTGATGATTACAGGCTGGGCTCTCAGGTCGATGTGGACAAAAGATTGCAAATTGAGAGGTTGCAGGAAAAAATTGATAGTGCGCGATCTATCTTCAATAATTTCACAACAACATACATGCAATCATTACAGGGATTGAGTGTTTATCAAAGTCCAATTCGTGTTATTTCACCAGCGTTAAAGTCAGTAGAAAAAGTTAAAGGTCGCTTTAGGGTTGTTTTGTGGGCTGGCATCACAGGATTATTTTTGGGTATCTTTATCTCGCTTGTCTTGGGCAAAATTCAAAATACAATTCAAACGTCGCAACAAATTGAAAATATTCTTGGATTGCCCGTTTATGCATCGCTCCCTAAAGTGAAATTTTCAAAAGATGTTAGCGTGACCAATTACATTTTAAAGCATCCCACGTCGGCATTAGCGGAATTAATGCGGTCTTTTAATACATCAATGCAATTGCGTGACCCTCATCAAAAAAGTGGTGGGCGTGTTGTAACCGTGACCTCAACACACACGAATGAGGGAAAAACGACAACGGCAATCTGGTTGGCGACAACCGCCGCACAAAGTGGAAAAAAGGTTTTGGTTGTTGATGCGGATATGCGCCGCCCGTCCCTGCATAAGGCTTATGGTTTGGGCAACGCACGTGGGCTTGCGGATTATTTAAGTGATCGATTGCCGTTGGAGGATACAATTTATAAAAAACACCCATCGGGCGTTCATATCATGACCAGCAAGGCCATTCCAACCCATGCCCTGACATTATTGGGCAGCGAGCGGATGGAGATATTATTAAGGCGCGTACGCGATGCGTATGATTTGATTATTCTCGATTGCCCAACATCATATGTTTTTTCGGATGCGCGTGTTATGGCCAAATTATCGGATAAGACTTTTTACATTGTGGAGTGGAAAAAAACAAAACGTGATGATTTAAAGGAAACGGTAAAACACTATATCGATATGAATTACGATAATTTATCGTTTGTGTTGAATAAAGTGGCTGATAAAAAACTAATTCATTTTGGTGGGGATGAACTTTCATATATGGATAAGGCATAGTAGAAAATAATCTAATTCATTGATTTTAATATATTTAATATATTTATTTCGAATTTTAACTAAATTTTAAATTATATTTTCCATACTAATAGTAAGAGGAATAGGGTTGGGCTGTCGGTTTTTGTTGTAATTGATATCGATTCTATGTTTTAATTTTAATAAGAAAGATAATTAGGCAAAAAGCCAATGATGAATAAAATAAAAAGATATTCTTTATTAAGTACAGGGTTTGCGGGTTTATTGCTTGTTTCAGGTGATGCCTCTGCACAAACTTTGGGTGATTTGTTTGATAACATATCCTCGCAAACGAATTTAATCGAACTTGTATCTTTCTTGGCTTATTTAACTGGATTCATATTTACGGCGGTTGGCCTGTATAAATTACGCCAACATGTTGAAATAGGGCCACAGGCGGTTCAATTGCCAGAACCCTTAAAATATCTATTTACGGCAAGTTTAATGTTAGCTTTGCCTTCGGTTGCCAGTGTCGCGGCAACAACATTTGGCGATGATGGCGCTGTTCAGGGCATTAACTTATTGGGTTGGGATACGACCGCAAGCTCAGGTGGCGGGCTTGATGGTATGCTTCAGAACTTCATTCAAGATTCTTATGTCCCGTTGCAATGGTTAATTCTATTTTTCTGTTATGCTGCGGGTGCTATCCTAATGATGGTGGCGGTTCACAGATTTACCAAAACGGCTCAAGAGGGTGCGCGTGGTCCAACAGGGTTAGGCACGGTCGCAACATTTGTTTTGGCTGGTGCGCTATTTTCAATCGCTCCATTTATTGGCGTGTTTACCGAAACATTATTTGGTGATCGTCAATCTATGACTCTTGTTGATTTTATGGCGCTTGACCCATCTTTGGGGTCGGCCAGTGGAAATGCAGAAAATGTTTTAACGGCAATTTTGGCATTTTTAATTATTGTAGGAATTCTGTCTATGATTCGTGGATTTTTTGTTCTTCGTGGCGTTGCCGAGGGGAACCAACAAATGACGATGATGGGCGGGGTGTCACATGTGATTGCAGGTGCAATCCTTGTGAATTTTGGTGAATTCGCAAATATTATACAAAGAACTTTGGGAATTGACGTGTATGGAGTATCATTTTTTTAGGAAACGATACAAATAAACAAATATAATTTTTTTAAGGAGGAAATTATGATTAAAGTAAAAACACAATTAATGTCAGCAGCAATGATGACAGGAATGATGACATGGGCTGGTGGTGTATCTGCACAATCTTTTAACCAGTATACAGAAGGTGCTTCACAGCAAGTTACTAACGTGCCTCAAGTTGTTGCGTTCATCTCTTATCTTGGTGGCTTTGCTTTGGCCGCTCTTGGTGTAGTTGGATTGAAACAACATGTTGAAAACCCACAGGGCACGGCATTAAAAGTTCCATTGGCCAAATTAGGGTTCGGTGGAATGTTATTGGCGCTACCGCCAGTTGTTGCGGCAATTCAAGGATCTGGTGATGC
>CAYGLI010000010.1:0-35727 GCA_964350795.1 uncultured Micavibrio sp.
GTGTACCGATTGGTGGTGAGGTTGAATATATGGATGATTCAACATTGGCCACGGCTATGAAATCACGGGGTGTTTTTTAATGTTTTAAGTAATTTGGGATGTTGGTCAACAATCATACCCCACGTTAAAATACGCGCCATACGTATGTTTTTCCATGCAATTTCATAACCCAGCATATTTTCAAAAAACGCTTTGTCTCCTTCATCATGCTGAAGGTAACCTTTTTTATTAAAGACATTAACAATGTATGAAACATTAGCATTTGTAAAAGTATTATCGCCCGTGACTAATTCTATAACTTTTACCATATACAAATTATTAGATGAGAAACATGACAATGCAAATTATTTCTTTTATCGACACACAGTAAATTTAAACTTATTCTGTTTTCATGATCGATAACGTCCCTGAGTTTAGTGTATCCGACCTATCGCGTGCCGTAAAACAAACGGTGGAGGGAGCATTTTCGCATGTGCGAGTGCGCGGTGAATTATCACGCATCACTATTGCCAAATCAGGTCATTTATATTCCGACCTGAAGGATGAAAATGCCGTAATTAACGTTGTGTGTTGGAAGGGCACAGTTTCCAAACTATCCATCCGCCCAGAGGAGGGTATGGAGGTCATATGCACGGGGCGCCTAACCACATTCCCCAACGGATCGCGCTATCAATTAATCATCGAATCAATGGAATTAGCCGGCGAAGGCGCGTTGTTGAAATTGTTGGAACAACGAAAACAACAACTAATGGCGGAGGGGCTATTTAACCCAGACAATAAAAAACCTCTGCCTTTCCTGCCCAAAACCATCGGTGTTGTGACATCCCCCACGGGCGCGGTTATTCGCGATATCATTCATCGTATTCGCGACCGTTTTCCATGTCACATTATTGTATGGCCCGTGATGGTACAGGGACAAAATGCCGCCGACCAAATCACCCGCGGCATACAGGGGTTTAATAAGGTGCAATCGGACAACCGCCCTGACCTGATTATCGTCGCACGCGGTGGCGGAAGCCTTGAGGATTTAATGGCGTTTAACGAAGAAAATGTTGTTCGTGCAACCGCCTTATCCGATATTCCCATTATTTCCGCCGTGGGACATGAAACCGATACAACATTAATTGATTTTGCATCTGATATTCGCGCCCCCACCCCCACGGGTGCCGCCGAAATGGCCGTTCCCGTTTTGGAAAATCTACGGGCACAAATTATGGATGATGATATTCGATTAAACCAATCATTAAAACGAATGATAGAGACGTACACGCGTACACTTCAACAAACCACGCGTGTTTTAGATCATCCAAACCGAATGATTGAGCCATTAGAGCAAAAATTTGATGGGCTTTCAGAAAAATTGAATAACGGGTTTGAACGTTTTTTAGATAAAAATGATAAAAATTTACACGGCCTATCATCACGGCTTCAAACACCGCGTGCCGTGATTGAAAAGGCAAATTTAACATTATCGAATATTGATAACAGACTTAATCAAGCCAAAGATCGCATGATCACACCCCATCATGATAAAATCCAATCCCTATCACGCATGTTGGAAACATTATCGTATAAATCCATCCTCAATCGCGGATATGCCGTTTTAAAAAATGATAAAGGCGATATTTTAAGCACAACGCAATCGATCAAAGAGACAAAATCAATCCACGCAACGGTGAAAGATGGTGGCGTTATTCTTTCTCAAAAATAGCGTCTAAACCAGCTTTATAATCAGGGTATTTTAATTCAATACCCAATTTTTCCTTAATCTTTTTGTTACAGACACGCTTATTATCTTTGTAAAAACTACGTGCCATTGGTGACATATCTAAATCCTCGTCATACATCATCAGCGGTGGTGATTCCTTACCCAATAATTTACAGGCATAATCAATTAATTCATGCGATGGAACGGGGTTATCGTCCGCCAAATTATAAATATCACCGGTTAGCCCCTTATCCATTGTCGCCGTTAGCACCTGAATAATATCATCCACATGGATGCGGTTAAATGCGTGACCTTCCTTATAAACGCGTTTCGAGACACCGGCGCGCACCGTATCAATGGCCGATCGACCAATCCCGTATATACCAGACAGCCTAAAAATATTAATTGGAATGCCTGCAATGCGTCGCATTTTCAACCATTGCGTTTCGGCCTTGGCACGTTTTGAACCTCGCTCTGATGTTGGGCTAACCTCCGCCGTTTCATCAACCCAATCACCATCACGATTGCCGTAAACGGCGGTTGAGGATAAGTATCCGATCCATTCCAATGTTTCTAATTTCAAAATATCCCGCGCATGGGTGGTAAAAACCACATCACCATTATCCAATGTAGGCGTAGAAATCAATATATGTGTCACATCCTGCATCGCAAATATTGGATCATTAAATGGCATACTATCGGAAAACAGATAAGCACGAAGACCACTTTGACGAATCTCTGCTAATTTCTCACGGTCTGTTGTTGTAACGGTAAAATCCCATTCCTCATCTTCACGGGATTGCAATGCAGCAACCAAGTTTTGCGCAACATAGCCGTATCCGTAACAAAATAGTTTTTTCTTTTTCTTTATGTGTTCCATATGGCTTCTGCTGTCCATTTTTATAGGGTTAAAAATCAATGTCTTTATAATGCGGTGATGGTGCGAATCCTGGGACTCGGTCTTCCAACAATGCCTTAAACGACGGACGTGATTTTAAACGCATATACCATGATTTTGCAACTGGATGTTCATCCCACGGCACATCACCCAAATAATCAATAGATGATAAATGCGCCGCCGCGGCTAAATCGGCATAGCTTAATTTATCCCCTGCCAACCAACGACGTCGTTCAATCAAATAGGCGATGTAATCCAAATGATAATGAATATTGGCGTGCCCTGCGCGCACGCTTGGCCCATGCGGTTCACCCAGTTTCAAAAATTGTTTCATTAACTTTTCGCCAACCAGATATTCCGTGACTTCTCTGTTAAATTTGACATCAAACCAACCAACAATCCGCCTGACCTCGGCGCGCCCAATCGGGTCATCACCCAACAGGGTTGTTTCGGGGTATACCTCGTCCAAATATTCGCAAATAACCGCGCTATTGGCTAGGATTGTGCCGTCTTCTTCTATCATCAAGGGCACATCACCGGCGGGGTTCATCGCCATATATTCCGTACGACGTTCCCATGTTTTTTCAATCACGGCCTCAAATTTTAAATTCTTCTCGGCCAGCGCAAGGCGAACCTTGCGTGAATGGGGATGAAGCCAAAGATGAAACAGCGTTCTCATGCAAAAAATCATAACCGAAATTCGATTATGGGTATAGGGCGATTATAATTTCAACATTGCCTTTACATCATCGGCCTGTGCCTTGCGGATGCATACTGGGATTTGGGCAATATTGCATTTGGCCGCGGCGGCGATGATTTCGCGGCCAATACCAATTTCAACACCATCCATAATACCCACGCCAATAATGGGTTTTGGTAAATTTTCGCCTCGTTTGATGGTTTCATTGGCATCGATAAATTTTTGTAAAGTCGCATCCTTTAAATCATTTTGTGATTTCACTGACCCATCCTTATTCAATAATTCATGGGCAAACATCGATGTTGACCACGCATTCAAAATTATCGTGGGCGATAGGGTGATTTCCACATAATCATCGGGTGATTTTTGCACCACCTCGTGATCGTAAAATTGAGACTGAACATCCATAATTTTTATGATACTCTATTATTTATTAAAAGAAAGAAAAGAGATTATGGCATCCAAATCTATTGCAAAAAAAACGGCGAACGACCCCGTAAATAACCCTGAAATCATCAAGGTTGCCAAGGATGTCGATCAGGTTGCATGCGATGGTGGGCATCCCACCCTTGGTCACCCCGTGACATATTATACATTTGATAATGCCAGTTTTGTTGAATGTGGATATTGTGACCGCCGATTTGTAAAATCGAAATAATCTTGATTTTTAGGATAATTTTCTTATATACTATCGATAGAGATGCCAGATTTGGGTTTCTGATAAATTAAAATTTTGCTCAAACAAGAGGAGATTTAAATATGAGTACACGATTATCATTATTCGACAGCCCGATGTTTTTAGGATTCGATGATTTTGAACGCACGATTGATCGTTTGAAAAAATCATCCGATGGCTATCCACCCTATAACATTGAACAGGTCAGCGAAAATCACCTGCGCATTACATTGGCGGTGGCGGGATTCACCATGGATGATTTGGATATTGAACTGGAACATAACCAATTAACAGTTCGCGGAAAGCAACAGGATGATTCAAAAGACCGAGTCTTCCTCCATCGCGGTATCGCCGCGCGCCAATTTCAACGCGGATTTGTGTTGGCCGATGGTATTGAGGTGACAGGGGCATCATTGGACAGTGGATTATTGCATATCGATATGACGCGCCTAATCCCAGAACCACAAATTCAAAAGATTAAAATTGCTGATCCGAAAAAAAATGGTAAAGACACTGCCAAATCTGCTAACATTATCGATGTGGAGGGTTCAGATGGAAAAAACTGATAACGATTTAAATCTAGATAAAATCTTGGAAAAATTATCAGGATTAAGCGATGCCGAGTTTTTGGATTTGGGCAATGGCGGTCTATCGTATATCAAATCGGTTGGACATCATGATGCCCACGAATTATTCGCCCTACATGGCGCCGATGGATCGCATATCGCCACGGGACAGGATGTCGCGGCATTACACGTGATTGCCAAACAACATCAATTAATACCGATGACGATTCAGTAGAGATTAAAAAAGCCCCTTTATCAGGGGCTTTTATTTATTTTAGGCTGTGCCCGTTTTTACCGACTGTGCGGTGTTGGGGTCAACCCATCCAATGTTACCGTCTTGGCGGACATAGACCATATTCAAGCCACCGCCTTTGGAATTACGGAACATCATGGCGTTATTGCCCGATAAATTCAAACGCATTACCGCGTCTGACACGCTCATCGTTTGAATATTCGTTGTCATTTCGGCAATAATCATCGGTTCGTCCTGTGCCTCGATTTCCTCATCGGTGAGGTGGTCAACCTGATCATCATGCAATGACACATTTAATGTATATTCAGGCACACGCATTTCCGCCGCGGCCTCCATTTGTTCATGATGGTCCTTTAATTTTCGTTTGTAACGGCGCAATTGTTTCGCAACCTTGTCCGCGGCCGTGTCAAAAGACGCATAAACATCATGTTCGGACGATGTGGATGACACATGCACATCCTTTCCAATTGTCATGGAAATATGTGTTTTGAATAATGATTTTGTTTCCTTGGTCATATTCACCGAAACACTGACCATTCGTCCAAAATATTTATCCGTAATCGCCTCAACCTTATCCGTGATATGGTTTTGAAGGGCCTCGCCAAGATCGAAATGATGTCCGTGAATTTGAATGCTCATGATATTTACCTCTGATTTATTTATGTTTCATACAAGATATAGAATGACTATACGCCTATATCAGTATGTCATGCAAATTCTTAAGAAGTTGATAAGTTCCATATAAATTTGACGATTTTGTTGCAAAGCAATATGATAATCAAAAGGGAGATTAATAACAGTGAACAAACAAGCGCAAAAACCTTTTCAAACACACGCAACAGGGCAATCAGAAAAAACCGCGATGCATTATCAGGTCCGTGATGAAATAATACTGCCGATAATAAATGCATTGAGGGACAGTCAATTTTTTATTATTGCACCAAATAAACATTATGACAGTGTGTTTCAATTTGTGGGGTCGTCTAATAACCGCCGCACCGCATGTTCAGAAATGGTACAATTATCCATCGCAAGCAACGGCACTCTTAAATTAAAACGATTTATCCGTGACCAACAAGGAAAAGAACCCATTGAACAAATCGAGGTCAATCCACACAAGGATACAAATAAGAAATTTGAATTGTTTTTAAAAACCTTTCGTAATGAATTACAAAGATTTCATCAAAAATATGATGCCATGATGACCCATATGGTTTTTCAGCATGACCCCGCATCAAAATATAAAAAATTAACTCGTAAATCACATCTGAGGCAACCTTTATAGGCTTCCCTATTTAGGATAAATGTCTTTTTTGTTTTCGCCGTGCCGATGATGACCCAATACGCATGGCCTCGCGGTATTTGGCGACGGTGCGACGGGCGATATCAATTCCGTCGGCTTGTAATAATTTTGTTAACCCTTCATCCGATATTGGTTTTTTAGGGTCTTCACCATCAATCATATTTTTGATTTTGGCCTTGATGGCCTCGGCGGCGATGTCTGCGCCGCCATCACCGCTGCCAACTCCACTCCCAAAGAAATATTTGAGGGGGAATAATCCGCGCGGGGTTCCGATAAATTTATCAATCGTAATACGGCTGACGGTGGATTCATGCACGCCCACTTCCTCAGCAATTTCACGGAGTGTGAGGGGTTTTAGGAATTCAACACCAAATAAAAAGAAACCTTCCTGCGCGTCAATAATTTCACTCGCGACCTTTAAAATTGTTTGTGCGCGTTGGTCCATCGCCTGCACCAACCAATTGGCGGAATGCAATTTATCGGTCATGAATTTTTTTTCTTTTTTATCGCCTTTACCATCCGTAACCATCGCGACGTATTCTTGATTAATCAAAACACGGGGCAAGGTTTCATGATTTAATTTCACCTTCCATCCGCCGCCTTCATGTTTAGGTAATTTCTCCATCAACACATCGGCAATCGCGGTTTGGGATATCACATAATCAAACGCGGCGGCGGGTTTGGGATCGAGCGCGCGAATTTCGGATATCATCTCCGCCAAATCCTCGTCATCAACACCGCATATTTTTTTAAGCTTTGCAAAATCCGCATCGGCCAATAAATTAAGATTATCCAATAACGCCTGCATCGCAGGGTCAAACCGATTTTTTTCCGCCAACTGCAATCCCAGACAATCAGGTAAATCACGTGCAAAAATTCCCGTTGGGTCGAATTGGCGGAGTGTATCTAACAACCTCTCCACCCGTTCCGTTGAGCATGCCAATGACTTTGCACTATCCTCTGGGCTTTCACGCAAATACCCGTTTTCATCCAATCGATCAATCAATAACGCCGCAATCATTTTGTCGCGTGGTTCGGTGATATCAATGTTCAATTGATCCATCAAATGAGTACGAAGGTCTTTTTTATCCTCAACGCGGTTTTCAAAGGCATAATCAGGGTCGTCGAATTTTGAGCTGCCCCCGCTGCCCATATTCGCCATGGATGTCCCCGCATCAAACGATTCATTTTTGGCTTCGGCTGGTTTTGAGTCGTCCCTTTCCAAAAATGGGTTATGTTCCATTTCCTTTTCAAGATATTCGGATAAATCCAGATTATTCATCTGTAGCATCGCAATCGCATCCCGCAATTGCGGGGTCATCACCAATTGTTGCGATTGTTTCAGGTCGAGCTTTATTTCATAGGCCATAAATCAAGATTACCACATCCATAACCATCATAAAGAGTGAAAAAGAACATGATTTTTCCACATATAACATTATACTCATACCATTATGACGGGTTTAAGCGCATTGCTGTTCAAATATATGATGAAAGAATTTTTAACAAAATTCTTACTGTTCTTTTTTATATTGATGGGCATTGCCTATTTGTTTGATACGATAGAGTTAATCAAACGCGCCGATGATAATGACATTGTATCCATTACCGATATTTTATGGTTGGCCTTTTATAAATTGCCCGATGTCGGGCAACAAATTGTGCCGTTTATCACCCTATTCGCCGGTATTGCGACATTTCGTAATTTATCTGATCGCCATGAATTGGTGACAATGCGATCGGCTGGATTATCCGTATGGCAATTTATCATTCCCGTTGTCACGGTCACTTTTTCACTCAGTCTGCTTTACATCACCATCCTGCACCCCCTTTCCGCCGCATCAATGGCGCGTTATGAATCCCTGCAAAATCTCTATTTCGGTGATGGCATTGAAACCATCACGGTGATTGATGATGAATTATGGTTACGCCAAGTGGATGACACAGGTAATTTTATCCTCAGAGCGCAAAATCTGGATGCTCAAAATTGGGTGATGGATGATGTAAATGTTTATTTTTTTGATAATGACAACAACCACGTTCAACGTATTGACGCCAAGTCCGCAACATTAAAACCTCAAGAATGGGAATTTGCCGATGTAATGGTGCATAAAAAGGGGGAGGCGCCCGCAACAATTCCATCATTATCGTTAAGCACAACATTAACCTCAGAAACCATTGCCGAGAGTTTTTCAAACCCACTTACCATTTCATTTTGGCGTATTCCTTATTTTATTACATCGATTGCAGAAACAGGGTTAGATACCACCGAAATCCGCGCCTATTATCAAACTTTACTCTCGCAACCATTGCTACTTGTCTCCATGATTTTTATGGCCGCGGCAATTAGTTTGCGAACAGAGCGAACATCAGGCTTATTGCCAATTGTAACAATGGGATTAGCGTTTGGTTTTATCGCTTTTTTCCTATCGGGTTTTTTACGTGCGCTCAGTCTAGGGCACGAAATCCCTATTATTCTGGGCGTCTGGTCTGCACCACTCATCATCCTTTTGGCCGCTGTGACATTTTTAACACAATTGGAGGATGGATAGTACCTTCAATGTCCATTAAGCCCTTGTTAATCACTATCATTTATATTAAATATTAATTCATAGAATTTTTTTTCAGGGATCAATCATCATGCCTATTTTCAAAAAACTATTTTTAACCGTGGCGGCAATATCCACATTAACACTTGGTGCATGTGCATCAAATGACGAAATGACCAATGGGGATATTTACGACCCTTACGAACCATATAACCGTGCGGTGTTTTCATTCAACCAAGGTGTTGATTACGTTTTATTAGACCCAATAACAGAGGCCTATCGCTTTGTCGTTCCTGATGCCTTTCGTATGGCAATCTCAAATTTCTTAAACAACATTAAATCACCTGTTTATTTAGCGAATGAATTATTACAAGGTGACATTGATGGCGCGACCTTAGTGACAAAACGCTTTGTCTTTAACACGCTTACTGGTTTTGGTGGAATTGTTGATACGGCATCTTGGGAGGGTATGACTTACACTCCTGAAGATTTCGGTCAGACATTGGCCGTTTGGGGATATGAAGACAGCGCATATGTTGTTCTTCCATTCTTTGGCCCCTCAACCGTTCGCGATGGATGGGGCATTGTTGGTGATATGGCGCTCGACCCAATTAATTGGTACGCATGGAACCATGAAAATACCGACGTTGACACAATCCGTTTGGGTGCAACCGTGTTAACCGTTAAGGATCAGGTTTTAGACCTACAAAAAGACCTCAAGAAAAACAGTCTTGATTATTATGCCGCAACACGTAGCGTTTGGTTGCAACGTCGTCAGGTTTTAATTAATGATGGTAGTGCGGAAAATTACGAGGAATATTAAAATTATGCCTCAATCTGACCTGCATAAAGCAAAGAAAAAGAAAAACTATACTGTTTTGGCTCTCCTCTTTGGTTTCATCGCCGTGATTTGGGCAATCACCATGATTAAAATGGGTGTGCAGTAATAGATAGCAAAAATCATTATGATGATATTTCTTAATGAGCGAAGTAAGGGAATATTCTCACTTATACTGCTCGCCTGGGTTTTTGCAACGATGGGCGTTTTTGCAAGACATCTTGGAACAGAATTTGAAATTTTTGAACAGACATATCTTCGGATTGCTATTGCTCTACTCATATCCTCGTTACTATTTAGTTACAAAGTCACATGGGCAAAATATCTAAGCTTAAAAAAATCAGATGCACTTATATTAATTTTTCGCGCAGTATGTTTGTATTTAGGTGTGGTCTGCATAACTGAAGGACTTTTGAATACAAAATACGCGAATGCTTCCCTTGTTGCCGTTCTTCCTATTATGCCGATAATGGCTTATTTTCTTTTAAAAGAGCGAATATCATGGAAAACAGCCGGCTTTATTTTATTTGGTTTTTCTGGTATCTGCCTAATGTCACTTGACGGCTTAAGCTTGAATAAATTTGGATATGGGGAAGCAATTTCATTCATTTCTCTAATATTTTTTAACTTAAGCTACATAGGACGCAAATGGCATTCCGACCATCTCAACAACTATGAAACAACAATATTTATGTTTTTTGTTGGATCTATATTTTTACTTGTTACGTCATTAATTATAGGCGAAGAATTACCAACCACAGACCAGTTTTCTTCATCTATTATTTTGGCATTATTGGGTGGGGCTATTTTCAACGTTATTAATTTACTGCTCACAAACTATGGCTTTCAGCACGTTAAAGCATCTGTTGCTGGTAATATTCTTACCCTTGAGGTTGTTTTTGCTTTGGCATACGGATTACTTTTATTTAAGGAAATACCACTAACTAAAGAAATAATAGGTGGAATGATTATTTTAATAAGCGTCTATTTTGTAAACAAAATTGAGAACCACGGTAAATAAAAAACCCGCTAAAAAGTTTAGCGGGTTTAGTTCATTCATTGTCTATCAATATTCTACGCCTATGTATTCACGGCCTCGTCTAATTCCGCTAATGCATCGCCTTCTTTATTTGTATCAAAATCGGCATTTTCATTAATTGAGAATTTACGTGCGTTTGTTTGATAGGCCAATGCCGCGTGCTCTCCGCAATACGGCAATCCTGGCAAAGACGATCCACCACAAAAATGGAAGTTCGGTTTTTGTGGATCGCCATAGGGGTAACGGCATGTTTTTTCGGTTAACTCTAACAAGCTAATTCCACCATTTTTAGCTGGAATATCATTCACCTCTGGTGGTAATGGCTTATCAATTTTCTTTTGAATTGGTGTCACACGACCAGATAGACCAAGGCGATGCGCCTTTCCTATAATCGCATTACGTGTCAGGCCATCCCCTAAGTCCTTGGCGATTTCGGCCGCGGTTTTACCCGATGCCCATAATTCTTTTAATAAATCGACTCTCTCGTCGCTCCAAGTGGTTTTACCCATAATATCCCTTTTCTTTCCCCATAAAGTGGAATTAAATCAATATGTTAGCTTTGTTTCCATCGCTTGCTTATAGACTTCAACCTATCAAAGATGAGAATCGGCGAATAGAAAGAAATTGGAATTTTGCAACATTATCCACAAATCATAATTTTTATGACTCAAAAACAAGGAATGCCTCGTCTTTGTCCATCCAATTCTCACGATGTTGGACATACAAATTCAAATGAATGGGGCAATCAAATATTTCCATTAATTCGGCACGTGCCTGTGTTCCAATGGCTTTTAACGTATGTCCCTGTTTTCCAAGAACGATTGATTTGTGTTTTTTATCCTCGATAATAATAATTTGCGTCAAGGCAAAACCCTTGCCGTTATCGGCAGGTTCAAAACTTTCTGTTTCAACGGCAATTTTATAGGGTAACTCTTGGTGTAACCGCGCATAGACCTTTTCACGTGTGATTTCCGCCGCCAACAACCGTGATGGCATGGTTGTCATTTCATCAACATCATACACCCATTCACCATCGGGTAAATTTTTTGCACAATAATTAATGACATCATTAACACCCGATCCCTTTAGCGCAGACACCATAAATGTTTGATCGAACGGGCAATATTCATTCACCTTTGCCGCAATTTCCAACAGCCGTTTTTTCGGCGCCTCATCAACCTTATTCAAAATCAAAATACGATTTTTTTCGTCGGTCATTTTTATAATTTTATCGAGGTAATTTTTCTGCTTCCCCTCGTCATACGGCCTTGAGGTATCAATTAAAAACGCAGCAATTTCGACGCTTTCCAATGCATCCCATGCCGCGGTAATCATGGCACGGTCAAATTTACGGCGTGGTTTGAAAAATCCAGGTGTGTCCACCAACACCATCTGCGTTTGTTCATGCGTTAAAATTCCACGAATTTGAAATCGCGTTGTTTGTACCTTGTGCGATGTAATCGCAACCTTTTCACCCACCATGGAATTGGTCAAGGTTGATTTACCCGCATTTGTTGCGCCAATTAATGCAACAGCACCAAATTTTTGAATTTTCGAATCTGTGTTCATGGGTGGGGATCCGTTTTAAGGGAATGATAACACCCCTTTATAAATGACGGGACAAAAAAAGCCCCAGATAAAGACATACCGCTAATGGTCGCAACATCGGAATAGCCATTCAAAAATCCTGTCAGATATACTGTAAAGGCAGTTGCGCTTACGGCTGCCATAATGAATGCAAATTTTGCTTTGCTTTTTTGTGTTTCCATTTTTATAAAACCTTATCTAACATTTTTTTTGCGGCGTCTTTTTCGGCGCGTTTTTTCGATGTGCTTGATGCGCTTTGTGGCTCTTGCCCCATTAACGATACCTGAACCGTGAATTCAGGCGCATGGTCGGGCCCTGATTGCCCCACAACTTCGTAAAGGGGAAGACCCAAATTTTGTGCCTGAGACCATTCTTGTAATATTGTTTTTGGGTCACGGGGTGGTTCGGCCATTTTATGCAACCGATCCCCCATTGCCGTTTCAATAAATGTTTTTGCCGCCTCAAACCCGCCATCCAGATAGATTGCGCCAGTCACCGCCTCGGTAATATCCGCCAAAATATTATCATTTTCTGCGCCTCCCGCCTTACGCTCGGAATCAGACAAAATAACGAAATCACCCAAATCCAATTCTTTGGCAATTTCGGCCAAAGTTTCCGTCCGCACCAAGGCCGTGTGGCGTTTGGCCAATGCACCTTCTTTTTCATCCAAAAATAATTTGAACAACAAATCGGCAACCACCAAATTGACAATGCGATCACCTAAAAATTCCAATCGTTCATAATCCAATCCCGTAGAATCATGATGTGCAGATGCATGCGTTAATGCCCGTTCAATATAAACGGTTTCCAGAAATTTATAATTTAATTGTGCTTCTAGCGCGCCTAAATTCATTCAATTTTATCCATTAACCGGTCATAGCGCACCGTCCATGGCCATTTCCAAAATTCCCACAAACGTGCCTCACCGTTGGTTGAAAAGAAAATAAATTCTGCACGACCAACCAAATTTTGATAAGGGACAGACCCAACAAGGCTATCAACACGGCTGTCTTGTGAATTATCACGGTTATCACCCATGACAAAATAATGCCCATTGGGAACGGTATAAACACGCGTGTTATCCAATGGCCCGCCATCACCATTTTCAAAAATTGAGAATGATACACCGTTGGGTAATGTTTGTTGATATTGCGTTACAATTTCGCCATTCCCGAAATAACCACCACGATCATGTCTTGCAATAAATTCGCGCGGTATCATGTCGCCATTAATCAATAAACGCCCATTACGCACCTGAACCGTATCCCCTGGCATCCCAATCACACGCTTGATATAGTCGGTTTTGTTATCTGTTGGTAATTTAAAGACAACAACATCACCTTGTTCAGGTGTATCACCCCATACACGACCATCAAATGGCGCAATACCAAACGGGAATGAATATCGTGAATAGCCATAGGAATATTTAGAAACAAACAAATAATCCCCCACCAATAAGGTAGGTTTCATTGACCCTGATGGAATGTTGAAGGGTTCGGCGATTGTTGACCTGATGGTCACCGCCAATAAAACCGCCCAAAAGGCCGTTTTAACCAATTCCATCCATTCGTTTTCAGCGCCGTTTTCAGGCAATTTTTCTTGTTCTGTCATAATTATTGTTTTTAAAGGCTAAGCTTAGTTTTGTCGAGGGGGATTTAAACTGCCTCAAGAATAACAGTCGCCTTGGCCAATCCTGCCTCGTCTGACAATGTGATATGTGCGCGTGCAATTTGCCCTGTTGGCGTAAGGCCATTTAATGTATCGGCGACACCACCTGACACATTCAAAATTGGACGTCCCAAATCATCATTACCAATGGTCATATCATGCCATGCCAATCCCTCGCGCATGCCTGTGCCTAAGGCTTTAAGACATGCCTCTTTCCCTGCGAAGCGTTTGGCGAAATAGGACACACGACGGTCATGCGTTGCATGGGCATCCGCGCGTGCAATTTCATCAGCGGTAAAACATTTTTGTAAAAAACGATCGCCCTTATCCGCAATTAATTTTTCAATGCGTGATATTTCCACCAAATCCTCACCAAGGCCAATAATCATTTTTTATCACCACGGGATTTTTTATTAAATAATGCCTTTTGTCGTCTTTTCATCCGTAATTTCCGTGCCCGTTGTGCGCCGCGTACCAAATAGAGATAGAGCATATAATATAAAGGAAAGCTGATAACCGCAAGAATGCTGCCCCCTATGGCGGTTGGTATAAAAATATCCGCAAAATTAGCCCAGATATACCCAAACAGATTATCCGCCTGTTGTTCAATCATATCAGGGTTAAAACTGTCATTATGGACATGGGCATCAAACCACCCCAAAACCCATCCACCAACAAGGTAACTTGCATAAAACAAAAATGGAAATGTCCATGGGTTTCCAACAAATGTGCCCACCATGGCCGCCACCAAATTCATCCGTGCACCAATCAACCATGCAAAGCCCATGGCCGTAAAAACGTGAATTCCAAAAAATGGTGTGAATGACATGGCCGACCCACCAGCCAAATTAATAGCGATCGATTCTGCCGTGGATGATAGGCGAATAATACGCACACGATAATATTTTATTAACCGCCACCATCCCATTTTTGGCCATAGAGCCTGACGGGTATTTTGTAAAAAATTAAGTGGGTTGCGACGTTGAAACATGTGCCCTTATTGAAACATGTTCACTAAAAACACAATAGATATATTTAAAAATCTGCTTATCTGCGCCCTGTTCGCAAATCGCCAATAATATTTTTTATCTCGTTAACAGTATAGGATGCGCCCGGCATTTTGACATGTTCTATAAAGAAGAACGGCATTGAGTGGACATTCAATAATAGTGCCTCTGATTGAAGGTCTGTTGCCTGTTTTTCAACTTCAGGGGACAGAGCGTCCGCCTTTAACCGTGCATAATTCAAACCCAAAGATCGAATAATGCCCTCGACATACCGTTCATCAATATCAACACCAACCGTTAAGAAAGTATTATTTACATCTAAAAATCGCCCTTGCTTGCTTGCTGCCAAGGCCACACGGGTGGCAAGGCGTGAAATATTGCTTTTTCCCTCCACAGGGCGAATAATCAATCTTACATTTGGATCGGACGCCATAAGATTCAACAAAACAGGATATAATCGACGCGATGCACTTGAATCATAATCAATATAGGCAACAATTTGAATGTCGGGATTATTAGACCCCATCATCATGCTTTGATCCGCCTTTGATTGAATATCATTCAGATAATATCGATATCCATAGGCGTCATAAGCCAAATATCCAAGGCCAATAACGACAACGAGGCAAATCAATCGAAACATATTTTATCCTTCTTCACGCGCGGCCTTAACCGCCTCACGCATTTTTTCATATCCTATGTAACCACCATATAATTGGCCATTGATAATAAAGGCAGGCGTACCACTAATACCCATTTCAGATGCCTTAGAAGATTTTTCATTGACCTGTTTGGCGATTTCATCACTCTCAGCATCTGCGCGCATTTTCTCAACATCTAAACCAATTTTCTTTGCGATTGACTCCAAAGATGACTCCGTAATCGGGCCACGATTTTCCATTAATCCAATGTGATATTCCAAATAGGCATTTTGCTCTTTTGCCGCCATAGCCCATTTTGCCGCCATTTCCGATGTGCGGCCCAAAATTGGTGTTTCAACAAAAACAAATTTCACGTTTTTATCTTCGGCCATTAATTTTGTAATATCGCCCAACGCCTTTTTGCAATATCCGCAATTATAATCAAAAAATTCAACTACGGTTACATCACCATCTGGATTTCCCGCAACAGGTAACATGTCATTATTTTCCAGCCACCCCAGATGTTCTTTAACGGCCTCTTGCTGTTTTTGCATGTCTGCCGCTTGTTGATTACGCCCATAATCTTCAACTGAATCTAAGATAACTTCTGGATTTTGTTGGATATATTCCTTGATGATATTCTGAATATCTTCCTTGGAAAAATCCTGCGCCGCAACGGGTGCAACCATTGCACCTGACATCATAAGTGTTAATAGTAATTTTTTCATTCTTAGACTTTCTTTATTTTTTTATAGTTTAGCTTTATTTACCCTTTTCAAGCAAGCGATTGAGAAAAATTTCTAAATCCTTTGCTTTGATTTTCAAATTTTGTGACAAATCACCGCTTTCCGTAGCCAGAATTAGCAACCGTTGAGCTTCTTTACCTTGCCCTTGGGATACAGCCTCTTCGGCCAAATAATATTGGGCATCCGCCTCCAAACCTTGCCGTCCCTTTATGGTGGCAAGCAAACGGAATGCGCGTGAATCGCGCTTATCTGATTGCAGAGATGAGAGCAATAAATCTTCAACCTCGGTTGTATTTTTTTGTTGTTCAATCATCACATGCGCCAAGGCCACCTGAATTAACGGTGCATTACTAACCATCGTTAATGCCTGTTTATAATATATTTCTGCCTGTTCCAATTGCCCTGAATCGCGCAATGTTTGCGCCTTCATTTCAATGAAATATGGATTTTGAGGGTTATCAGCAATTAAATCATCAAAAATTTCAATCGCCGCATCATAATTTTTTTGTTGATAATGCATAATGGCATAGGCGTATCGTGAGGCATTATCAGTCGCATTTTGTTGATAATATCGCGTGACATTTTGTGGTTGGATAAAGGCCAATAATTTTGCCTTCATCATGTCAAATTCCATTTGACGCTCGGACTCTCCTAAATCGCCATAAAACGAAGATTCCTTTGCCCCAATACGCATGGTGTCAATACGATCACGCGTTAGGGGGTGTGTCCGCATATATTCTGATTGTTGGGATGCGGGCAATAATTCTTGGGATTCCAATTTTTCTAAGAAACTGACAATACCTGCGGGGTTGACTTGCGCGCCATCCAAATATTTTAATCCCGCTTGATCCGCCGCTGATTCCTGCAATCGTGAATGACTTAAAAAACCCGAGGCCGCCAACCCAGCGCCACCGGCACCAATCGCACCAACAGCACGACTGTCACCCGTTACAATCGCCGCGCCGACACCCAAAACAGTGGCCAAAATTGATTGGAATGATGCCTTTTCCAATGCGTTACGCCCAGCGATTAAATGTCCCCCCGTGATGTGCCCAACCTCGTGTGCGATAACGCCTATTAATTCCTCTGGATATTCTGATTTTAGGATTAAGCCTGCATAAATAAATATATTCGCACCACCGGCCACAAATGCATTGATTTCTGGACTGTTAATCAAAACGATCCGCACCTGATCATTGGATAAATCGGCCGTATCCAAAACGGGTTCAGACCATTTTTTGAGTATATTTTCGATTTCTGTATCACGAATAACCGACAAACCCTGCGCCTTTACTGGTGCAACGGTAATAACCATCATGACAATCATGAGAAACAAACGCATCATAAAGCACAGTATATAGAATGATGAAGGCGGAAACAGGGCAAAATATTACGCGCCCAAGGCCTTATTGATTGCATCCAATAATTCACTTTTTCCAATTGGTTTAATCAAAAAAATTTCAATTTCATCACCGATTGACCGAATAACCTCGTCGGGTGTGATGGTCACTCCACCACCCGTCATCACAATAATTTTTGTGTTAGGGGCATTTTCTTTAACATGGGCAACGACTGCAAATCCATCTTGGCGTGGCATCAACATGTCGGTAATCACCAAATCATACGCCTTGGCATCCATCATCTCTATCGCCTCTGTGCCATCAACGGCAACGGCGGTTTCATATCCTTCTTTTGATAAAATATTACTAAGAATATCTCTTATGGCCTTGGTGTCATCCGCAATTAATATGCTTGTCATGGTTTAATGTCTTTCACCGTGTTCATTTGAATATTCATATAGGGTACAACCATTAATGTTTTTTTTCTATAGCTTTCATAACGCTTTTTGCGTTAAACCTTATGCATTATGAGTGATGATCAAAAACCAACATCAGGGCGCAAAACAGTTCGCGATAAGCATGTACGCGTGAAAACCGCACGTGGGCGTAAAAACAGCTCTACCAGATGGTTGCAAAGGCAACTGAATGACCCTTATGTGCGCGAGGCCAATCGATTAGGATACAAATCACGCGCAGCCTTTAAATTGATTGAACTGGATGAAAAATTGGGCCTTATCAAAAAAAATACCGTTGCCGTTGATTTGGGTGCGGCGCCGGGTGGGTGGTGTCAGGTTTTGAATGAAAAAAACGCGTCCCATATTGTTGCCATTGATTTAATTGAGGTTACGGACGTTCCCAATATTGAATTTATTCAAATGGATTTTACTGATGATAACGCACCCGATACCCTGATTAATATGTTGGGTGGGCGTCGCCCCAATTTGGTTTTATCGGATATGGCACCCAACACGGTTGGACATCCAAAAACAGACCATCTCCGCACAATGGCCTTGGTTGAAATGGCATGGGATTTTGCATTCAATACCTTGGATGACGGCGGACATTTTGTTTCAAAGGTGTTTCAGGGTGGAACAGGTGCAGATTTAATGGCGCAAATGAAACCCTATTTCAAAACCATCAAACATGTAAAACCATCATCCAGCCGCAAAGAATCCCCAGAAACATACCTGGTCGCGATGGATTTTAAGCGTTAAATTTAGTGAAGTCGTGGTTTTGATCTTTGATCAAATCTCTTCATTAGCGGTTCACCATCACCTGTTTGAATTACAAGCGACAACATATATGCATTAAATTGGTGAAGGCCTCCTGCTTCCTCGCGAGGATGTAAAGCAACGTCCAACCCTACATTCCCTAAATCAGCACAGAGGTCGTTTAATATTCTAAATCCATTTAATTTCAGTAGAGCATCATAAGCGTACCTTGTGCGGTGTGGCAAATAACGCATTGCTTTTAACGTTGTATCTGAATCTATGTCTTTATACTCTTTCCATAGGTCTAGATAACCTCTAAGCGCATCCATTCCTGCATGAAAATGGTTTGTGTAATCTTCAACACTATAATCTTTTAATTCTTGCATTTTCAATGTGTATAGCTCGAAGAAATTTTGCTGTCTATCCATTAGCAACCACCAATCCTCGATATCAGGAATATTGATTTCATTTAATGGAATTTCCACCGCAGATGTCTCATCCCCCATTTCAGAATGAGCCGATATATATGATTTTAAATTTGCGGCAATCAATCCGCAAACCGCATTAAATTCTTCTAAAATTCCGTATTCGTCGTTAAAATTATCCATAAAATATGTATAATTTAAAAACGCGTGATAAAGCAAGTTTTATTTGATATAAAATTCTCATGATACTTCGCCCCTTTGAAACAACTGATATTGAGGCCTGCGCCAAACTTCATAAACTATCCCGCCGCGAATCGGAAAAGGGCGTGATATTTGACAGTGATCTTGACCGATATGACCTGAATCATTTTATCGACAATTGGACAACATGGTCGGGTTACAAAGAAACCAAAATCCTAGTGGCCGAGGATAATGATACCGTTGTCGGGTTTGTTATGTTTGGAAAAATTCAAACCCGCCCCGATTTTGACAAAGGTATCGTCCCAAAATATGGTAGTGAAATTTACGCCCTCTACGTCCATCCAGACCATTTCCGTAAAGGGATTGGTAAAAAATTATTTCTATCCGCCTGTAATGATTTGATTCAAAATAAACAAACATCCCTAATCTTATGGACAAAAAAGAAGAACCGCCGATCATGCGCCTTTTACGATTCCTTTGGCGGAAACAAAATTGGCAAAAAACGCGTCGATATGGGTGAAAAATCATGGGCGGAGGAATCATGTTTTGGGTGGTTGGATATTCGAAACATCACTTAATTTTCTTTTTATAGTCATCCTCGGATATCAAACCCATCTCTAACATTTTTTGCAATGCATCATTATGTTTGCGTTTATCCTCACTTACTGAAACGCCCTCTTGTCCGCTCTCAGTATCTGTTTCTGCGTTGGTTAGGGATGGTTTGTCTTTATCATTCATTCGAAAAAACTAGCATATTTTTTATGAATCTGCATATAATTAATTGTGATTCGAATCCGAACACATTCAAAATATATCTTTAAGGAACCCGATTGCCCTTAGTATTTGAAAACAACATAAGAAGAGTTTTAGTTTCAATTTTGAAACTAGTAAAGGTGGCCTTGGCCGCCTTTTTTATTACCCCAAACAAACCCACATCAAACGGAGGATAACATCCATGGCAAAACAATCCACACGTAACAAAATTAAAAAAAATATCACTGAATTCCGCAATCCAAAGGGTGGAAAAAATGCAACGCGTGAACAACAATTTTATGATGAACCTCGTGCATGGGACCCGTTGATTGGTGACATTGATGCCAACCGTGATAAATCCTATTTAAAAACCGTTAAACCACGATCAGATGGCCAAAGAGAATTAATGGAAGCCATCGATAGTAAAAACCTAACATTGGCGCTTGGCCCTGCGGGGACAGGGAAAACCTATCTGGCCGTGGCCAAGGCGGTTGAGGCGTTAGAGCGTGGTGATGTTGAAAAAATCATCCTATCGCGCCCCGCGATGGAGGCTGGTGAATCATTGGGTTACCTGCCAGGTGCATTAGAAGATAAAATGGCACCATACTTACGCCCGCTCTTCGATGCCTTGGGCGACAGGCTTGGTGGTAAAAAGGTTCGTCAATATATAGATGATGGCACAATCGAAATCGCGCCCGTTGGATTTATGCGTGGACGCACATTAAACAATGCGTTTGTGGTGATTGATGAGGCACAAAATTGTACATACCAACAATTAAAAATGTTGCTCTCTCGCCTTGGGTGGAATTCAACCATGGTGGTGACGGGCGATCCAGCGCAATCGGATTTATTGGATGGACTATCCGGATTATATGATATCGCCAAAAAATTAGAAACCAATGGCAATATCGGGTCAGTTTACCTCAAACAAGGCGATATCGTCCGCCATCCATTGGTTGCGGAGATGTTAGAGGTTTTATAGAGTCGATAAATCTAGACATTTAATCTATTTGTAATATTCTAACCCCATGAAAAATATTCGTTATGCATTATGGGCGTTTGTGGCCTTGGCCTTTGTTGGATTTATCGCACTGAATCTGCCTGAGCAATCAGAACAGGATAGTAACGAAGTGATTGCCCCCTTGGCTGGATTTAACCAAGGGGCACACTTTACCCTGACATCCCATACGGGTAATGAATTTAACAGCGATGTTGAAATTAAAGACGGCAATTATGCCTTGATCTTTTTTGGATTCACCCATTGCCCTGTCATTTGCCCAACGGAATTACAAAAATTTGCTGAAATCATGGATGAATTGCCCACGCAAACTGCGGATAAAATCACCCCATTATTCATCACGATTGACCCAGAGCGCGACAGCGTGGATGCATTACAACAGTATGTGCCCCTATTCCATGAAAAAATTATTGGCCTAACAGGTGATGTAGAAACCATTCATACCGTTTTGGATGATTGGAAAGTTTTTTATACAAAGGTCAATGACCCGCAATTCACCGAATACACGATGGATCATTCCACATACGCCTATTTGGTGGATCATAATATGACCATCAAGGCATTGTTTCGCATGAAAAACACATCCGCGCAAATATCATCCCAAATCACAAAAATTGTGCGCTGAACAATAGATAAAAAATGACAATTTTTGTCATACCCAATAAGATGAATGAATCATTATCGGGAAGGATATTTTTATCATGAAAAAAATACTATCAACTTTGGCAATCGCAACGTGCCTGTCATCCAATGCCATGGCCGCAGGATTTTATATTCAGGAACAATCTGTCTCAGGTTTGGGAACGGCATATGCGGGCCAAACATCAACGGCGCGTGATGCATCAATCATTTATTTTAACCCCGCCGGCATGACGTATTTGGATGGTCGCCAAGGCAATATTGGTGTTCATTTACTTGTCCCCCGTGGCGATGTTGATGATAAGGGCACAAGCAACGCAGGCCTAGGGCAACCAATAGGTGAAGATAGCGATAATCCGTATGACCCAACCCCCGTTCCCAATTTACATTATTCACACCAATTAAATGACACAACATGGGCGGGTATTTCGGTAACCGCACCATTTGGTTTGGGAAATGAATATGATTCCAACTGGTTTGCACGTTACGATTCCATTAAATCGGAATTAAAAACAATTAATGTCCAACCATCATTGGCCTATAAGGTGAATGAAAAACTCTCTATCGGCGCAGGGATTGATATTCAATATGCGGATGCTGAGCTAACATCTGCCGCCCTTGTCACAACCGAGGGTTTATCCACATTGGAAGGCGATGACATATCCTTTGGGTACAATATTGGATTAATGTATCAACCAACCCCTGAAACAACATTGGGTCTCCATTACCGATCACAGGTTAATCATAAATTAGATGGAAATATTATTGGCGAAGGCACAGGTGGTGGTGACGTTAATATCGGCGGAAAGGCCAACTTGAACCTGCCTGAAATTTTATCATTAAGCGCAACACATGACCTGAATGACAAATGGTCAATCATGGGTGGTGCGACATGGTTTGGATGGTCAAATTTTGAACGGATTACCGCAACGGATGATAATGGTGTTCAACGACAAAATGTCCTTCAAAATTATAACAATACGCTCGCGTTAAATGTTGGTGCAGATTACAAATATTCCGATGATTGGACATTTCGTGGTGGCGTGCAATATGACCCCACCCCAACCGAAGATGGTTTCCGATCAACCCGTACGCCAGACGGCGACCGTATTTGGCTATCTGGCGGTGCGACATATAATATGAATGAAGAAATGTCATGGGATTTCGCCGTGACCTATATTGATATTGGCGCGGAAGACATCACGTTAACACGCAATACCGCATCCAATATTAATGCAGAATCAGATGGCAATGTTGCCATCGTGGCCGTTGGTTTAAATTATAAATTTTAAGCGTTAAGATTGCCCCAGTCATTTTTGACCTTGGCAACCGCAACATCAATTGAAACGCGAGTCACTGGCTCGCGTTTTTCTGTTTCCATCACATCAAACATATTGTTATTTATTTGTAATATAGGGTGTTCTTTCGGTGGGATAACCGCTGAGGCTATACTCGCAACCTCTATCGGTTGCTCGTCCTTTGTAGAGGATGATTTATTCAACCCCGCACTGCGTTCATCTTCGTGAAAAGAATAAGCCACTTTTTTCTGATTCATCTTGTCCGTTAAGGCGGTGGCAACATCATGACCTGAATGTTCCTCAATCGCGGCGGTTGCTATTGAGACAACACCGCCAATTGGTCCACCATAAATTGCACCGCCCGTGATACGCGCCACTGGCGATATGGTATCATTTGTCAATGACCTATACACACTGCCCACAATAGGTAAATGATGTAATGGATTCACAATATCTAAAATTTCGCCAAAACTTAATGATGGTGCGACAATATTAGGTTGTGCCGTATCAGTTCCGGCGAGCGAAGACGCCTGAGATGGCTGAACTTCCGATTGAGCAGAATTATTTTTCCAACTGGCAACTGTTCCAGCCATTCTGCCACTATCAAAATGCGCCTGACGCACATAGTAGGGTGCAGAATTGGAAATAAAATCAACCATGGTTTTAATTTTGCACAAACTGTGCCAGATTAAGGGCATGAGCGGGCATTTCACGGTATCATTATCAGGGTTTGACGATTGGGAAGCATCAATAGTGCGCCAAGCCATTGAAAATAATATGAATAAAATTACAATCAATGATGATTTAAAATCAGGTGACCTGCAAATTACGCCTCAATTGCTACCGCCCGCCCCCTATAAAATGGGTGCGATATTGGATAGAATTGAAACCTATCTGTTTGAACATAAATTCCCCAAAACAATATCATATAAAAATTATACACTTGGATGGGCAGAATCCAGCCTTAATATCGGCGATAAACACTATATTTTAACAGATAGAGAGCGGGATTTAATGATGGAATTCATCACCGCGGGTGACAAAGGATGCAATCGTGATTATTTGCTCAAAACCATATGGGGATACCGCGCGGATTTGGAAACACACGCATTGGAAACCCAAATTTATCGCCTGCGTCAAAAAATTGAAACGGAACCTGATAACCCTCAATATCTTGTCACCATCGATAATGGATACCGCCTGAATTAATTTGATTTTGTAAGAAACGATATAAAAAATCCATCGCGGTCACCCTCGGACGGAAGCAAGCGAATGGAATTGCGTTGTTGTTTGAAATTCGGATTAAGATCCAAAAATTCTTGAATTTGATGTTCGCCCTCGGCCTTTTGCAAGGAACATGTGCAATAAATCAATGTGCCATTTGGTTTCACCCATTTTTTGGCCTTGTCCAATAATTGAATTTGCAATTTCACCAGCGCATCCATGTCTTCTTGTCCACGGATATAAGGCAAATCAGGATGACGTCGAATTGTTCCCGTTGCCGAACATGGCGCGTCCAACAACACAATATCAAATGATTGTTCGGGTTTGTATTTCAATATGTCCGAACACACCACCATGACATTGTCCGTTAGGTTCGTTCTCTCCAGATTTTCATGCAATCGCTTTAACCGTTTTTCCGATATATCAACCGATGTTACGGTTGCACCCTTGGCGGCCAATTGCATTGTTTTACCACCTGGCGCGGCGCATAAATCAAGAACAGTGATACCCGTTAAATCCGCGTCCAATAATGAAACGGGTTTATGCGATGAATAATCCTGCACCCATTCGTCGGGGGTTAGGTTACTCCATTCCTCGCGGATTTGCCATTTACCATCTTTATTCGCAATACCGATTTTGGCTTCCTGTAAGCTCGCCTTCTCGATATTTTTGGCAACCATATCGCCATAATCTTCCACCCATAAACTGACTAGTCCCTCAGGCAGTGATGGTTTTAGGGATGGTGTGTCACCACGAATTAGATTCCGCAACAATCCATTCACCAATCCCTTTTGTTTTGGGCATTTAATGCGCACCGCCAAATCAACCGATGTCGACACCGCCGCATGGTTGGCAACCCCATCCATCAAATATATTTGCGCCGCGCCCATTAACATCAATGTATTGAGGTGCGGTGGGTCAATATCGCGTGTGCGATTCGCCTGTTTATTCACGCGGCCTTGCAATGCATCCTTATACCGCAACACATACCCGCATAATGCATGGGCAAATGCCTTATCCTGCGCCGATAATTTGTATTTTTCCGCGTTTTTATCCAGCGATTCATCCAACGGTTTGAAATCTTCAAAAACCGCGTTCAACGCATTGAGCGCACATAGACGTGAGTATAGACCTTCTGACATGGGAAATGTTGTAGCACATTTTTTGTGCCTATGTATTTTAGTTTTTTTACCACGGAGGCGCGGAGGCACAGAGAATAAAAGGACACCTCCCCTCTCCCTGAGGGAGAGGGCTACGAAGCTTAATTTTTCTAGGAAAATTTAGCTGGAGTGGGTGAGGGTTTACGGTGTTTGATTAACTGAAACCGTAAACCCCCATCCTGGCCTTCCCCCTTAGGGGGAAGGGACTTTATATCTCCATCGCCCTCAACCGTCTTACGCGCTCCTCGGTTTTGGGGTGAGTGGAAAATAACCCGTCAATGGCATGCACATGCAATGGGTTGATGATGAACATATGCGCGGTGGATGGGTTGCGTTCGGCAGCGTGATTATCAATCACTGATGCTTTACTGGAAATTTTTTCTAACGCGGATGCCAACCATTCTGGTCGCCCACAAATTTCCGCACCAACGCGATCGGCCTCGTATTCCCGTGATCTGGATATTGCCATTTGCACGATTGATGCGGCGACAGGCGCCAAAATCATCACGGCAATTGTACCAATCAACCCCATGCGGTTATCACGACCGCCCATAAATAACATAAAATTGGTCAACATCGATATCGCCCCCGCAATGGATGCGGTCATCGTCATAATCAACGTATCGCGATTTTTGATGTGTGCCAATTCGTGCGCCATCACGCCCGCGACTTCGCCACTATCCAGCCTACGGAGTAATCCCGTTGTGGCGGCGACGGCGGCGTTTTCGGGGTTACGCCCCGTGGCGAATGCGTTGGGTTGGTCATTTTCAATAATATAAACCTTTGGCATTGGCATGTCGGCCTTATCGACCATCAACGCCACCATATTGTATAAATCGGGCGCGGTGGATTGATCGACCTGACGAGCCTTGTAATATCGTAAAACCATTTTATCGCTGTTCCACCAGCTCCATAAATTCATGGCAAATGCAATGACCAGCGCAATCATCATCCCAGACCGACCGCCAATCATGCCACCAATCACAATGAATAATGCGGTCATACCCGCCATTAAAATGGTTGTTTTTAAATATCCCATACCTATATTATTATTTCATAATAGAGGCAAAAAAATGACAGAGAAAAAAAACATATCCCGCAATCGCGAGACCGCGGAAAAGGCAAAAAAAGATATCAAAATCCCGATTCCTGAAAAAGGGGGGCGCGTTAATGGCAAAGACCCAACCCGTTACGGCGATTGGGAAAAAAACGGTAAATGCGTTGATTTTTGATATTTTTCTTGCAATCCATCATACAACCATGGTTCAATAAAATATGGTTTTAGAACAATTTGTATTCGTAATGACACTTTTAATTTTTGCACTTGGTAATCAAGGCAATTACTCAAAACGTCCGTCAAATGCATACGGGTTGGTTCGATAATTATAATAACCAGCCAAAACATCGAAGGCTGGTTCATTTTCAAAATCTCATTTAAAAATAAATCAGCCTTCCTTAATTAGATAAGGGAGATAAATAAAATGACTGATTTAAACATTAAAAACCCAATCTTAATCGATTTGCCCATGCCAATTGAAACCGATCGGCTCATCATTCGTGAACCACGCGCGGGGGATGGGGCAGAGCTGCACGCAGGTAAAATCGAGACTTGGGATTTATTAAACACATGGATGCCGTGGGCAAAAGAAATAGGCACCGCGGACGAAACTGAAATTGTCATGCGTGAAAAACAGGCTGAATTTATTTTGCGTACCGACCTCATGATGGTTGTCGTTGAAAAGGAAACTGGTCAATTAATCGGTGGAACGGGATTACACCGTTTTGATTGGCAAACACGTATCATTGAAATTGGGTATTGGTATCGAAAATCCGTTCATGGCAAAGGGTACGCAACCGAAAGCACAAAGGCATTAATCAAATATGCCTTCGATGTGTGTCAGGCGACAAAGGTCACTATCGCACATGCCGAGGGGAATAACGCATCAAAACGCGTCATTGAAAAATGCGGGTTTGAATTAGAATATGTTGCATTAAAAGATTCTCAATTACCCAATGGCGAATTTGTTGACCACCCTCATTACTACCTATTCAACGCCAACCACTTGGCCGATTTTAATGTGAAATGGGAAAAGTGGCATTCATGAACATCAAACGCAATATATTCCTGATTTATATTTATGCGTTTTGTGTGAATACGGTCTTTATCCTGCCTGTCTTGCTGCCCTTTTTTCAAAATGAATTGGGGTTAACCTTTCAACAATTATTGTTGGGAGAGGCGATATTCGCCGCCGTGGTTATTGCGATGGAAGTGCCAAGCGGTTGGATGTCCGATGTTTGGAGCCGTCGAAAAACGCTTATATTTGGATGTGTCTTTGGCATCATTTCCTATGGCGGAATGATGTTTGCAACCAATGCGTGGCAGGCGATGTTTTTCATGGGTTTAATGGGTGTTGGTGTTGCCTGTAATTCAGGGACGGTGACGACATTAATTTATGACACCTTGGCAACCAACAATAAAACCCACCTCTATCAAAAATTAGAGGGCAAGCGTCATGCCATATCCCTGTATTCCGTTGCATTTGCCGCGGTGATTGGTGGAATATTATTTCAATATCACCCCAAATTGCCCTTGGCGTTTGATACAATCACACAAGTCATGGCGTTGGTTTGTGCGTTTTTTATTGTTGAACCAGTTCGCACCAAGCGCGCACCAGAGAAAAACCCGATACACGATATCATGGTCACCATGAAATACGCATTGCATGGGCATAAGGAAATTGCGGGAATTATCATTGTTTCCACTGTATTATTTTGTTCAACAAAAATGTTTATGTGGACGCAACAACCCTATATGCAATATGTCGGAATTTCGACAGATTATTTCGGATACATCATGGCGTGTGGTTTTTTATTTGGTGGATTCGTCGGGCATTTCGGACATCGCATAAAACATAATTTCACCAACCGCCATATGATTATGATTTTATCAGGGTTGGCCATGTCCGCATGCATAATCGCAATTATCATGCCATATGCGTTATCAATATTATTTATAATATCAATCGCGGGGGTTTGGGGATACGGATTTCCATTTGTACAAAATGCCATTAATAAACACGCTGATCCTGCACGCCGTGCAACAATTTTATCGACGTTAGGGTTATTAATCAGTTTGGCCTTTATTCCCACAAGCGCAATTTTAGGATGGATATCCGAAAATTATTCCATCCTTCATGGCCTCAGCTATTTGACCATGCAACTATTCTTATTTTCAGTAATCGGATTTTGGTTATGGGCACGGGGCATGAAACAAAAATAAAATGTAACCAAATTGATGTCTTTGCCGAATACAATTAAAACAGATAGAGATTTTAACATGAAATATTTAATTTTTGCATTCATTGGTTTTGGCATTATTGCCTATTTAATTGATTATAAGGGTGTTGGACGTGATTTCACATCCACCGCCATGGCACAAAATGATGCGCCAATTGTGGTTGAGCTGTATACTTCCCAATCATGTTCGTCATGTCCACCCGCGGATAAGGTTTTGGCAGAAATTGCCATGCAACCCAATGTCATTGCGCTTGGGTGTCATGTGACTTATTGGAACCACCTGCATTGGAAAGACACCTTATCGATGGAGGAATGCACAAAACGTCAACGTGCCTTTAACGGGTCAATCAATTCCAATCGCGTTTACACACCGCAAATGGTAATTAATGGTGAAGTTGAATTTGTTGGCTCACGACGGGGTCAGGCCATTCAATCCATTAAAGATGCCGATGCAATTATTCCTGTAAAATTGACAAAAAATGATACTGAAATTCATGCGTCGTTTCCCGCGTTGAATATAAATCGCGCCTTAACGGTTGAATGGATTGGATATAATGATAAATTCTATCAAGAGATTCCAAGCGGTGAAAATCGCGGTCGCGACATTACCTACTCTAATCCCGTGCAATTCATTAATTACAGTGATATCTCAGATGGTGAAACATACATATTTCAAAATCGAACATCATGGAACAAAACTGATAATTTGGCCGTGATTATTCGGGATAAGACAGCCGGTAAAGTTATTGGTGCGGGTAAGATTAAATTATAATCTGACTTTGGCGTCGCGTTCCTTTTGGCGGCGTTCGCGCTCGTCCAATTTTTCTTGAACGAACGATTTTACATTATTTGTATCAAGCATATTGGTCAAATCCACGCTGTCATTCATCAAATAAGGGACAAAACCATAATATCCTGATCCATAAGTGCATTTCGGGCGTTTAATGGCGGAACCACCCAAGGCCATTGAGAATCTCAACCCAACTTTAACCTCTGCATCGCTAGGGTTAAACACATCTACGCTCGGTGATACATTAAACCCTATTTGGCGGCGGTCATCAATTTCATATCCAATCGCATTTTTACGGTGAAATGATGAAAACGCACAAGATTTTTTTTGTACGCCCGCGTCGTTTAATGCAACCATTTGTCCCGCGGCGGGTTGTATAGTATCTAGTGAATTATCAGAAGACGGTGTATAAGATTGCATTTTATAACCCGTATGAGGTTTGGTCATTCCGCATGCGCTAATCGCAATAACGGTCATCATCAACAAAAATGGCCTTATAGTTTTATTCATAACCCTAGTATACTTTATGAATAGTTAATAAATGATAAAATTAAATATATTGTATTGCAGCAAAATTCATATCGAATTTAGCCTAATTTCACCATAATCGGTGCATGGTCAGACGGTTTCACCCAATCGCGTGCATGTGAAAATACATCATAGGATTGAAGAGAGTTTTTAAGCGGTTCTGTTAGCCAGATATGGTCAAGACGTCGGCCACGGTTTGATTTTTTCCAATCCTTGTTGCGATATGACCACCAACTATACGCCTTTTCATCCATTGGAATGAAATGCCTAGCCGAATCAACGAACCCAATTGATTGCTGCATTTTTATTAATCGCGTGATTTCAGGTTCAGTGTGCGACACAACGTTTTTCAGCTGTTTACTGCTCCACACATCATGTTCGTGGGGGGCGATGTTAAAATCACCCAGCGCAATAATTTTATTATCTTTGCTGCGTTTTTCTGCAAAGAACGCGGTCATCTCATCCACAAAGTCCAATTTATGTTTGTATTTATCATTGATAGTTGGGTCGGGCTCATCACCGCCCGCGGGGATATACAGGTTGTGAATTTCAACACCATTGACCGTGGCCTCGATATGACGGCAATCCTCGCGCCCAACACGATGGTGAATATCGGTTTTTTCAAATGGAATTTTGGATAAAATCGCCTGACCATTATATGATTTCATACCGTTAATGTGGATATGGTCGTATCCAATTTTTTCAAAGGCCTTAAACGGAAATGCCTCGTCAGGGCATTTTGTTTCTTGCAAACAGATAACATCCGCGCCCGATTCCTGTGCCATTAACGCAACGATAGGTGCGCGAAGGCGGACGGAGTTTATATTCCAAGACATGATTTTCATAGATTTATTTGTAGCAAAGATTCTATTTTTTCACCACAGAGGACGCAGAGTTACACAGAGGTTTTATGTGAGATTATGCCTGTAACGACGATTTAATTTCCAAACCGAACTGCCGCAATAAAATCCACCTAAAACAAGAGCAGCCGCAATTATAATTGCTGTAGTGTTGGACTGTAAATATGTTGTCGCAATAGGTGGAAATACAACAACACCCGCAACAGCAGAACCGAAATCAGAGGCAGAACGTAATGATTTTTTATCCTCTGCCGATTTCACAAATTCTGACCGTAAAGGCCAATCCCATGCAGTTTTTATAGATTTACTAATTTTATTCATAATATAAATTATATTATAGATAATATGTATTACAAGTTTTTTCTTCGTGTCTTCGTGCCTTCGTGGTAAAAAATTTCTCATGGACTATCTAAACTCACTCAACCCCGCGCAACGTGATGCGGTGGAACAATTGGATGGCCCTTTGCTTGTATTGGCGGGGGCGGGCACGGGGAAAACGCGTGTCCTCACAACGCGCATGGCGCATATGTTGAATTTGTATAAGGCAATGCCAGGTGAGATTTTGGCCGTGACATTCACCAACAAGGCCGCGATGGAAATGAAGGAACGCGTATCGCATTTAATGGGCGGACAACCCGTTGAGGGATGGTGGTTGGGTACATTTCACGCATTGGCGGGGCGGATGTTGCGCCAACATGCGGATTTGGTGGGTCTATCATCCAATTACACAATTATCGACCCCGATGACGCGCAACGATTGGTCAAACAATTAATGACCGATATGGGAATCGACACCAAAAAATCAACGCCCAAAATTGCAATTTCACTCATCGACCGATGGAAAGACCGCGCATTGACCCCCGATAAGGTTACGGAGGAAGAGGCGGGCGATTTCGCCAATGGGCGTATGGTTGCCATTTATCAGGCCTATCAAAACCGCCTACGCACATTGAACGCTTGTGATTTTGGGGATTTGTTATTGCATATGATTATCATCCTGCAAAACCATGCGGATGTTTTGGAAAAATATCACAAGCGGTTCCGTTACATCATGGTTGATGAATATCAGGATACAAACGTCGCGCAATATTTATGGTTGCGGTTGCTTGCCCAAAAATCAGGTAATATTTGTGTTGTTGGTGATGATGATCAATCCATTTACGGATGGCGCGGGGCGCAGGTTGAAAATATATTGCGATTTGAAAAGGATTTCGAGGGCGCAAAAACGGTTCGGTTAGAGGATAATTATCGATCAACACAGAATATCCTGACCGCCGCCGATGGTGTGATTGACCACAATGTCAATCGTTTGGGCAAAACATTAAAATCCACCAAGGGCGAAGGCGATAAAATCACCGTCCACGGATTATGGGATGGTGGTGCAGAGGCCAGATGGGTTGGCGAAGAAATTGAACAGTTGCAACGCAAGGGCGTTAAAAATTCTGAAATTGCCGTGCTTGTCCGTACTGGTTTTCAAATGCGTGAATTCGAAGAACGCTTTATCACGCTTAATATTCCATACCGTATTGTCGGTGGCCCTCGGTTTTACGAGAGGATGGAAATTCGGGATGCATTGGCCTATATGCGTGTCACCGCGCAACCGCATGATGATTTGGCATTGGAACGCATTATCAATACACCCAAACGTGGGTTGGGAAATTCAACAATTCAAAAATTATATGAATTTGCGCGGGCAACGGGCATATCGCTTTATGATGCTATCCTAACGATGTGCGAAGGCGATCAATTAAAACCAAAACAGCGCGAAACATTGTCGAATTTAATGCAGCAATTTGAAGGATGGAGAAACGGCATTGATGCCCTGCCTCACTCTGAATTGGCAAACCAAATCCTTGATGGCTCAGGATATTTACAAATGTGGAAAGACGATAAATCGGTCGAGGCACAGGGGCGTGTTGAAAACCTCAATGAAATGATATCCGCCATGGCGGAATTTGAATCATTGGAACAATTTTTGGAACATGTTGCGCTTGTTATGGAGGCACAAAATAATCAATCTCAGGACAAGGTCACCATCATGACATTACACGGCGCCAAGGGTTTGGAATTTGATTGTGTGTTCTTACCTGGTTGGGAAGAAGGATTATTCCCCTCCCAACGATCCATGGATGAAAATGGATTAAAGGGATTGGAAGAAGAACGCCGTTTGGCCTATGTCGGCCTAACCCGCGCACGTGAACGCGCCTTTATTTCCAACGCCGCGAACCGTCGAACTTACGGTCAATGGGTTAACAACATACCTTCACGTTTTATCGAAGAATTACCAGATGACGTGATTGAGGTCAGCAGCGAAGTGCAAGCCAGATCATCCCATTGGGACAGTTCAGGTCATGCGCCATCAGCCCCATCCCCATTCACAAAACGCACCGAAACCGCGAGTGGTTTATCCGTTGGTGGCCGTGTTATTCACGCCGCCTTTGGCGAAGGGACAATCATTGTCATTGACGGCAACAAATTGGATATCGTGTTCGATTCCACAGGCCGAAAACGCGTGCTTGAGAGTTTTGTCGAAGCAGTGTAAATACTATCCATGAACACCCACAGGCAAAAAATTGCGAATTTCGTCGAAGGCACATTTGCCGTTCGGTTTATTATTATTTTGATTTTAATCAACGCCGTGACATTGGGGTTGGAAACCGATCAATCAATTATGGCGTCTTATGGCACATATCTATTGGCGATTGATAAAATTATTCTCTGTTTTTTTGTCGCGGAAATTGGGTTGAAACTCTATGCCTATCGCCTATCCTTTTTTAAATCAGGATGGAATATTTTTGATTTTTTAATTGTCGGAATTGCCCTGATGCCCACCAGCGGTCCGCTCGCCGTATTGCGCGCGCTCCGTATCCTTCGTGTGTTGCGGTTGTTATCTGTTGTGCCACAAATGCGACGTGTTATTAACGCCATTGGATATTCAATTCCGGGGATGATGTCGGTCATTAGCGTTCTACTATTACTATTTTATGTGTCCGCCGTACTCACAACCAAATTATTTGGCACGCACCCTGACCCGCAAATGCATGAATGGTTTGGAACGATTGGTGCATCTGCATATACATTATTTCAAATCATGACATTGGAATCTTGGTCAATGGGGATTGTCCGCCCCACCATGGAACTCTTCCCCTTATCATGGTTGTTTTTTGTACCGTTTATTATCATCACCAGCTTTGCCGTGTTAAACCTCTTTATCGGAATTATCGTTGATGCCATGTCTATGGCCCAAGAAGAACCCCGCGAGAAAAACAAACAAGATATCATGGATTTCACATCCGAAGAGGTCTCGCAATTACATGATCGCTTGGATTCATTGAGTAAAGACATTTCAACAATTCAGAAGTTGTTGAAGAAAAAATAAGAACGCAATGTGACACTTGTTGTTCATATCGTTACGATGTACGCTTATTTACATGAAAAATAATATTGTCACTATATTTGGTGGAACGGGGTTTATTGGGTCTGACATTGTGCGGGTTTTGGCCAAACAAGGTTATCAATTACGCCTTGCCGAAAAACATCCCAAAAAGGCCGAAACTGTTAAATTTAATGGGCAGGTTGGGCAAATCGTTCCGACATATTGTGATTTCACACCAAAGGGGTTTGAGGCGGCGATTGCCGATTCCGCCGTTGTTATCAATTGCACAGGTATTTTAACCGAGGGTGGACACAGGTCATTCATGGGAACGCATTGTTATTTACCCGAAGGCATCGCCAAGGCATGCGCCAAATGTGATGTCGATCAATTTATTCACATTTCCGCATTAGGCGCCGATAAATCGGGGTCTGATTACGCCAAAAGCAAGCTGGCGGGCGAAGGGCAAATTAAGAAAAATTTTGATAAGGTCACAATTCTTCGTCCATCCATCGTGTTTGGACCAAAGGACAGCTTCTTTAATATGTTTGCAGGCATGGCACAAATTTTACCTGTCCTGCCATTAATTGGTGGTGGGAAAACATTATTTCAACCCATCTATGTTGGGGATGTGTCCGACGCCGTGGCAAATGCCATTAAAAACGGATTTTTAGGGACGTATGAATTGGGCGGATCAGAAATTTTATCGTTCAAGGAGTTATTAGAGAAAATGAAAACCCATACAGGGCAGAAAAATTATTTACTCCCCCTGCCATGGACAATTGCGAAAATTCAGGCATTTTTCATGGGAATTTTGCCCAATCCGCCGTTAACACTGGATCAAATTAAATCTTTAAAAACCGATAATATCGTCAGTGATACCGCCATGACTTTGTCTGATTTGGGTGTTAAAACTACGCCCATGGATGCAATCTTGCCAAGTTACCTTGGACGGTTTAAAAAGTAATTTATGAATAAATATATTAATAATTTTTTGTTTCACACAGGGAACACGAAGAACGACCGCGAAGGTCACGGAGAAACACAATGATTTTAAAAAACCTTGTGTCCCCTGTGACTTCCCTGCGCCCCTTGTGTGAAACATTTTTTTATTTGTTTCTATTGGTATTAACGGCTATCCCCTTAACGGCGCACGCCCAACGGTCGGATTCCATTGCCGCGGTGGTGAATGGTAATGTTATCACCTATACCGACTTATATGACCGTATGGATTTAGTGATTAAATCATCACGCATGCCCAATGATAAAGACTTTAAGGCAAAATTATTACCTCAAATTTTAACTGGCCTTATTACCGAACAAGTACAGTTACAAGAAGCCAAAAAATTAGGGTTGGAAACATCTAAAGAAGAAATCAATAAAGGGCTGGGCGAGTTGGCCGCGCAAAACAATTTGAACGCCGATCAATTC
>CAYGLI010000011.1:0-34485 GCA_964350795.1 uncultured Micavibrio sp.
CCGCGGCCTCCTGCGTGACAGGCAGGCGCTCTAACCAGCTGAGCTACACCCGCGCATTCGATAAATCGAATATAGGGGTTATAAGATATCCCACCCGTTCGCGCAAGTGGAAAATACAGAAAATTACTTCATTAAATTTTCTGGATTCAAACCAAGCAAATCATCGCGCACGAACACACCGTCACGACGAATAAGCTCCCCATCAATCACAATATCACCACCCCCAAATTCAGGGCGTTGAATTTTGACCATATCCCAATGCACGGCGGATTTATTGCCGTTTGGTGCAATATCCTCGTAACATTGGCCTGGGGTTAAATGAAAGCTGCCTGCGATTTTTTCATCAAATAAAATGCTTCCGACAGGTTGCGTTACCATTGGATTAAAGGCAATGGCGAACTCACCAAAATAACGCGCTCCCGCATCCGTATCCAAAATATGGTTTAATTTTTTGGTTAAACCATCCCCATCGGAGAGTGCATTCACAACGCGCCCGTCCTCGCACTCCAATTTGATCCATGGAAACCGAATTCCCAAATAAGATGATGGCCCATAAAGAATTTTGCCGTTCACGCTGTCCTTAACAGGTGCCGTGAAGCATTCCCCATCCGGAATATTATGTTTGCCCGTGCATTGTTGTGCAGGGATATTTTCAATCGAAAATTGAATATCCGTATCCTCGCCCGTGATATGAACATGTTTTCCGCGTGTCATTAAATCTTCTAATGGTTTAACGGCCTCGTGCATACGGCCATAATCGGCCATACAGGCATTATAATAAAATTGTTCAAATTCACTTTCACTCATGCGGCATGAGGCGGCGAATTCAGGCGTTGGCGAATCCACAACCAACCACCTCGTATGTTTCACACGATGATCCGTCACATCCTTCATCATTAAACGGCGATAATCCATCATATCATCTGGGTTAAAATCCGCATTTTCAACGTCATGACGGTCGCAAATTCTGATATATCCTTGCATGCTCTTCATTTTTTCAAGAAGTTTTTGTCCCTCGGATTGAAAATATCCATCACGATCACCTGATCGTTCCGCCGCGTCAAAAACCTGACGCAATGCGTCCGCCCCTGCGTCAATCATAAATGGATTTCCGCCAATTGATTTAATGTAATTGGCACATGTTAAGGCCATGTTTTGGCCAACCGCCCCCTGATATTCAATCCAAATGGATTCGCCAGATTTGGCCTGAACCGCCTGACCCAAAAATTGTTTCGCAAGATTTTTATATTGATTTTCTGTAAGCATATTTATAAATTACCTGATTTTTAAAGGGATAGAAAAGATTATTTTAACCCATTGAAATATATAATAAAAATGGCGAAAACTCAGTTCGTTCCAGAGTTTGTGTTTTGTTTCGGCCTTTTTCTTTGTTTTTGTGTTTAAATTCATAGAGTTATTATATGATTTTATTCCTATTTTGTCAAGTATTAAGCATCAAAAAAAACGAAGGGAGATAAGTTTCTTATAAAATAAAGCCGTCATTGAGTGGCTTGTCCATAGAATCCATCTATCTACGAAATGGATTACAGGTATTTATCTACGATAAAACCTGCAATGACGGAGAAAAAAACCTGAGCGTCTTTGCGTCTTCCTATGAAAATTTTCATCATTAGGGTCAAACCAAAATTTCTCGGCTAAGGAATCCCATAAATTTACATTCATATCGATAATGCCCCCTTCACTGCCTCGTGTATGATTTCACCATTCTTAACATTCAACCCATCCATAAATCCTTCGCGCTCGCTCAATGCGTGTTCCCACCCTTTATTGGCGATGTCCATGATATAGGGGAGTGTGACGTTATTGAGGGCGGCGGTGGATGTTAGGGGGTAAGCCCCTGGCATATTCGCCACACAATAATGATTGATGCCATCAATTTGGTAGATGGGATCAGCATGTGTTGTGGCCTTTGACGTTTCAAAACACCCACCTTGGTCGATGGCGATATCCACCATCATCGCAGCGGGTTTCATGATTGATAGCATATCCCGTGAAATAAGTTTTGGTGCAGACCCACCAGGGATAAGCACCGCGCCAATCACCATATCGGCATTGGGTAAGTGTTTTGCCAAATTCTCTGGTGTTGATTTTATTGCGGTGACGCGGTCATTTAATTGATCGTTTAACCAACCAATACGGTCATCATTTAATTCCAAAATTGTAACGACGGCCAACATACCCGCGGCGATTTTTGCGGCCTCGTATCCGCTGACACCGCCACCTAAAATCAGAACATTATTTGAATCCGTCCCCGTCACGCCCGATATCAAATGTCCGCGCCCACCGAAATGTTTTGCGCCATAAAATGTGCCCATCATTGGTGCCATGCGCCCTGCGACTTCGGACATTGGTTGTAATAATGGTAACCCCTTACCGCCCTTACCCGTAATGGTTTCATAAGCAATGGCTATACATCCGCTATCCATTAATCCCTTGGCCTGAACAGGGTCGGGTGCAAGGTGGAGGTACGTGAATATGATTTGATTTTCGCGTAACATTGCCGTTTCAATGGGTTGTGGTTCTTTGACCTTTACAATCATATCCACCGCGTCAAAAACGGATTTGGCGTGTGGCGCGATGTCCGCGCCTGCGGCAATATAATCAGCGTCGGTGGCAAATATCCCCTGCCCGGCGTTGGTTTCAACGATGACCGTGTGCCCTGCGTCGGTTAATTGTTTGACGCTATCAGGGTTTAACCCCACGCGGTTTTCGTTGTTTTTAATTTCTTTTGGAATGCCTATTTTCATGGATAAATTATCCTTTAAATTCATTGGAATAGATAGGCATTAAATACATTGCATTGCCGAATAAAATTCATCTTGTCGAAAATTTAAATCCGTGAAATTATCTCGAAATATAGGGAGATTTTTCAATGACAACGTTATCATTATTTTTAATAATCTATGTTCTTCTGTCTGTTTCAATCGGTGTTTATGCCAGTTTAAGAGTTAAGAATGCTTCAGATTTTGTTTTGGCTGGACGATCCCTCCCTCTTTACGTCACAATCGCAACGGTTTTTGCCACCTGGTTTGGGTCAGAGGCCGTTTTAGGCGTTCCTGCAACATTTATAGAGGAAGGCATGGCGGGCATTGTTGCAGACCCATTTGGTGCCGGTTTTTGTTTAATGTTTGTTGGGATGTTTTTCGCGGCACGTTTATACCGCATGAAACTTTTAACAATCGGTGATTATTACAGACAGGAATATGGACGCACTGTTGAGCTGTTAATTTCTGTTTTTATTTGTATCAGTTACCTTGGATGGGTTGCCGCACAAATTGTCGCACTTGGACTTGTAATAACAATCATTACAGGCGGCGCAATAAGTTTTGGATTAGGAATGGTTTTAGGAATATCCGCGGTAATGCTCTATACAGTCATTGGTGGTATGTATGCCGTTGCCTATACGGATTTCATTCAAATGATGCTTATTTTGGTAGGGTTAACCATTATTGCCTTTATGGTTGCGGGACGTTTTGACAATGGTGCAATAGAGGTTATTGAGGCCGCAAATATGGCGGGAAAATTAGATTTTTGGCCTGAATTGAACATTATCGCCATCTTAGGATTTATTGGAACATTCATTACATTGGCCTTGGGTTCAATCCCACAACAGGATGTTTTTCAACGTGTCATGTCGGCCAAAAGTGAAAAAGCCGCCGTTATTGGCACCATTACAGGTGGATTTTTCTATATCCTGTTTTGCTTTATCCCGATTTTTATTATTTACGGGGCAACTATGCTTGACCCCCAATTATTGGCGGTTCACATGACAGAGGGCGGTGATTACCAACGCATTTTACCTGAATTTATTATGGGCAGTATGCCCATGTGGATTCAAATTCTATTCTTTGGTGCGTTATTATCCGCCATCATGTCAACCGCGTCAGGGACATTATTAGCGCCTTCGGCGATTTTGGCAGAAAATATTTTGAAACAAACATTAAATATTCAAGATAAAAATTTGTTGCTCACATTGCGTTTAACCGTGTTTGGTTTTGGAGTTATTGTCCTTGCCTATGCTTATTTGAGTGCAAAGGCAGGCTTAACAATTTTTGAAATGGTTGAAAATGCGTATCTTCTTCCACTATGTGGTGCGTTCACGCCATTGGTATTTGGACTATATTGGAAAAAATCAAGCAAAGGTGGCGCATTATTGTCAATCCTATTCGGTGTCACAACATGGGCGTTGCTAGAGACCTATTCCTATATCGATATCGCCCAAGGTGGTGAAGGATTTATTGTTCCGCCGCAATTAATCGGTTTAACAATGGCAATTATTGGAATGGTAAGCGGTAGCCTGTTATTTCCAAAAATGCAAAAGGCCTAAAATTATAAATCACGCAACATACGTTCCCAAATCGATGATAGGCGGGACATGTTGCGTGGTTTTTCAAATCGCTGGTTAGGTTCGATATCAACAATAAATTGGAACACATAATCATCAGCCTCTAACCCCATACGCAAGTCGGCCATGACAATATTGTCGCCCTCACTGCGAACACCGTAAAATCCTTTGGTAAACCATTTCAATCGGTTCGTTGCCCCGTTATCGGGCAGTAATCGACTATCATTTTCAAATGTTTCAAATTCAATTTCGGTCGTGTCATCGAAGAGGGAGTAATAACCAACCTTATACGCGCCCTCTTCTATCACCAAAATACGCCATAAAATTGTATTAAATGGTGTTGGTTGCACGAGGATTTTATCACTCTCAACCTGTGCGCTCGCCATATGGTATACGCAATTTTGGATAGCGACCGACCATATCAAATAAGATGTACTGATGATTAATCCATAGGTGATGGCACGTTGTGATTTACTGATGAGAAACCACATTAGGAACCCTAAACACGGTAAAGTATAAAGAGGATCAATAATAAACACCGACCCAACACCCACAGGTGGAACAGGCAGTGGCCAGAATATTTGCGTGCCATATATCGTCATCGCGTCCAATAAAATATGGGTGAGTAAGATCAAGAATATAGCCGTATAAACTCGCTTATCCGAAATCGATATCTGCATCCATTTCCATTTTGAAAACAACCAAACCAATAATGGTGTTGCAAGGATACAAAATAAAATTGAATGACTTATTCCGCGATGATAGGTGAAATCAGATACAGGGTCACCCAATGGGATAAAGACATCCAAATCAGGAACGGTGCCACATATCGCGCCCACCAACGCGCCCTTGCGTCCATGCGTTTTGCCCATCACGGCGGCACCAACCGCCGCCCCTAATGTCATTTGTGTTAATGAATCCATTATCTACAAATAAATCATTCGCATAAAAAAATAAGGCCTAAAAAGGCCTTATTATGAGCTGGATATTTGTTTTTGAAATTACCAGTGTCTCCCCTCACCAATGTAATTTTTAATTCCTTTTTTACCTGAATCAGCGCCAGCTGACGATGTGGAGGATTTACTAGCTTCAGCACGCTTTGCTTTTGCTGCTGCTGTTTTACTCACCTTATATTCTTCATACGCGGCTTTTTGTTTGGCTATGCTTTCTTCTGACGTCAATCCAACTGGTGCTGAACCTGAATTTGCACCTGCACTTTCAACTGTTCCTGCCTCGACCGGCGTCAATGCAACTGGTGCTGAACCTGAATTTGCGCCCGCACTTTCAACTGTTCCCGCCTCGACCGGTGTTGCGGAATCCTCTGGTGGCTGATTGGCTACATCCGCAGATTCTTTTTCAGAAGAAAAATCACATGTAAAAGATGGGCAGCCCTCATTGTCGATAATATCAACAGAGCGACCACCTTCACATTCCTGATCTTTTACTGCTTGTGTATATTGGTGACAGGCCTTGTTTTCAGCGACGCCTGCGGACTCCGTTAAATCTCTTTCCTCTATTTTTCCATACTGTTCTGCTGATGTTGCGTAGCTACAACCATACACAGCCACACCTCGACTATTTACAAATTTTTCTACGATTCCACCATTCGCACACCCTAATCTAGCGTCCTCTCGTGTGCCGCACTCAAGATTATAATTTGAATCAGACAACTCATTACAGGTTTTTATACCATAATACTCCGCATTTGATTGTCCGCTTACAAATAATATTGAAACAGCAAACGCAATTAAATTAACTTTTTTTAACATGAGAAATTTCCCTTCATTTCTATTGTGACCTATACAGAATACTAATGAAATCTTAATAAAATGTAAAATTTTAAATTAATTCTGTATATTCCATAAATTTTGAAAAATGTTTTTCGCCATTTGTCTTAAGCTATCATCACGTGCGCCCATAATGCAAATAATATCGCCTGATCTTGCTTGATTGAGAATTGCAGTCTGAACATCAGATTTTTGAGGGATATAATTCGCGTTTAAACCGTTTTTTGCCAATGGCTTAATAATATCCAATGATGAAATATCTTGGTCAACCGTTCCGCCAAAATAGAGAATATCAGGCATATAAAATATATCGTCTTCGGATAAATATTTTGCAAATACATCGATTAATTCATCCTTATGATCGCGTGTTGGTTTAAACCCATGCGGTTGATACATTAAAATCAAACGCTTACCGCCCTCTTTTAATGTTTTTAATCCTGCCTCAATTTTGTCGGGGTTGTGACCAAAATCATCAATGACGGTGATACCGTTTTTTTCACCAATGACTTCAAGGCGACTTGTGATTCCCCTAAATGATTTGAGGGATTTAAGAATAACTTCATCATCCATATGACATAAACGACCGACTGCTATAGCCGCCTTTGCATTTGATTGATTATGAACACCCGGTACAATTAAATCGATATCCCCTGAATTAGAATATGTTACAGCATCAGGAAATTCGGTTGCCAGTTTCGCAACATTTGGGCAATCAATATTCAAAACCTGCTTGTTAGATTGAGATAGGAATTGGTGGAAAATACCCATCAATTCATCCAACCCCTTATGATCCTCGGAAATATTGGTCAGAACAGCAATATCGGCGTGAAAATTTGTGATTGTGCCATCGCTTTCATCCGTTTCAACAACAATCCTATCAGAATTGCCAATAACCGCATTTTCACGGTCAAAATTAAGCATACCGCCGCCATTAATGATTGTTGGGTCAAAGCCACCTTGTGACAACACCCACCCGACCATCCCCGTGACCGTTGATTTTCCGTTCGTTCCGCCAACGCATATGGATTGGGCGTCATTGCAAATTTCGGCCAGTAATTCAGCGCGTTTGATAATGGGGATATCCAAATCCTGCGCGGCCTTTACATCAGGGATTGATGGTTCAACCGCGCTTGAGACAACCAAATAATCAATGTCTGGTGTTATTGCCGTTCCATCCTGAGGTTTCAAGACAACCCCTGCATGCTCAAGGTTTTTGAATAATTCGGGGAAACGTTGATTGTCAAAATTACGGTCAGACCCATAAATTTTTGCGCCTTTGGATATCATGACCTTGGCAAGGGCGCTCATGCCACTGCCCCCAACACCACAGAAAAAATATTTTTTACCTGTGTATGGCATTAATCCAGTGTAACAGGATAGGATTTGCGTCCGCCAGTTTTAAGATGCGGTTGTTCCTTATATATTTTTTCCAAAGAATGCATCTCTATTGCTTTCAGGTCCTGAATTTCATTTTCTAACACTAAATTTGTCGGTATGTTTTCCACTACGATGTCTTGTGACATTTCGGATGTGAATGTTTCCATCTCAAAAATTGTGTTTTCTTCAACTGGGGGACTATAAGATTCTTCCGTTAAAATTTCTTTTGCATTTTCATCAATCAAATCAGCCCGAAACCCATTTTTCATTGTGCCATTTGATATTTTTGAAAAATCAACCGTTACAGTTTCTGGATAAGTCCAGTAGCCAAGGCTGAATGACGATTCGATATTGATTGTGCGGCGACGGTCAGATAAATTATCCTTACAATCAATTTTCAAATCCTCGTCATCCCGCTCAACCAATGTTGTGCCCGGCGCAATCAACGCATAGCGATTGTCAGGCGTTGAAATTATACAATAGGCAGCATCCGTTCCAACCAATTCAATGGTTAGGTCATGCGCAGTAGTGATAACATCACGAGAGCACGAGGCCAACAAAACAACAGGTAAAATCAATAAATATTTCATGAATCAAAAAATATCACATTTGATGATTTACGCCGCCTGTTTTTTCAACTTTTCCCCTTTGAATGACAAATTCGTGCCATCAAAAGTCACTTTCACATGCATTTGATCGGTGATTTCGCCTTTCAATAGCGATTCCGCCAACGGATTTTGCAATTCCTGTTGAATAACGCGTTTTAAGGGCCTCGCGCCATAGGCAGGGTCGTATCCTTTATTCGCAATAAATTGCAACGCCTTATCATCCAATTCAATCGTGATATGGCGTGGGTTTAATAATTTTTGCAAACGACCCAATTGAATTGTGACAATTTGCGCCATCATTGATTTTTCCAAACGGCGAAACAACAAGATTTCATCTAAACGATTGAGGAATTCAGGACGAAAATATGATTTGACTGCATCCATAATGTCCCCACGTACATCCTCAATATCTGCGCCGTCCTTTTGATTCACCAACACATCCGCACCTATATTCGATGTCATGATTAATAATGTGTTTGAAAAATCAACCGTGCGCCCTTGCCCGTCCGTTAAACGTCCATCGTCCAAAACTTGAAGGAGGACATTAAACACATCGACATGCGCCTTTTCAATTTCATCGAATAAGATGACTTGGTAAGGACGACGTCGCACGGCCTCGGTTAAAACACCGCCTTCTTCATATCCTACATACCCTGGAGGGGCACCGATCAGGCGCGCGACAGAATGTTTCTCCATAAATTCGCTCATATCAATACGCACCATCGCGGTATCATCATCAAATAAAAATTCCGCCAAGGCCTTGGTTAGCTCGGTTTTACCAACCCCTGTTGGTCCCAAAAACATGAATGATCCGATTGGGCGTTGAGGGTCTTGTAACCCCGCCCGCGCACGACGCACGGCGTTGGATACGGCCATGATGGCTTCATCCTGACCCACGACACGTTTGGCCAATGCAGATTCAAGATTAAGTAATTTTTCTTTTTCACCAGATAACATTTTGGATACAGGAATCCCCGTCCATTTGGCGATGATTTCGGCAATGTCTTCTTCAGTCACTTCTTCGTTAATCATTGCGGAAGTCGATAAATGCGATGCCTCCTCAACTTTTTTCTCTAACTCTGGAATTTTGCCGTAAGACAGCTCTCCAGCTTTTGCCCAATCACCTTCGCGTTCGGCTTTTTCAAGTTGAGCACGCGCTTGATCTAATTCCTCAGCCCATTTTTGACCTTGGTTTAATTTTTCTTTCTCTGCCTGCCATTGGGATGTCAAATCGGCGGATTCGGATTCCAATTTATCCAAATCTTTTTCAAGAACTTTTAAACGCGTTTTTGACCCTTCGTCTGATTCTTTTTTCAACGCCTCGCGCTCAATTTTTAATTGAATGATTTGACGGTCAAGGTTGTCCAGTGCTTCGGGTTTAGAATCCACCTGCATGCGCAATCGTGCCGATGCCTCGTCAATCAAATCAATCGCCTTGTCGGGTAAAAATCTGTCGGTGATATAACGATGCGATAACGTTGCCGCCGATACAATCGCCGTGTCGGTGACGCGCACACCATGGTGAAGTTCGTATTTTTCCTTTAACCCACGAAGAATCGAAATTGTGTCCTCAACCGTTGGTTCGGCAATAAACACCTGTTGGAATCGACGCGCCAACGCGGCATCCTTTTCAATATATTTACGGTATTCATCCAATGTTGTTGCACCAATCATGTGCAATTCTCCACGCGCCAAGGCGGGTTTCAACATGTTTCCCGCATCCATCGCGCCATCGGTTTTCCCTGCACCAACCAGCGTATGGAGCTCATCCAAAAATAAAACGATTTCGCCCGCGGCTTCCTTCACTTCGTCCAACACACCTTTGAGGCGTTCTTCGAATTCACCACGGAATTTCGCACCCGCAATCAATGACCCAAGGTCGAGAGAGAGGAGTTTTTTATTTTTGAGTGATTCTGGCACATCGCCATTGACGATTCTCAACGCCAACCCCTCGGCAATCGCCGTTTTACCAACACCGGGTTCACCGATGAGGACAGGGTTGTTTTTAGTTCGACGGGACAAAACCTGTATCGTGCGGCGGATTTCTTCGTCACGGCCTATAACAGGGTCTAATTTTCCACTTCGCGCCACCTCGGTCAAATCACGGGCATATTTTTTCAATGCATCAAATTGATCTTCTGCCGATGCAGAATCTGCGGTGCGCCCCTTACGGCGATTATTAATGGCCGCATTTAATCGTTTTTCATCAATACCACAATCCAACAACACGGCGGAGACTTCGGTTTTTTTCGCCATGACCATTGCCTGTAACAAGCGTTCAGTCGTCATAAAGCTGTCCCCTGCCTTTTCGGCAAGAATACGGGCATCCTCGACAATGCGTGCCAAATCATTCGCCATGCGTAACCCAGACGCACCTGAACCTGTCACACTGGGCAATTTCGCCAATGTTTGATCCAATTTTTGACGGAGCGATGTGATGTTTCCACCAGCGGCGGTCACAAGTGAATCCGTCACATTTTGGTCATCATCCAACATCACCCGCAGAAGATGTTCTGGTTCCAAAGATTGATTATTTTTGCGCATTGCAAGGCTTTGCGCAGCCTGAAAAAAGCTTCTAAGCTTTTCTGTCATTTTTTCGAAGTCCATTGTGGCACTCCTCCTTTTCTGATTAAGAATAACATGAACCCTTTAAGGCATCCATAGTCACAGTATATAGGAATAAATTCAGGAATGTAAAGTAAAAAAACGCCCGATAAAATCGAGCGTTTTAGATTTAGATTAAACTACTTCTTAGTTGTTGGTTTTACAGCTGGTTTACCGGTTGGTGCTGTTTTTTTCTTATCTGGCATATTAGCCTCCAAAGTATTGCAACCTTGAGCGGTTACGGCGATTATCAGACTCATCCGATAACAAATAAATTATCCGCTTAATTTCTAAAAAAAACTATAGGATAATATTCATTATTTAGGCAGATAATAGTTCACCCTCGGCTTGCTTAATACCTGTGATACTCTCTGGTAATCCCAAATCATCTTCAGCATTTTGACTGTCTTTCGCTACCACTTGTTTTTGATCGGTCGAAGCCGGAGTTTGCTCCTCAAAATCACTGATAATACGTTGATAATGCTCTGCATGTTGACGATAATTTTCTGCCAAAACAATATTGCCTGATGTTTCTGCATCCTTGGCCAATGTTTCATATTTTTCCGTGATTTGATATGCCGTACCACGAATGCGTGCGTCAGGTCCATTACTGTCATAGACCTTCATCTTGTTATTGCCACCCTTTTTATTCTGTGGGCGATTCCCGCGTTGGGGTCTCTTTGCGTTGTGTCTCATAATTTCCCTTCCATTAAGCATTTCTGATAAATACACACATATTTATCCACCAATTTATCCACACATACATTTAGCGTACAATATTCGCATCAACATGCAAATTTTCTTCGCATGTCCTGTACCTATAGCTTTTCAGCCGGCACTGTCATAAAGATGAATTTTGTATCTCGTTACCACACATGATCAAATTCATCTCGCTTGATTGCTGATATGTTGAAAGTTCAACATTCGTGAGGGGCGTACAACCCCTTTTTTCATTTTTTTTAAAATTTTATTTGTGGATAGCGGAAATAACACGGTCATGACCACCAAGGTCGTAATGCACCTGAATATCGTCAAGCCCTTCATTTTCAACGAGTCGTTTGATTCGTGGTGATTGCCCCGTTCCATGTTCAATGACCATTATTCCGCCATCATTCAAATATGTCCGAATCTGTGGAAGAATCACTTGATAAGGTAACAGACCATCTTTCCCACCATCCAAGGCCAATATGGGATCGTATTTCGACACCTCGCGGCTTAAATTTTCAATATCATCCGACTCGATATAGGGAGGATTCGAGATAATCACATCAAATTCACCCTCAATTGAGTCGAACCAATTTGATTCGATGAAACGTACACGGTCACATACACCCAATGATTCGGCATTTTTCTTTGCCACATTGATTGCCTGTATCGATATATCGGTCGCCAGCGCCGTTGCGTTTGGATATTCCGCCAATAATGTGAGGGCAAGGCAGCCTGACCCCGTTCCCATATCCAATATTTTTAACGAGCCTGTCTTTGCTTTGTTTTTTAAAATAACATCAATAATCAATTCGCTATCAGGCCTTGGGTCGAGAACATCGTCAGACACGATAAAATCACGCCCATAAAATTCTTTGCACCCAATAATTTTTGATACGGGGCGTCCATTCAGGCGTTGAGCGATGAAATCATTTAATTGTGCCGTTTGTGATTCTGATAATGGTAATTCATTCATACCAATTAAATTAGCGTCACTTAACCCCGTGATATGTTTCACCAACATCCGCGCCTCAAGCGAAGAATTCAATTGTTTCGATATATCGCGCAAACGCATTAATCAAACTCGGCAAGGCGTGATGCGTTATCTTCCTGAATTAATGCATCGGTAATTTCGGTTAAACCTGTGCCTGCCAAAACACCCGTTAGATTATGAAGGGTTAAACCAATACGATGATCTGTCACGCGCCCCTGTGGGAAATTATACGTGCGGATACGTTGGGAACGATCACCCGACCCAACCTGCAATTTTCTATCACCGGCTCGCTCTGTGGCGGCCTTTTCCATTTCTGCCTCTAAAATCCGTGATCGAATAACAATCATCGCCTTTTCACGGTTTTTATGTTGTGAACGGCCGTCCTGACACTCCGCAACAATTCCCGTTGGTATGTGCGTAATGCGAATGGCGGAGTCGGTTGTGTTAACATGTTGTCCGCCTGCGCCTTGGGATCGGAATGTATCAATCCGTAAATCCTCGGTACGCAATACAACGTCAATTTCTTCAGCCTCTGGTAACACTGCAACCGTTGCGGCGGATGTATGAATACGTCCCCCGCTCTCGGTTTCGGGTACGCGCTGAACGCGGTGTCCACCACTTTCATATTTCATTTTCGAAAACACGTTATTGCCCGAAATGGTGCAAATAATTTCCTTGTACCCACCCAAATCATTTTCAGATGTGCTATCAACCTCAACACGCCATCCGTTGGCCGATGCAAAACCTTTATACATGTTGAATAAATCCGCAGCAAATAACGCGGCCTCGTCACCGCCAGTCCCTGCGCGAATTTCCAAAATCGCGTTACGGCTGTCCGTTTTTTCCTTGGGAATAAGGGATAACTTCACCGCTTGCTCAAGTGCAGGTAATTGACCTTCAAGATCATATAGCTCGTCCTTGGCAATTGCCGCCATTTCCGGATCGGAGAGCATGCCCTTTAGATCCGCTATTTCTTTGCGGGCATTTTGATATTGATGTATAGCCTTAACAACAGGCTCTAACTCTGCATATTCTTTTGAAATTTTTACAAATTTATCACTATCCAACTCACCTGATGACATCAAGGAAGTTAATTCCGCATGGCGGTCGGTTATTTGTTGTAATCGTGCATCAATGGACATGAGGATGAGTTTTACAGCATACGTCTCTGTATATCAAGCAGCTTGCTTTGCATTCTTAGCCTCAATTTCTCTAGCCTTTTCTTCCACCATCTCGACAATATGGTCAACGATGGATGCATCGCCAGAATTAAATCGATGTGCCTTTTCACCGCCAATGTACATTTGATGATTATTCGAACCGCCGCCTGTTAGGCCGATATCGGTCATCAGCGCTTCACCAGGGCCATTGACGACGCATCCGATGATACTGACCGTTAATGATGTTGTGATATGTTCCAGACGTTTTTCAAGCTCGGCCACAGTATCAATCACTTGGAATTGTTGACGAGCGCAGGATGGGCAGGAAATAATATTGACGCCGCGGTGACGTAATCCCAATGATTTTAAAATATCAAATCCAACCTTCACTTCCTCAACGGGGTCGGCCGATAGGGAAACGCGGATGGTGTCCCCTATTCCGCTCCATAATAAATTGCCTAAACCAATGGCTGATTTGACCGTTCCTGTGCGTAATCCTCCTGCCTCAGTAATGCCCATATGCAAGGGATAATCGCAAACTTCGGCGAGTTGTTGATAGGCGGCGCAGGCCATGAAAACGTCCGATGCCTTACAGGATATTTTAAAGTTAAAGAAATCGTGGTCTTCTAATATCGCGATATGGCGTTGCGCGGATTCAACCATCGCATCGGGGCATGGCTCGCCATATTTTTCTAATAAATCACGCTCCAATGACCCTGCGTTCACACCAATGCGAATGGAACAATTATTATCCTTGGCGGCCTTTATGACCTCGCGCACGCGGCTTTCATCACCGATATTTCCTGGATTGATACGCAAGCATGCCGCGCCGTTCATTGCCGCCTCGACACCGCGTTTATAATGAAAATGGATGTCCGCCACGATGGGGACTGTGACTTCCTTGACGATTTCTTTTAACGCAAGGGAGCTTTCCTCGTCAGGGCACGACACACGCACGATGTCTGCGCCCGCAACCTCTAACGCACGAATTTGCGCGATAGTCGCGAGGATATCATGGGTTAATGTGTTGGTCATGGATTGCACGGTAATCGGTGCATCACCCCCGACAGGAACATCCCCCACCATAATCTGGCGCGATTTACGGCGATCAATGGCACGCCAAGGTCTGTGCATCATGTGGTCTTCAATCATGGTGATATATTTAGTATTTTACTCACCCCTTTGCAAGCGCAAAGCCTTTACCGAAAATGGACGTAGGCGGATAATATCGCCATCATTGCCTAATAACCCCAGTTTTTGACCATCTAAATACGCCTCGATATTCACCGCGTTGTTTGTGGTCAGCAAAACATCCTGATCCTCGGCAACGTAAAATACATCACCTGCATTCAATGTTTCGGAGATTAATAATTGCCCGTTTTCTATTGTTCGAATTTCCAACCATCCATCATTGACCATTTTAAATGTTAAGGCCGATTGCGATGCATCCACCCCATATGTCGTTGCGCCATCATTGGGGCGAATAACAATATCAAATGGTTCAATTGGTTCGGCCGTTTCTTCAACCCCTTGGGTATTCACAAAACTATCATCAGGCATGGACGCGCCCTCTAATAATTCCAAGGGAACCTCGGGGATACGCATTTGATTTTGTGGCTCAGACGGTGTCATCAACCATATCCCTAAAAACACAATTGCCGAAATAATGAGAACTGCAAATATTATGAATGCCAGAATAACAGGAATAAGCCCCTTATTTGTGGAAATCATATCCCCTAACCCAAGTGTTTTGCCCTCAGTTTTAATAATTTGCTTTTGGGTTTCTGTATCTTTTTTGCCATAAGCCTGCACCTTGAACAAATATGCCATTTTTTCGGAATCCAATTCCAACAAATCAGCATAAGCACGCACAAACCCAACCGCATAAACCTTTTGTGGCAAGTGATCATAATCGTCATTTTCAATCGCGGTTAAATGGTCACGTCCAATATTTAAATGCGAAGAAACCTGTAAGAGTTCATAGCCCTTATCCTCGCGTGTTTTGCGAAAGATTGCACCAACGGCCATACCATTGTAATTATCCAATTTTTCGCGGTCTGTGTTTGATAATAATGTCATTATTTTTAATCTACTTAATTTTTTGGTTTTTATAAAGGGCGCATGTGCGCTATATAAAACAGTATGATAAAAACAAATGCCGAAGAGATAAATCATTTTGAATCCATGGCCGACCAATGGTGGGATGTGAATGGCGTTTCAAAGCCATTGCATAAATTAAACCCCACGCGCATTCATTATATAACGCGCCAAATTCACAATCATTTTAACCGTAATGATATAAAGGGTTTGAGCATTCTTGACGTTGGATGTGGCGGCGGGTTGGTGTGTGAACCATTGGCGCAATTGGGTGCGAAGGTCACGGGCATTGATGCAGGGGCAAAAGCGATTGAAGTTGCCAAAGACCACGCGGAATTAAATAATTTAGATATCACATATAATTGCACCACATCGGATGACCATAAGGGACAATATGATGTTGTATTGGCGTTAGAGATTTTAGAACATTTGGATGATGTCGAGGGGTTTATCGCATCGCTCAAACCGCTTTTGAAAAAAGACGGCCTGATTATTTTTTCAACATTAAACCGCACGCCCAAATCATTCGCGCTGGGCATTGTTGCCGCGGAATATATTTTACGGTGGGTTCCAACAGGAACACATCAATGGAAAAAATTCATCAAACCATCCGAATTGGCCAAACATATTGCGGCGAATGATATGAAAGTTAAGGATATTACCGGATTAATCTATAACCCATTCCTCGATCATTTTTCATTATCCAAAACCGATATTGATGTTAATTATTTTATGAGTGCTACCCAAACATCCATTTGACACATCATTGTTATTTCTTTAGTTTTAAGACATGGTTAACGAAATAGAATTAACACAAGTCTATGGATCCCCTATAAATATAGTAGGACCTTTTGTTTATAAACCGTCTGTATACATACATGAGTTCACAAAAGAGGAGAGAGATCAACTAGAACATTATATAATCGATAAAACCCATGACCTTGACTTAGATCCAATAAAGTTTGATTGGCGAAATAGCGATACAAAAACCCTCGGACCAATGATGGTAGCTTATTGCTTTAATACTAAAGCACGCAAAGCATATAATCATAGTAAAAGTAGATTTACAGTCATCAATGCAATAAAAACGTCTTGTACAGCCGTTGATACAGGGTTAAATCAACATTATCAAGAATGGGTTTTATACGGAGAGGTAGGACACTACGAAGAAAGAATTAGAGAGGTTAACTACTTCGTAACACAAACTTGTGAAGAAATAAGACAAGCAAGGGAAAATGGCATTAGCTCACTACATGACACTCAAACTAATTCCAAATATAAAACCTCCAAACTTCAGGATGCAAAAAGCCAAATCGATATAAACCTTCAAAAAATAAAAGAAGAAGAAATAAGACGATTTAAATCACCTCTATGGCGCAGAGCTTATCTTGCTATAACGTAATAAATTCGCATCGCACAAAAAATAACACTGTAAAAATCAAACGATTCACCTATCTTAATGGGTATGAATACAATTTTCTTTATCTGCATGCTTGTTGCCATGGTTTTAACCGCAATTGCCCTGACCGTTGGGATCATTGTTATGGGCAAGGGTGGCGAAGCCAACATAAAATACGGTAATAAATTTATGCGTGCGCGTGTTATTTTTCAGGGCATTACAATTGCGTTTTTTGCCCTTACTATTTTAACCTCGACTTAATTAAATTCAAATAAACTGGAATAACAATCATGAAAATACTTGTCCCTGTCAAACGTGTCATCGATTACAACGTGAAGGTTCGCGTTAAATCTGATAATAGTGGTGTTGAAACCGCCAACGTCAAAATGTCGATGAATCCATTTGATGAAATCGCGGTTGAAGAGGCCGTGCGTTTGAAAGAATCCGGTAAGGCCACGGAAATTATCGCCGTATCGATTGGCGAGGCAAAATGCCAAGAAACGCTCCGTACCGCCATGGCAATGGGTGCGGACACTGGAATCCTTGTTGAAACGGACGAAAATGTTGAACCATTAAACGTTGCCAAATTACTCAAGGCCGTTGTTGATGAACAAAAACCAGACTTGGTCATTATGGGTAAACAGGCCATTGATGATGATTCAAACCAAACAGGTCAAATGCTTGCGACGTTATTAGAATGGGGTCAGGCAACATTTGCATCAAAGGTTGACTTGGGCGATGGCGTTGCCAATGTTACACGCGAATTAGATGGCGGATTACAAACCATTGCGGTTAAAACACCATGTATCATAACAACTGACCTGCGTTTGAACGAACCACGTTATGCGTCCCTTCCCAATATTATGAAGGCGAAAAAGAAACCGTTGGAAACAAAATCACCATCCGATTACGGCGTTGAAATTGCCCCACGCACACAAACATTAAAAGTCGAAGAGCCACCCGTTCGTCAAGGCGGTGCAAAGGTTGCATCCGTTGATGAGTTGATTGATAAATTAAAGAACGAAGCGAAGGTTATATAAATCATGAGTATTTTAGTTATAGCAGAACACGATAATTCAACCGTTAATGACGCGACATTATCAACCATTCAGGCCGCAAAGGAAATTGGTGGTGATATTACAATTTTGGTTGCGGGCGCGGGGTGTGATGGCGCGGCGCAATCGGCATCTCAAATTGATGGCGTGTCCAAGGTTTTAAAGGCCGATGACGGTGCATTAAACCATGAATTGGCGGAAAATTACGCGCCCATGATTGCCGATGCCGTGAAATCAGGCGGATATTCCCACGTTTTGGTTGCGGGAACAACATTTGGTAAAAATATTTTACCACGCGTATCCGCATTATTGGATGTTCAACAACTCACCGACATTATTGCCGTTGAGGGCGCGGACACATTCAAACGCCCTATCTACGGTGGACAGGCGATTGCGACAGTGAAATCAAATGATACGATTAAATTATTAACCGTTCGTGCCACGGCCTTTGACAAGGTGAATGCATCTGGTGGGTCTGCATCCATTGAGGATATCACTGGCGTAAATGACAGCGGTTTATCATCATTTGTTAGCGAAGAAGTGTCCAAATCAGAACGCCCGGAATTAACATCCGCAGGGATTGTGGTGTCTGGTGGGCGCGGTGTTGGGTCATCTGCTGACTTTAAATTAATCGAGGGATTGGCCGATAAATTAGGTGCCGCCATTGGTGCATCACGCGCGGCCGTGGATGCCGGTTATATCTCAAACGATCACCAAGTCGGTCAAACGGGTAAGGCCGTTGCGCCTGACCTTTATGTCGCCGTTGGTATTTCGGGTGCCATTCAACATCTTGCGGGGATGAAAGATTCCAAGGTGATTGTTGCGATTAACAAAGATGAAGAAGCCCCCATTTTCCAAGTTGCCGATTATGGGTTGGTTGCCGATTTATTTACGGCCGTTCCTGATTTGACAAACAAGTTATAATTTTGTTATGAATTAAAAATGGCTTATAAAATAAAACCTGCAAAATATTATATCCCACATGTGACTGCATTATTTTTGGCGGCAGCTGTTGGTGCGGCCGTATTAAGCAACGGTATTCCTGAAAATTCATATTTTCAGCAAACAAATAAACTAACGCATTAAACTCTCAATAAATGCTCTTGCGTCTTCGCCCATCCATTCGGCGTCGCCACTATACACCCCTATTGCCTGACCATTGGGGGATAGGATATATGTTGTTGGCAGTCCCTTAATTTTAAGTTGGTTTTTGATTGTTGTCCAATCCCCATAATAGGCGGCGATAGGACCAAATTGATGTTTGTTCATAAATTCACGCAATTTTTTACCACTCATATTGCGATCCAACGATATGGCGACAACCTTTATGCCTTGCCTGCCATACGTATCCTCCACGCCTTGAAGTGATGGCATTTCAACCAAGCAGGGCGGGCACCATGTTGCCCATAGATTTAAAATCACCCATTGTCCCTTTAAATCATCCAAAGACATGTTTTTTTCAAATACGGTTTTAAATTCAACATTATCGATGGGAATAGGTGTTTCAAAAATTGTTAATCGCTCACCAAATTTGCCTTGTATAACAGGTTGAAGTGATAAATCACTTTCGATTTCGGTTGAGTGCGTCACAACCGAATATTGAATAATGCCAAAGGCGACAATCAATAAAAGACCATTAAAGATAAAAAGCCTCTTTAGATTTATTTTTTTAGGTTTTATAGTCATCTCTATGAAATATTTGTTTTTATTATCTTTATTTATTCTATCCGCCTGCGGTGTCAAGCCTGGTCAATTGGATGCGCCAGTAGGGTCAAACCCATCTGAATTTCCACGGCAATACCCTGCCCCTTAATCTGAATGATTTTCATTATTTTGGTGCTGTTCCTCAATATTGGGTTGTGACATTTCATATCCATCTATCTTAAACCCGATACTTACGTTTAAAACTTCCGTGCCCACATCGCTCAATTCAATCGAAAGCGGCAGTGTTTCACCACTCTGTAAGATTGACTTTTCGGGTTTCACTATAACGCTGTCCCCTTTAATGCCGCCCATCATTAATTTGGTAATTTCGATGGATGGAATGCCCCTGTCGGAATCCATGGCGTTTACAATCGCGCCAATGATCAAAAGATTGGAACCATCGCGCTCTATCATGATGTTGTCAAAGGCTAACCCCTCCCCCATCACCAAGCGTGGGGTCATAAATTGGTAAATGAAAAACCCAATTAAAACAACGATAAACGCACCACCAATAATGGCGTATCCTTGGGTGAAATCACGTTTTATTTTACCAATAAGGGATAATTCATCTTTTGAAATTTTTGGTTTAGACGTATGAATATGACTAGCGAAAGATTGAATGCCATCTGATTTCTCTAGCGGTTCTTCTTGTGTCCATGTATGTTTGCAAGAAGAACAACGTAATTTACGCGCTCCACGCATAAAAATGGTGGATGGCACGACAAATCGTGTATCGCATTGTGGACAGCCTATTATCATTGTTTATTATAATGACAGTCTTTGACAATTTTAGAAAGAGGTCATGATGCGCACATCCACCATTTTATTTTTATTGGTTCTTATTTGGCCTTTGTATGGAAACGCAGAAGATAAGGTTATCTATTCAGCAAATACACCCAACATCATGATGGTTATGGTTTCAAAGGAAATTGAGAAAATAACGGAACCACGTTGGCGCAATAATGCCTATCGCGATTTGGCCGAAAGCATGGCGTTTCATGATAATATTGATGGTGCAATCGCCCTTGTCGATAAAATTGATAATGCCGACACCCAGGCCATGACGATACGTGCCATTGGTATGGTTTTGGCCATTCATAAGAATTTATCCGACACAGAATATAAAGAGATATTTAAGAAATTAGACACCAAGGCGTTAGTAATTAATGACGAAGGCGCGCGCGATATTGCCTATACTTATATCGCGATGGCACAGGCATTCGCGGGGTTAGATGACGATGCCACGCGCACAACAGATGCCATGGTAAACCCAGCCTTAAAACATAAGGCGTTCGGTGAAACCGCCGAAATTCAGGCAGAACGTGGCGATTTTGACGCGGCCATGGCCTCTATCAACCTCATCGATTCAACGGCGTTCAAAAACAAGGCATTAGGAATCGTTTCTGATATTTTTGTTAAAAAAGATGAACTTGACAATGCGTTTAATGTTTCACAAAACATCACAAACCCAACGAAAAAAGCTGCCGCCCTCCAAAAAATCATCAATGCCAAAATAGGATTGGATGAGGTTGCAAAGTGAAAAAATTAATCATTAATGCTGATGATTTTGGGCTCACTGATGGTGTTAGCAAAGCGATTGTACAATTATTAGAGGCAGACGCGATATCAAATACAAGCATGATGATTACAATTGAGGGTGCGTCCGACCGATACCAAAAATTTATTAATAAAGATATATCCCCTTATGTTGGGGTTCACCTTACGACAACCCCTGAAAATTATCATCGGAAACCATTATCGAACCCCTCTGCTATTCCCACATTGGTAAATGATGATGGATTATTTAAAGAGTTGGATAATGCAGATTGGGTTAACCCGAACGAAATAGAGTTAGAATGGGAAGCTCAAATATTAAAAACTTGTGATGTTCTAAGTCATAGCCCATCACATTTGGATTCTCACCATGGGATTCACCGCGAAGAGAGTTTAACCCCCACATATTTAAAGTTAGCAAAAAAATACAATGTGCCTGTTCGTGGCGGACGAAATTATGGACAGATTGATGGAACTTCAATTAGTGTGCCGTCAACGTCATTATGCAGTGTCAATTGGACAGGAAAAAATAAAACTTTAGAGGATTTAAAAATCTCAATATTAAAATCTTTTGAAAACCTACCTATTGATGCTGTACTTGAAATTTGCACGCATCCTGGTTTTTGTGATGACGAACTTATAAAATCATCATCTTGGAATATATGCAGAGAAAATGATTTTCAATGCCTGCTAAAGTTGTCGCAATCGTCATGGCTACAAGATAATGATATTAAATTAATAAGGTTTAATGACCTATGATCAATCTATCTCATATCGGGTTGCGTTATGATGGTGGCCCTGAAATATTAACCGATATATCGCTGTCCCTTGCGGCAGGGTCATTTCATTATTTAACAGGCGCGAGCGGTTCAGGTAAGACATCATTGATGAAATTGCTATCCATTTCCATGTTACCCACACGCGGCGACATCGATTTTTTTGATAAGGACGTCACGCAGCTATCCAAATCAGATCGAGCCAAGCTGCGCCAGAATATTGGTATGATTTTTCAAGATTTTCGGCTTTTAAATCACTTATCCCTTTATGATAACATTGCACTTCCGTTGCGGTTGGCGAATATATCGGAATCCAAAATTAAAAAGGCCGTTCATGATATGGCGGAATGGATTGAGTTAAAAGATTACATGAAATCAAAACCACCCTTTTTATCCGGCGGACAACAACAACGCGTGGCCATCGCACGCGCGGTCATTACCAAACCAAAAATTCTTATTGCTGATGAACCCACAGGGTCATTGGATGATATCATGGGCGATAAGATTATGAGTCTGTTTGAGGAATTAAATAAATCGGGTACCGCCATCATGGTTGCGACACATGATAAATCATTGATGCAACGATTTGACCATCCCGTTTTAAAATTAAGAGCGGGGCATCTAATTCCATGAGCCTACCCTCCTCTCATATTCTTCCTGCCGCCGCCTTTCGCCATATTGGATTTATGGTGATGTTTATGAGTGTTATGAGCGCATTTTGTGCGCTTGGGTTCGTGAGCGTTAAAGATATTACAAAGGGATGGTTGAATGATATTGAAAACACATTGAATATTGAAATTCCGTCTTATGATATTTCAAATCAAACCGTTTTATCAGATAATGATATTACAAATGCAAGGGATACGATTTTATCAATCCTAAAAAATGATCCTATCATAACCAATATCGATATCATTCAACCTGACCCTATGGATTTTGGTACGGATAGCGCGCTTAAAATTCCCGCCCCAATTTTTATGACATTATCCCTTCGTAATGACCGCGCCCGTAATGCAGAAAATCGTATTATCGAGGATATTCAGAATAAGAGTCCATTGATTATTATCCGCCAATCCGAGGCATGGGAAAAGGATATTCAAAAAACCGCAATGATCCTCAAACTGGTTTTTGGGGGATTGGCATTGAGTGTCTTTTTGGTGACATCCATTATTTTATCCGCGGTTATAAGGACACAAATAAAGGCGAATAAAAAAACGATAGAACTTATTCATTTGATGGGGGCGTCATCATCAAACATTGCGACATTATTTCAAAAATCAATCTTGAAGCCAACCTTTTGGGGATGCTGTCTTGGGTTGCTTGTCGCGGTCATTTCTCTCTCACCCTTGATGGCATTAATGGGTTTGAGTGATAACATGATGATATTTTATACCTATTGTGGCGGGATATTTCTATCATTCATCATCCTTGCCTTTATGATCACGCGATGGACGGTTATGATGGCGCTTAGGAGGATGCCATGATTAAATTTATATTCAAGGCACTGGCATTGGCATTTATTATCTGTTCTTCGGTTGTTTTCGCGGGATATTTAATTTATTGTTCGGCCATTTTGATATGGTCACCGCCCAATACATTGGATAATCATGACGCCATTATTGTCCTGACCGGATCGAAAGGTCGTATTGAAACGGGGTTTGAATTATTAATTGATAATCATGCACCAAAAATGTTGATTAGCGGTGTTTTGAACCAAGTTTCACGCGACGAATTAATTCAAAATAATGCCGAAAATTTAACATTAGACCAGTTAAAGATAATTCAAAATCATTGTTGTATTGCATTGGATTACACGGCCGACACTACGGAAACAAACGCAATAGAATCCGCGCAATGGATTACGGATAACGACATAAAATCAATCATTCTTGTGACATCCGCATCACACATGCCACGCGCCTATTTATTATTTCATCGTATATTAGACGACACCATAAAAATCACCACATACCCCTATCAAACACAACGGAGATTTGACCTTGTGATGTCACAGGAATTTTGGCATTATGCCGCACGCGAATACATCAAATTTGGTGGTAACCTCATTCGCCTTGAAAGACAATAAACACCCTTAACCGCATGATTTTCATACGTTCCCTCATATTTCAAATCCTATTTTACACCATGAATCTTGTTTTATGTGTGGGGTTATTATGGTGTCTTTTATTACCACGCGATTGGGCGTTTAAAATTTTATATCATTGTTATTTCCGCCCTATTGGATGGTTGGAATATATTGTCTTGGGATTAAAATTCGAAGTGATTGGTGCCGAAAATATCCCAAAATCTGGGTCTTATATTATCGCCATGAAACATCAATCGGCCTATGAAACGCTAAAGATGTTTCATATTTTTGGCGATACGCGCATCATGCTCAAAAAACAATTGGCGTGGATTCCAATGTGGGGTTGGTATGCCCTTAAGGTTGGCATGATAAAGGTTGACCGAGGACGTGGAAAAATTGCCGTTCAATCAATACTCAAAAACGCTGAACCAGTTATTAAGGAAGGCATCCCTATCCTAATTTATCCGCAGGGAACGCGCGTTTCCATTAATGATACGGTTAAAACACGTCCCTATAAACAAGGTGTCATGCGCCTGTATGAACATTTTGATATTCCAATTTTACCCGTTGCGATGAACAGTGGAAAGTTTTGGCGACGTCATAAGTTTGTTATTAAACCAGGGACAGTTACATTTAAAATCATGCCCCCCATTGTTCCAGGCTTACCACCAGAAGAAGCCCAGAAAAAAATGGTTGATATGATTGAAAGTGAAAGTATTAAGTTGCTGTAACAACCTATTTCGTTTTTGCCGATGTCGATGACGACGGCGCAGGATTTGGTGTTAATGCACCCCTAACCGTTTCGCTTGCGCGCACCACCACTGAATTTTTAATCATGGATGGTTCTTGTTTTTTCGCCTCCATCAATATAATTCCAGATGGATAACACCCCATAAACCCAAGCGACATTTCAAATATATTTCTGATAAATTTCAACTTTGGTTCGCGTGGTGGATAATAGAGTGCGCCCTCAATCGTTTCAACGATAAATCGTTTATCCTCTATCATTTTTTTCATTTGACGAATGGTGCTGGGTGTTCCAACACCAAAGGGCGTATTGTCATTTTGCGCCCAACGCCCCGCACGATTTGGAAATATAACCAGAAATCGTCCATCACCCTTTAACACTCGCCAAGCCTCGGCAATATGATTTTCAGGATTTTTTGAAAATTCGATATCATGAATCATCACAACATGATTAACCGATTGGGTGGTTTCAGGCCAACACAGAGAGTAAATATCATCTGGTTGGTTTTTTGGGGTATGCGATGACAACATTTCAAAATGTTCACGCAAAAAATCTTCATACAGATACCCACCCTGCGATGTGACGCATGACGTTTTTTTATCCTTAATATATTTCGCCATTAATTTTGATATAACGCCATGGGCGTATTGTCCCATGTCGGTATCATAAAATTCTTTGATTTTTTTTAAATCGGCTTTCATCGTGTATATATTACAACAATTGATGAATAAGGGGAATAAGTGGAATATCGGCGGGGGGCATGGGATAGTTTTTCAAATCGCCTTTATGCACCCATTTTAGATTTTGTCCTTCGCGTCCCTGCGGAATGTTTTTCCATGTCCGACAGGTAAAAACGGGCATCAACAGATGAAAATCATCATAAGAATGTGAGGCAAAAGTTACAGGTTGCAGGCAATCGACACCCGTCATAATGCCCAACTCCTCGTTTAATTCACGAATGAGCGTATATTCTGGTGTTTCTCCTGCCTCAACCTTACCACCCGGAAATCCCCACAACCCCGCCATGGATTTCCCTTCGGGGCGTTGCGCCAATAAAATACGATTATCCGCATCAATCAACAAAACCGCCGACACCAATATCGTTTTTAGATAAGGCAAAGGCGGCAAATCATCCGTGATATCGCCGCCTGTACAAGATTTTATAATTGAGCCCTCAACCATTATTCAGTGACTGGTTCTTCCTCAACAACATCATTTGTTGGTGTTTCTTCTGTAGGTTGCTCTGCCGCTGTTTCTTCTTGCTCGGCTGTTGCATCATTTGAGTTCTGCACTTCTTCTTCAGCTTTCATTTCATTGCCTTCAAAGTCATAGACCACAACCTCAGAATTTTGACGCAATTCCTGGATTTTTTCGGCTGTGGCGGCCTGACGTAATTGGTTGGCTAATTGGTCCTTCACGTCCTCAAAGGCGGGTTTTTCACGTTCGCGTTCTTCTTCGGCTAAAATAATGTGATATCCAAATTGAGTCTTCACAGGTTTTTGTGTAAATTTGCCTAACTCTAGGTCAAAGGCAGCAATGGCGAATTCTGGAACCATTTCATCCTTTGTAAAATATCCCAAATCACCCCCACGCGGTGCGCTTGGTCCTGTTGAGTTTTCCTCAGCCAATTTCACAAAATCAGCCCCTTGATTTAATTTAATGATTAATGCATTTGCTTTTGCTTCATCTTCTAACAAAATATGACGTGCCTTGCGCTCCATCGCTGTTGGTTGGCTGCCAATGACGTCTTCATAAGCATTTTTAATATCTTCATCAGTGACCATTTCCTCACCAACATCTTTTAGATACGCGGCGCGGATGGCTTGATCTTTGACATCCATCAAACGTTCCTGAACAACAGAATGATTTTCATCAATGCCACGATCATTTGCGGCATTTTTAATCAACTCACCAACTAAATATTGTTCCTGTAACAATGGGAAAATTTGGTTTAGGTTTGCGCCCTGTGGCAATTGAGACCCTGATTTCATGAAATTATTCATGACCTCAACACGGGTTACATCATGACCATTAATGCTCATCACAACTGGGTTTTGTTCGGTCACTTCGAATGTTTTTTCAGTAGCGGAGGAAACCTCGATTGTTTTGTTGTCCATTTTGACCATAAACGCATACGCGATGGCGGCCAAAGCCACGATAATAGCAACCGCAGTCACCATATTTTGAGAGGAATTCTTTTCAGACATGTTTTCACCTTAATCTTCTGGTTAATTTGATGATGCATTATGCCATGGAAAAGATATGAATCAACATTGACGTGGCAAACGCATGTATTTATACACAACATAGAAATAAGAAATAATTAAGGCAAAAAATGGTACTCTCACTGGCAAAGAAAATTTTTGGTACATCAAACGACCGCGCGTTAAAGAAATTATCGAAACCTATTCCTGCAATTAACGACATTGAATCGCAATTCGTGGATATGTCGGATGATGATTTGCAAAATCAAACAGGTGTGTTTCGCGATCGTTTGGAAAAAGGTGAAACACTGGACGATATTTTGCCAGAGGCATTTGCCGTTGTCCGCGAGGCCGCAAAACGAACCCTAGGCCAACGCCATTATGATGTTCAATTAATTGGTGGTGTCACATTGCATAACGGTATGATTGCCGAAATGCGTACGGGTGAAGGGAAAACCCTTGTTGCGACATTGGCGGTTTACCTTAATGCCATCGACCGTAAGGGCGTTCATGTTGTAACCGTAAATGATTATTTGGCACAGCGTGATTCCGAATGGATGGGACAGGTATATCGGTATTTAGGGTTAAGCGTTGGATGTATCACAGGAGGCATGAATGACGCCGAGCGTAAGGTTGCCTATGCCTGTGACGTCACATACGGAACAAACAACGAGTTTGGGTTTGATTATTTGCGCGATAACATGAAATTCCGTTTAGAAGAAATGGTTCAACGCGAATTTAATTTCGCGATTGTCGATGAGGTGGATTCGATTTTAATTGATGAGGCGCGAACACCACTCATTATCTCTGGCCCTGCGGAAACATCGTCCGATCTATATATCCAAATCGATAAAATCATTCCAAAATTAATCAAAGATCATTTTGAAATAGATGCAAAAACAAAAACTGTTACTTTGACTGATGCTGGCGTTGAAAAAGCAGAAGAATTATTAAAAGAGATTGGAACGCTTGATGAAGGCAGCCTGTATGACGCACAAAACATCACACTTGTTCACCATGTAAACCAAGCCTTAAAAGCGCATAAATTATTTTCCCGTGATACGGATTATATCGTCAAGGATAATGCCGTTGTGATTATTGATGAATTCACGGGGCGTATGATGGAGGGTCGCCGCTATTCCGAAGGTCTACACCAAGCCCTAGAAGCCAAAGAAAAAGTTGAAATTCAAAATGAAAATCAAACATTAGCATCCATCACATTCCAAAATTATTTCCGCCTGTATCCCAAATTGGCGGGAATGACAGGAACGGCCATGACCGAGGCCACCGAATTCGAAGATATTTATAATCTTAAGGTGATTGATATCCCGACAAATATTGATGTGAAACGTATTGATCATGATGATCAAATTTACAAAAATTTTGATGATAAATTTCAGGCAATATTGCTTACCATTCAACATGCCGTTGAGAAAAAACAACCTGTATTGGTTGGGACAACTTCAATTGAAAAATCAGAACTCCTCTCCAATGCACTTAAAAAGAACAAGATAAAGCATAATGTTTTGAATGCGCGCCACCATGAACAAGAGGCGCAAATTATTGCCTCCGCTGGAACACTTGGTACCGTGACAATCGCCACAAATATGGCGGGTCGTGGAACAGATATTCAATTGGGTGGTAATTTCGATATGCGTGTGGAAAATGAAATCGACTCCAAATGGGATGATGCTAAAAAAGCCAAGGCCATGGAAAAAATTAAGGCTGAAATAGCGGAAGCGCGCGAGGCCGTTCGCGATGCCGGTGGTCTTTGCGTTATTGGGACGGAGCGTCATGAATCACGCCGTATTGATAATCAATTGCGTGGGCGGTCTGGTCGTCAGGGTGACCCAGGGGAAACAATTTTCTTCCTCTCGCTTGATGATGAATTAATGCGCGTGTTTGGCGCGGAAAAACTTGCCCCCCTCCTCGCCCATCGTAAAATTGGGCTTAAGGAAGGTGAATCATTAACGCACCCATTAATTTCAAAAACATTAGAGCGCGCTCAGGTCAAGGTTGAACAACAAAATTATGAGGTTCGTAAAAACCTGCTAAAATTTGATAATGTGATGAATGACCAACGGAAGGTCATTTACGAACAACGCCGTGATATTATGGAATCGGACGATATTTCCGATTTGGTTGCGGAAATGCGCGCCGATGTTATTGCCGATTTGGTTGAGCGCAACATGCCCCCAGGGTCATTGCCCGACCAATGGGATACAGATGTTATGGAGTCAGAAGCATCACGTATTTTGAATATCGATGCCCCTATCAAGGATTGGGCGAACGAAGAAGGAATTGGCGAGGAAGATATTGAATCCCGCCTGCGTGATATGGCCGACAGGCACATGGCATCAAAGGCAACCAACGTGACCGCCCCCATTATGCGACGTGTTGAAAAGGCAATTTTGTTACAGCAATTGGACACACAATGGAAAGATCATTTATTAAACCTTGACCATTTACGTCAGGGAATTTCCCTCCGTGCCTTTGCTCAACGTGACCCCTTAAATGAATACAAGGCCGAGGCCTTTGCCTATTTCCAAGATATGTTGGATCGTATGCGCGAAACAACAACAATGACATTGGCATTGGTTGATATTAATCCTGAAAAAGGGTCATTAAACCTTATTCCACGCGCCGACATGACACAGGTTGAGGCTGAAAAACCGTCCTTTCAACCAACCGCCGCCGATGCACGTGAAATGCCAAAGGTACAACCCATTCGCAATCAATTTGATGAAAATGACCCTGCCACCTGGGGAACATTATCCCGCAACGCCGCCTGCCCTTGTGGGTCTGGTAAAAAATACAAACATTGCCATGGTGCTGTCGCCGAGAACAAGATTGCAGGATAAATATTTCACATGGTGATAGATTTATTAAGTATCGCAAACATATTTGGATTTTTTGCGTTTCTTATTGGTTTATGGAGATTACAATTAAAATCAGTTCGTCATATTTATATTGCTGATATACCAAAGGCCTTATTGTGGATCGTACATTACTACCTAATCAACGGTATATCTGGATTAATCGTAAGTGCCGTTTCAATAATCAGAACTATCCTAAGATTATACCTGCCAGAAAAACATATCAAAATCATGATATTATTATCAGTTATAGTTATTTGGATTTTGGGACTTTATTATTATACAAATATATTTTCTTTGCTGCCACTTATTGCGACAGGAATTGCTAGCTATGGTATGGTTGTAGAAGAAAGAAAATTTTATACAAACTATCTACTTATTCATTATTTATTTTGGTTAGCATATGGTGTCGCGCTCTTATCTATACCATTATGTCTTTCCGTTCTTACAAGTATTTTATTCTGTATTATTGGAAAATATAAGCATGAAAATTGGAGCATAAAACGACCATTTCAATAATTAGCAACAGGATTGCAGGAATAAAAAATTTCATTCATACTTGGAGAATGAAAACACAAAACGCCCACGGAAATGTCTTATTCTTTATCTTGCTTGGGGTGGCATTGTTCGCCGCGCTGTCCTATACCGTCTCCAACTCTTTTAGGGGTGGAGGGAGCACAATAACGGATGAACAAGCACGCGTATCCGCTGGGCGTCTTATTCGTTCCATGCAGGATATTAAAACGGGCCATGATTATTTGTGGAATCAACAGGGATGTTCCATAGGCGATATTGATTTTACCAACCCCGCCACAACACCATTTGATTGCGATATTTTTCACCCTCAAGGTGCCGGCATTTCATACCCGAATGACCTTGCCAAATATCAATCTGGTACAGGCAGTGGTGTATTTACTTTTTATCCCGCCACAAGCGCACCAACGGGTGGGTACGGCGTTGATGGTTTAGGGACAACCGCAAGCGACTATATGGTTTTGTTATTGGACGTCAAACCAGAAATCTGCATCAATGTGAATAAATTAATAGGATATGCGAATCCTTATGACGATATTATTGATGCCGCGGGCACTGTCGCCAATGCCGATATCATGGGTAACGTCGCCAATGTTTTTGACGCACAAACAACGGGGTGTCGCGCCCGCGCCGCGGGTGGCCCTTACGATGTGTGGCACGTCATACAAGCCTTATAATAATAGCCCTATCGCACCGCAACACATGATGTGATTGCAGTGTGCCCGCTTTCTCCCTACCATTTTCATAGGGAGAAACAATATTTGGCTTATCACAATAAAAATAAAATCCGTCGTGTTAACCTAAAACTTCCAGGTGGAGGTGCGTTAGGCGCAGAACAAGCGGGTATGCTTGCCCGTGTTATGTTGGATGAAACAATCGAAATTAATGCGATTTCTGGAGTATCTGCAGGTTTGATCAATGGTGCTACGACAACGCAGATATTTAACGAGAATGGCTACACCCCTGAATCCAGACAAAAAAATGCGCAAAAATTAAGAAACAAATGGGTTAATCGTATTGCAACCGACGCCTTTTCCGCCGCCGCGATGCAGATGTCGGTGGATATGACGGATACATTTGATACATCTATTCAGGCAATGCATGATTTCCACAAATCATCACCTTTTGGCTTTATAACGGGTATGGCCATATCGTCGATTTCAACAGCAAGAAATAATCGTAATCGTTTAAATAGTGCTTTGTTTAGCCAAATGGTCGATAAAATTATTTCTAATCCAAACGCTCTTCAGGAAACAAAAAATGTATCTCTTTATGGCGAGGCAGTGAATGTATTCAATAATAAAGGACGGATATTCCATCCCCATGAAATCACAAAGCAGGTGTTGGTCGCCAGTGCTGCGCTGCCTAAATTCTTTACACCACAATTGATTGAGGGAGAACATTACGCTGATGGTGCTTGCCCAGGAGGATCAAATGCCGCAACAGAGCCATTTGAGTGGTCTGGTGGTGAGGCTGATGCCACTTTATGCCTATCACCAAATCCGCCATATTCTGAATATCAAACTACCGATCCACGTAGCCTTAATAAAGACGATTTAAACGAAACAGATGGCCTTATTTTGACTCAAGGACTATGGCCACTGATGAAACAAATAAAAGATTTTGAAAATGGTTTAATGACAACACCTAGCCATGTTCTATTTCGTAATGACGGTGAAATAAAAACACCAAAAGATAAAATGAATAATTCAACTGTGGCTATCCGCCGAAGATTTGATCGTGGATTTCAAATTTCAGATATTTTCTTAAAACAACATGGGGAAACATTTCATAAAGCTCTATCGCACTCATCGCAGGAATTAAAAAATATTGCCATGCATAATAACCGATTAATACGCCCCTTAGTCGCCGCCTAATATTTAATCAACGCTGCGCCCCATGTGAAACCGCCGCCCATGGCCTCTAACAATAATGTTTGACCACGTTTGATGTCCCCTGCCCTGACCGCATGATCCAACGCCAATGGGATGGATGCGGCAGATGTGTTTCCTTGGTTTTCCAATGTTGTCACAACCTTATCCATGGGCATATCCAATTTTTTGGCCGTGGCCTCGATAATGCGGATGTTGGCTTGGTGTGGGACAAGCCAATCGATATCAGACGCGCCCAAATTATTTTGCTCCATCGCCTCACGAACCGCGCCCGCCATGGCATCAACGGCGAATTTAAACACTTCTTTGCCTTCCATGGTTAATTTTCCAACTTCGCCAGATGTTGACACCCCGCCATCGACCTTTAACAAATCACAATGCCGTCCGTCGGCGTGTAAATGCGTTGATAAAATTCCGTCTGTGTTATCGTCCGTTGCACCGAGAACAACCGCCCCTGCGCCATCGCCAAACAACACGCATGTTGTACGGTCATCCCAATTTAAAATGGATGACATTTTTTCCGCACCGACAACCAAAATGGGTTTATCCATGCCCGTTTTAAAAAATCCATTGGCGGTGGCAAGCGCATAGACAAAACCGCTACATACCGCCTGAACATCAAACGCCATGCATGTTGTTTCAATCCCTAATTTCGCCTGTAAAATGGCGGCCGTGGATGGAAAGGTCAAATCAGGCGTCGTTGTCGCGACAATAATTCCACCCAATTCAGATGGTTTAACATCTGCGGCGTCTAATGCTTTTAACGACGCATGCAACGCCATATCTGATGTTGTTTCACCATCGGCGGCAAAATGACGGTTGCGAATACCACTGCGCGTGAAAATCCATTCGTCATTTGTATCAACGATTTTTGTCAGGTCATCATTCGAAACCTTATTCATAGGTAAATAAGCCCCCGTACCCAATATGCGCGAGTTTTTAGTCATTCGGGTAATGTACTTATTCCTTTGAAAAGTGCAACGAAATACTTACTTGCATTTATTATATACATAAGGTATATTTATATAATGAAAATATTACTTTTAACAATGGGTGGAACGATTGACGCAGAGGCATACCCAGAAGATGAAAATCTTTATCCAGTAGATGCTACCCCCCAAGGCTCTAATGCTAGTTATGAAGTCGTTAAAAGTTTTTCAAGTGCTGAGAGAAATATAGATGTTAAGCACATTAAAATATGTGATAAAGACAGCAAGCATTATAATGATAACGACCGTAATGCTTTACTCGAAGCCATTATAAGTGATGGTGGTCACTCAGATCGTGTAATTGTAACCACTGGAACCGATAGAATGGTTGAAACAGCGAAATGGCTAAAACAAGAAGTTCAAAAGCATGATATAAAATTAAAATGTCCTGTCGTTTTTTCTGGTGCAATATGGCCTCTTGATAATGGCCCTGAAAAATCCGATGGTTTTAAAAATTTAAAACAAGCCGCATTGTTTTCAACACAATCTTTATTTTCTGATATCTATGTAACAGTTGGAGATATTTTTATGTTTGCAGATCATGTAAAAAAAGACTTCGAAGCCAAAAAATTTACTTTTACTTCCTAGGCCATTCCCTCGGCGGTAATGCCCAATGATGCCTCCGCCTCGGCGAATTCTTCTATTTCACGGACAACCGTATTATTGAACCCTTTTTCGACCATGTTGGCCGCAACCAAAATGGCACGAGAAAACGCATGCGCATCCGCGCCACCATGTGATTTCACACAAATTCCCTTTAGCCCAAGAAACAATGCCCCATTATATTCACGCGGGTCCATCCGATTTTTAATGCGTTTAAACACACATACATTAAACAAATATCCTATTTTGGAAAAAATTGATCGTTTGAATTCTTGTGTAATGATATCCTTAAAAAAATGCCCCACCCCTTCGGCGGTTTTAAGGGCAATATTTCCTGTAAATCCATCGGTCACAACCACATTTACCG
>CAYGLI010000012.1:0-31943 GCA_964350795.1 uncultured Micavibrio sp.
TTTTTGCGTACAAAGATACACAAGTCACAGTTTTCGTTGTCTGTAAAAGGTGCCTCATGTAAGGCCGAAACCTATAACAAAACATCTTCTTAGAAAACTGCTGCCTGCATATCTCTTCTATTTCAATATCACGATGTCCAAGAAACGACACGTGGCCTGATGTTTAACCAAAAAACCAACATGTTAAAACGACCAATAATTTCGGAAGTCGAGACGCACTATATTCACACATCCCAAATTCGTCAACCTTTATTTTAAGTTTTTGTTAAATTATTTGTACTTTTTTCAAAAGCAAGTTATTTGCCAAATTCTCAAAATAAAACAGCGCTTCAAACTTGTCCGCGCTGTCTGTCGTGAGAGGGGTTATAATATGATTACGACACCCATGTAAACCCCTATTTTCATTTTTTATCAAAAAAGTTGTTGGATATTGTTAAGAGGGTTTGCTAGACACACGAATAACCGAAATTTTTGCATCGCCATTTTCGCCAAGAGGCTGGTGTGTAATTTGCAATTGCTTTGATGTTCCATCAGTAATAAGGCCTATTGTTTGTTCAGCCTCCTCAACAACTTCATTCAATTTTGACACACGTTCATTCATCTTACGAATAGCTTTGTTTGCGGCCTGCATATTATTGGCAGATATTTCACGCATGGCGGTTTCAATATTATCAATGATTAAATCAAGTGTAATGCCCATACTGTTTAGGTTCATTGACATTGACATCAATGCAGGCATATCAATGGTTTCATATCCAACTTCTTTTGTTGCATAAGTATACTTTAATAAACGCATTTCTTGACTTTTTGTATCAATAAAAGAATCATTAAATGTTTTCTTATCTTCGCTTCCAACCTTGTGTATATGTTTTTTCAAATCTGGTGCAACGTCGTTAAACGCATCGCACAATTGGCCAGCGATAACAGCATTTACACGCAATATTTCCTGTGCATCTTCGCTATCTTGTAAATCTTGACGAATTGTTTTCTGATCAACTGGCAATTGTTCCATCATTTTACCAATTGTTTTTGATGCTTTTTGTAATTGTGACAGCCTTTGTTCAGCAGGAATAGCATCATCTAAAAAAGAAGATACAATGGAATGTAAGCGTTTATGTAGCTGAAAACTAATTGGCAACCCAAAACGATTTTGCATTTGCCAATCTGTAACTGCTTTATTTGAAGAACGTAACTGATGACCTATGTCTACACCAAAAGATGATATAAGCGTATTTGATGGCTTACCTGTTATATCAGACTTCAAATCTTCAACTTGTTTTGTAATATCATCCAGTGTCAGAGGCGATGCATTAAGGGGGTGTTTTACTTTTTTTGACACCTCCTTTTCTGGTTTAAAAGTCTTCGCCAGTTCGATTAAATCAATATCAGGATTTTCAATTAAAATGGAACAAATTTGTAACATGTGGTCAGTCAAATGTTCATTTTTATGATATGAAGCAAGCCCTTTTGAAATTTTTTCCTGCACCTCTGCAGCATATGATTTTGCACAAAAGGTGGTAAGTTCAGAAGATACTTCTCCTCGTAAATCACTAATATAAAAAACATAACTAGGTATTGGTTTAGTTATTTGTTTTCCAATATCAGTTGTTTTTGTATTTGTTGCATTCCAATGCTCGATAAATTTATCTTTGTATTCATCGGGTATAAATTCTACAAAGTCAGAAACATAGATTTTTGATTTAAAATCATAATAAGGGACCATGTTATCTTTAAATTTTTTTTCATGTGTCACCTTATTTTTGAATCTCGACATTCTCGGGTGAAAATTACCGCCTATCATTCTAACGGGATACGCAATAGGTGCAAAAATATACCCAAAAAATAACGGTTCATGTAGCCCCCAGCGCAAACCATAGAAACGGTGAAATTGATCATATGCTTTTGTTAAGCGCTTTGCAAAGTCGGCACAAAGCTGCCCATCATTATCTTGTATAGTGGTTGGTAAATTTTTTCATATAAACAAATTACTCTCTATTCCTTGCTATGTCAACAAAAATCCCCTCTATACCGATTCTCTAAAATCACATATCTTATACAGGTATGTCCATATCCGTTACCCTCCTCACGATCCTATCCGGCGTTTGCCTCCTGCTATGGGGATTGCGCACTATTAAACGTGCAGTGTTGCGGGGGTTTGGGGCGCAGGTGCAATCGACGATAGCGTCCAGCACGCGCAATAGATTTACTGCATTTTTCTCTGGGGCACTTGTGACTATGGTGATGCAATCGTCTGTGGCGACCATTATCATGACGTCTTCATTCTTTGGTCGAGGGTTGATGACACTGCCGATGGGATTGGCGATTGTCATTGGCGCGGATGTTGGCTCATCGATTTTGGCACAAATATTATCGTTGGATTTAAGCTGGCTTGCGCCATTCCTATTGTCGTTCGGGATTATATTTCATTTAATGTATGATAACGGGTCAAACAAACGATTTTTGGCACGTATTATTATGGGGTTGGGATTCGTTTTAACGGGATTGGCCATTATTAAAGAGGCCACCGCGCCATTAGCCGATTCTCATGTTTTACCTTTAATGTTGCAACCACTTGAGGCAGAGCCATTGCTTGCGCTTCTTATCGCAACCCTTCTGACATATCTGATGCATTCGGGGTTATCCGCCGTGTTGTTATTCGCGGCATTGGCCAGCACGGGCGTGCTCTCCCTACCCCTTGCCATGACATTTATTATTGGCGTGAATTTTGGAATCGCGCTTATTCCCATGGTTGCCGTGATGAAGGACACGCCAAAGGCGGTGCAAATACCATTGGCGAATATTATTATGCGGGTGTTTGTTGGTATTATTGCCCTCATCATTATCCCAATGGAAATTGAATTTTTTAAACAATTAGAGTTCGATATTGTTCAATCGGTTATCGCCACGCATATTGCCTATAATGTGATTTTAGGAATCATTTTTCTTCCCCTTATTGGACCACTGGCAAAACTCTGCATGAAAATCAGCCCCGTAAAGGAAAACGACGACAATAACAGCCTCAATCCAAAATATCTGGATAAAAAGGCATTATCATCCCCTTCCTCCGCATTATCGTGCGCGACGCGCGAAACATTGCACATGTCAGAAATATTAGAGGTAATGCTTGAAAAATCATATGAAGCCCTTGCAAATAACAACCAAAAGACAATTAAGGATATTCGCGATTTGGATAATCATTTGGATCTGATTTTTTCCGCGACAAAAGATTATATTATCCACCTGACCCGCGAAGAATTAAATGATAAAGAATCGAATCAAGCATTAAACATCATGAATTTCGCCACCAATTTAGAACATTGCGGCGATGTCATTGACAACAGTTTAATGGATATCGCCAAGAAAAAAACAAAGGCGCAAGGGTCATTTTCAGATGATGGATTAGAGGAAATCAAATCCATTCATGACAAGGTCACCAAAAATTTGAAATTGGCACAAAGCATTTTCCTATCCAGTGACCCTATATTGGCAAAACAATTATTGGATTATAAAAAAGGATTAAAGGCTGCCGAAAGCGCCAGCGCCGAAAATCACATGAAACGCCTCCGCGCAGGTCTTCCCGCCACCATGGCCACATCGGGAATGCACATGGATGTGATTCGTGATTTGCGCCGCATTAATACATACGTAACATCCGTGGCATATGGGGTTTTGGGGAAATAACCTCTCTCCGTCATTGCGGCGAAGGCCGTAATCCATATCAATTTTAAACGCAGAGTTAGAGGGGTTTGAGAGGAGTTAAATTGAAACACACAAAAACTCTTCTTAAACTCTGCGTCACTCTGCGGTTAAAAAATGATTGAAACGCAAAGATACGCGAAGTCGCGCCAAGTTTTTCTCTTCCGTCATTGAGAGCGACAGCGAAGCAATCCAAGAGCCCCAAATAAAAAACTATCTTGGATTACCGCGGTCGCTAAACTCCCTCGCAATGACGATAATATTTATGATACTGAAGGTTTTCTTTGGATGATTTTTGTGTTTGCAACAAATTCACCAATCTTTTCACCTAACGCCTCTTTTAGGAAAACACGACCTAATGATGGTTTTTGAGAACCAAAAACATCTTCGTATTTATCAAGATCGAATTTTCTAATTGATTTTACTAAGCAAGCCATCGGATAAGCGAATAACGCTGCAGCATAAAATGCACCTACCATTTCTGGAGCACTCGTCAAAACATAACCAACAGATGTTACCAGTGGTGATGCTTTCAAACCATAACCAATAGCGCCGTTAACGTATTTGTATGCCTTATAGTTAAAATCTTTTTCTTTTTTCATTTTAATCTCCTTCTAATTTTCAAACTAAACACGTAAAGAAGGCCTTTTGCTATGTCAACAAAAAAATTAAATCATCCCAAATAAATCCTTGGGATTATCGGGCAGAGCCAATAAATCAATATCCTCCGCTAAATCCGTATCCCTCGTCATGTCCATGATTGTTCGTAATGCCGAGAAATCCTCAATGGCAAACCCAACCGAATCAAACACTGTAATTTGACTATCACTCTTACGCCCTTGTTCTTTGCCTTTAAATACGTCATGCAATTCGGTGATGGGGTGCGTTTTATCCAATTGTTGGATTTCGCCCTCAATCCATGTTTGTTCGGGGTATTCGACAAAGATATCGGATTTCAACAAAATCGCCTTATCCAATTCGGTTTTACCTGGGCAATCACCGCCGATGGCATTAATATGCATTCCCTGACCCACCATATTTTCGGATAGGATTGTCGCGTGCCCTGCATCCGCGGTACATGTCGTGATGATGCCGGCACGTTTAACGGCATCTTGTGTGTTTTCACACCGCGTAATCGTGAATCCTTTACCTGCCATATTGGCCTCAAACTTATCCATCGCCTCTGGGGCAATGTCAAAAATTCGCAAGTCCGTAATGCCCAACATTGCCTTGAACGCATGCGCCTGAAATTCCGCCTGACATCCTGTGCCTATCATCGCCATGACTTTGGAATCGCCACGCGCCAAATATTTCGCCGCAAGCGCGCTCATCGCCGCGGTGCGAATTGCGGTTAAAATCGTCATCTCACATAAAAATTGAGGATATCCCGTTTCCATATCGGCCAAAACACCAAACCCCGTCACGGTTTGTTTGCCCAAATCACGGTTTAGCGGATGTCCGTTCACATACTTAAACCCATAGGTTTGGGAATCAAATGTCGGCATCAATTCAATGACACCATTTTCAGAATGCGCAGGAATACGCGGTTGTTTATCAAATTCGTCCCATCGTTTGAAGTCGTCTTCGATTGTATCAGCCACCTTGAGGATGATGTTTTCAATACCAACCTCACGCACCAACGCGACCATATTTTCAACAGAAACAAATTGAACCATGAATTATTTTACCACTAATAGACACAAATTCACACGAATAGATTTCCACCACAGAGCACAAGGGGTACACAGAGAAAACACAGAGGAAGATTATACCTCTCTGTGCATACCCTGTGTACTTTGTGATCTCTGCGGTGAAGATATTATATTTGTGTTTATTCGTGTCTATTAGTGGTAAAAATAAAATTATGAGCAACATCGCCGATTTCAAAAAACCGAAAAAAGAACCAGAGCAAAAACCATCTCAACCCCCGATGATTAACCTACCCCTCGTGACAAAATATTTATTATTGGCGATGATCGGCATTCACATTGCATTATTATTCGTGAATGACGCGGACAAAGCATACGTCTTCCTAAATTTCGGTTTCATTCCATCGATTTGGACAGGCAATAACGCCTATGGGTTTGATATCTATGCTCTCATCAGCCCCATCACCTATATTTTTTTACACGGCACGTGGATGCATATCGCGATGAATGGTGCGATGCTCATGGCGTTTGGTGCAGGGGTCGAACAATGGATGGGCGCCAAGAAATTTTTGATATTCTTTATCCTCTGTGGCATTGCGGCGGTGGCTATTGAAACAATCATTCATCCCTACTCCACTAATCCTGTGATTGGTGCGTCAGGCGCAGAAAGCGGTTTATTCGCCGCTATCCTCATCCTCCTTCAATCCCAAGGCCGCCTTCCAACGGGTAAGTACGGAATCTGGCCATTCGCCGCGTTATGGATTGGAATTTCATTAGTGTTTGGTCTTATAAGTGGCTTCACAGGCGGTGGCCAAATTGCATGGGCGGCTCACCTTGGTGGTTTTATCGCGGGGTTTGGATTGTTAAAGCTGAAATATTTTAGAGACCTTCCTTAACCTTACGCCTCGTTTCATCAATCATACGGCTTTGCTCTTCGTCATCCTCGTCAAAATAATCAATCGCACGTTGCCACATGTAGTGCGCCTCAATTTTACGGCCAACCTTCCAATACGCATCACCCAAATGATCGTTAATCACCATGTGATAGGGACGCATACGCACGGCACGTTCCAAATAATTGACGGATTGGTCGTAAAATCCCATGCGATATAAAATCCACCCCATTGAATCGATAATATAGGCATCATTAGGCGCCGCCATCACGGCCTTAGAAATCATTTCCTTTGCTTCTTCTAATTTAATGCCACGATCGGCGTAAGCATACCCAAGATAATTTAAAATAATTGGGCTGTTTGGAAATTTATCCATGGCAACTATTAAATCAGCCTCGGCCTTGTCCCATTCATCATTCAAATCAAAGGCAATTGCACGTGAATAATATAAAGGCCATAATTTGCGGTCTAATTCACCATCATGACGCCCTAACGCCTCTGCCACATCATAAGATTCAATGGCCTTTGCAAATTGATTATCCGCCTTATAAATATTCCCTAATAAATAATGGCTATAGGCATTATTTGGGTCACGGGCAATATCTTGATGTAGATATTCTGCAGCCTCAGCGTTATGCTCTCGCTCTATCAAAATATCAATCTTTTTGGTTAATGCTGTTTCATATTGAGGGTCATTCACGCGCACTTTTTTATAAGCAACAAGTGCGTCGTCTTCTTGACCTTGATAATCAAGAATATTGCCGATTGTAACATGTGCGGATGGTGATTGTGGGTCAAGGTACAGCGCCATTTGTGCAAATAATAACGCGCTATCCAATGCGCCATCCTGAACCATAGCCTGTGCGAAATTGTGAAACGCCATACCCAACGGGTTTTCAATGGCCTTTAAATGATAATCCGCAAATTCCAACGGCGCATAAGATTCAGGGTTGTTCTGTAACGTCTCCATCATATCGCGAATTTCATCGTCATTGTTGAACCGAACAAGCCCACGTTTCAAAACCTCAATGGCAACATCAATATTATCTCGACGAACATGATATCCAGCAACCGTAATAATATTATCCGGTGAGAACGCGTCTTTCTCAAAGGCCGCGAATAAGGTGTCGGCAATATCATATTTTTGATGATATTCTGCCCCTGCAGCCTTATAATATATTTGCAAACTGCCTAATTTATCAGTCGATTTATCCAATGTTTCTGGTTTAATCCATGCATTCATAATTGGCTTGGCAAAATCCGCCAGCGCCCCCTCATTCAAGGCCTCTAAACCTAAGGCAGCCTGCTCAAGATTTTGTGATTTAATATCCATCAAGACCGTGAACAAACGCACCAAATCATAGGTTGAAAATGATGTTTCCTCACTATCTTGGTCAAAATAATCGCTCTTTAATGATTGGGCAATCGTTTCGGCCTGAGTGAACGCTCCATTCCCCAATGCCAAAGTAAATGCACGAAGGGCAATTGTTGGGTTGCCCTCATATTTTTCATTCAATCTGGAAAAACTCTGCCACGCCTTTCCCCAATCACGGCGATTTTGCGCCACCATACCCGATAAAATCAATCCGCTTTGTGTTTCGCGTGGTTGCAGGTTTAGTCGGGGCATTCCAAATGTTAACGATGTCGGGTCACCCGTTTGTTGCATGGATTCATCAGGCATATAATAATGCTGAAACCCCTTTTGTATCGTGACGGACACACCAACGAATAATATTAAATACAGGGCAATTGTGCGGATAAAATAAAACATGAATAATGATTTTAGCACGTTGCCAATAAAGCACCATAGGGATTTTTAAGGATGTTTTTTTATATCTATAAATCTCACATAAAAACGAAAAATAATACGTTTAATTATGAACCAACACTCATTTTATGGCTTGCACAATATCTTTTGGCTCTTGTGGGTGACTGGATGGATCAGGAACAGGAACACCTGTCGGCACATATTTGGCAGGTTGATTAGCCTCTAAGGATTTTATCCACGCATGCCTTGCCGATTCTTCTGTATTTTGTGGCTCGATTTTACTCATTCGATTGACTCCTGCGTTTAAAATTGGTGTGATAGCATTCATTAATAAACAGACAATTCCATAAAGACAAGGAAATAAAATTATGACATTAAAAATTGCAATTAACGGCTACGGACGTATTGGACGCTTGGTTCACCGCGCACTTGTTGAATCAGGTCGCACGGACATGCAGGTTATTGCTATTAATGATTTGGCGGACGTAAACACCAATGTGCATTTAATGAAATATGATTCCGTTCATGGACGTTTTGGATATGACGTTGAGGCCGTGAACGATGACACAATGCGCGTCAATGGTGCTGATATTCAGGTTTATTCTGAACGCAACCCAGAAGATTTACCATGGAGAACATTAGACATCGACATGGTATTTGAATGTTCTGGCGTGTTTACAAAACGTGATGATTGCATGAAACATATTGAGGCAGGCGCAAAACGTGTTCTTATTTCCGCACCTGGGTCTGACGAGGATTTAACAGTTGTTTATGGTGTAAACCACGACCAACTAACCGCCGATCACATTATTGTGTCCAACGCATCCTGCACCACAAATTGCCTTGCACCCGTTGCCAAAACACTCAATGACGCAATTGGTATTGAAAAAGGGTTCATGACAACCATCCATGCCTATACAGGCGACCAACGCGTGACCGACACGGCGCACAAAGACTTGCATCGCGCCCGCGCCGCAGGGGTCAATTTAATCCCAACATCAACAGGTGCGGCCAAGGCGGTTGGTAAGGTTTTGCCAGAATTAAATGGAAAATTAGACGGCGTCGCCATCCGCGTGCCAACACCAAATGTGTCATTGGTTGATTTAAAATTCAATGCATCACGTGATACAACGGTTGAGGAAGTCAATAATGCCATCAAATCCGCAAGTGAAGGCGCGTTAAAAGGCATCCTTGGATGTTATGACGAACCATTGGTGTCTTCCGATTTTAACCACGACCCGCACTCCTCTATATTCTCACTAGACGGCACAAAGGTCATGGACGGTAATTTGGTACGCATTATGACATGGTACGATAACGAATGGGGTTTCTCCAACCGTATGTTGGATACCGCGGCGGTGATGGGCAAATTCATATAATGAAATATCTGTTTGCCATATTTTTTCTTATGCCATCATACGCTCATGCACAGATGACGGAAACCGATATTGCGTCATTCATGCGTAATTATGAGGCCACATATAAAACATGTAATTTAGAAAAAATCAGAGACTTCGCCCTCGACCATTTCACCTATGATTATTTTTCAACATTTAAGGATGAAATTGGTGGTGACAAAAAATTAATGCGTGATGAAATCATGCACGGCATGCAAGAAACCATCGATTTTGTTAAAAAATCAAATTTAAATACATCACAATGCAATACAACCGTTTCATCCAGCGATATTAAAATCCGCGATGATTATGCGACCATGCAAATTCAACAAACAGAAAACATGCAATTAAATGCGCCGATGGGTCAAATAATTCCAATCGCGCTCAAAACACGATGTAATCACTTACTTAAAAAAATAGGTTCGCAAGTCCGCATAAAACAATCTGAATGTGTTGTTTCACAATAATAGAAAGATAAAAAATGACTGAAAAATTATCCCCCGGCGTTGTTTATGGCGACGATTATTTAACTTTGGTTCAGGCGTGTAAGGACGGTGCATACGCCCTACCTGCCGTGAATGTCACGGGAACAAATTCCGCCAATGCTGTAATGGAGGCCGCGGCCAAAAATAAATCAGATGTGATTATTCAGGTATCCAACGGTGGCGCGCAATTTTATGCTGGTAAGGGCTTGGAGGACGCGTTTGACGCCAAGGTTTTGGGCGCAATATCCCTCGCCCAACATGTGCATATGTTGGCCGAACATTATGGTATTTGCGTGATTTTGCACACGGATCATGCCGATAAAAAACTCATCCCATGGGTTGAAGAATTATTGGCGCAAGGGCAACAATTTTATGAAATGACGGGCAAACCGCTTTATTCATCGCATATGGTTGATTTATCCGCCGAACCAATTGATTATAATTTATCGGAATGTGCAAGACTGCTCGAAATCGCCAATGAAATTGAAATGAGCATCGAAATCGAATTGGGCGTCACAGGCGGTGAAGAAGACGGCGTTGGGTCGGACGACATCGACAATGACAAACTCTACACCCAACCCGAAGACTGCCTCAAGGCATTTGAATTGCTTGCCCCACTCGGGCATTTCTCTCTCGCAGCATCGTTTGGGAATGTGCACGGCGTTTACAAACCAGGCAACGTGAAATTACGCCCAGAGATTTTGAAAAATTCTCAAGCGTTATTAGAAAAGAAACACAAGCTTGATAAAAACCCCTATGACCTCGTGTTCCACGGTGGGTCAGGGTCAGAGAAATCAGCGATTGAGGAAGCGTTATCTTACGGCGTGTTTAAAATGAATATCGACACCGACACGCAATTCGCCTTCGCCGAAGGTGTTGGCGCACATGTATTTGACAACCCCAACGCCTTCAAACACCAAATCGACCCAGACACAGGCGCGCCAACCAAGAAACAATACGATCCCCGCGTTTGGTTACGCAAAGGCGAAGAAGCGATGATTGCACGATTGGACGAAGCGTTCAAAGATTTAAAATCTGTTGGAAAAACACTTGCAATTCCACGCGAAAGTGATTAAAAGACGGATTATAAGAATTTAAGAGGTAGAAAAATGCAAAAAGAAATACACCCTGACTATCACGAAATCACTGTTAAAATGACAGATGGATCAACATACACAACATTTTCCACATGGGGAAATGCTGGTGATACAATGACATTGGACATTGACCCATTAAACCACCCTGCATGGCAAGGTGGAACACAACAGGTTGTTGAACGTGGTCAATTGGACAAATTTGAATCTAAATTTGGTAACTTCATGGGTGGTGGTGCTGCCCCTGCTGCAAAAGAAAGCGCATAATCATGAAAACATTGAACTGGCAAAAAACAATTTTAATCAGTTCAATCGTTCTTGCGATTGCTATCGTCACGGCATCATTCTCCCCTGCGACATCACAAGGCCGTGGATCATCATTCATGTTGGCTGGTGATGGCGGACAATTCGTATGGCGCGTCAATGTTGGAACGGGTGCAGTGTCATATTGTGTTCGTCGCGACAATTCGACTGATCAAAGCTTTATTGAGCGTCGCCCGCCATATTGTTCTGCATCGTCTCCTGCTGTTCAATAATTTTTTTACTGAATTAACATTTCCTGAAATAATACATCAGTAACCTTCACAGGGTGCGCGGCAATATTCACGCGGTATAACAATTCCTGACGCAATCTATATATGCCTGCTGATCCCCGTAAATCCTCGACGCGCATTTCACGCAAATATGTTTGGAATTGGTCAATCACACGGGGGGTCACGGCCTCTAACTCTGGGATTTTTGTTTCATCCTGTAATTCCAATTGTACACGCATCTTTAAAAATCGTGATCCACTATTAGATGATAAATTCACAATCAGATCAGGCAACGCATAGAACCCCGCATTAAGCGGCTCTCCACTTTCATTCAACGCAACCTCTTCGGTATCATCGCCTTCACCTGCTTGTTCTTCACCCTCAACATGTGTTTCGTCTGAACCGCCTATGACACCCGTGAAGTATAACCCTGCCCCACCCGCAAGCAAGATAATGGGGAAAAGAATAATAAGTAGTTTTTTATTAAAACCACCTTTCTTTCCTTCTTCACCATCTTCGTTTTCACCTTCTAGGGCTTCGTTCACGTCGTCTTCGGCCATATCCAATCCTTTATCGGTTTTATCTGTTTCTAAAACTGTAACCAAACCGTTCAAAACATGCAATGTGTGAAAGTTGGCACGGGCTTTGCAAAGTTGTTAGCAGGAAAATTTATTAAAGGACAAAAACACATGGAAAATGCACTTTATGTTGGTTTATCACGTCAGGTTGCGCTATCGCGTCAAATGTCGATGGTGGCCAATAATATTGCCAATGTGAATACACCTGGATACCGCGCAGATAAAATATTGTTCGAGGAATACGTGGTAAACCCCGACCCTATTGACGAAGACATATCGATGGTGATGGATTACGGTCAATACAAAGACACCGCAGCGGGTACGATGTCCATGACGGGTAATCCGCTTGATGTCGCGTTGGAAGGCCCCGCATTTATGATGGTAGAAACCAATCAAGGCACAAAATATACCCGTGCAGGGAATTTCACATTGAATAACGAGGGAAACCTTGTCACGCCATCTGGTAATTATGTTTTGGATAATGGCCAAGGGCGTATCACGATACCTAGTGATGCCCGCGATATAACAATTACAACCAACGGTGAAATTGTAACCAACCAAGGTGCCGCAGGGCAAATCGGTATGGTCGAATTTGCAAATGTAAATAATTTAAAATCAACGGGTGATGGTTTCTATGTTGCGGAAAACAATGAAATTGCCAACCCCGCCCAAAACACAAACATGCGTCAAAATATGTTAGAGGGATCAAACGTGCAGGCCGTCTTGGAAATGACTGATTTAATTGAAATCTCACGTCAATTTCAATCGATGCAGAAAAATTTACAAAATGAACATGATCGTCAACGTAGCACGATTCAGAAATTAACAGAGAAATAACGGATTAGAGAAAGAAAAAGGAGACTAACTATGCTTTCACTTGATATCGGCGCAACAGGGATGCTGGCCCAACAACTGCACGTGAATGTGATATCCAACAATATCGCGAACATGTCAACAACGGGGTATAAACGTCAACGCCCTGAATTTCAGGATTTGATTTATCAAAATCAAAAACGTCCCGGGTCTACCTCATCCGACATTGGAACAATTGTACCATCTGGTATTCAAATTGGTCTAGGTGTTAAACCAGGATCAATTTATCGTATTATGGAACAAGGATCATTCGAGGTTACAACGAATGAACTGGATTTGGCCATCGGCGGAAAAGGGTTTTTCCAAATTCAATTACCCTCTGGTGAAACCGCCTACACTCGTGCAGGAAACTTTGCCCTGAATAACGAAGGTGACATCGTAACATCACAAGGATATTTATTAGAGCCCAATATCAATATCCCCGAGGATGCCCAAGACACCGTCATTAACAATTCTGGTGAGGTTCTGGTGAAATTACCTGGGCAGGTCGCCTATGCCAATCAAGGGCAAATTCAACTGGCCATATTTGCCAATGAAGGTGGGTTAGAGGCGATTGGTGATAATTTATTCATGGAGACCGAGGCATCATCAACCCCAACCACTGGAAACCCGAATGAGAACGAATTCGGCAAATTAGAACAAGGAATTATAGAGAATTCAAACGTGGATGTTGTTGAGGAAATTACACGCCTAATTACCGCGCAACGTGCGTATGAGATGAATTCAAAGGTTATCCAGACATCAGACGAAATGATGGGAACAGTATCAAACCTAAGATAACACCTAATACCCTTTATCCCTCCCCTAATATCCCTGTCACCAAGGTGATGGGGATATTTTTTATGTTTATTTTAATATTGGCATGCCCCTTGCAAATACAGCTGTAGATATAAACATGAAAGGGTTCAAAACCATGAAAACAGCATTAAAATACGCAGGAAACACCGCCAAAGTCCTCTTTTTCATTGCCATTATGATTGTGTGTATGGCCGCCTTTATCGCCAGCATTAACGAGACATTGGCCGCAGAACCAAAGAAAAACGTCACTATCACAAGTGATAACATTACATTAGGCGATGTATTTGAGGGCGTGAGGGATAAAGATGCGGATTATGTGCTTGCCCCTGCTCCGCTTCCGCATGTGACATTAACGTGGGATGCACGCACGTTGAACCGTATTTCAAAGGCTTTTAGCCTTGGGTGGAATTCACCCGCCACCGATCAAATTCAAATTCGTCGTTTGGCAACAATCGTAACCGAGGATATGATCGAAGACGCCATCATTTCATCACTAAACAATGACGGATTAAATGGCAAAATTGATTTGGATTTTGTTGGTGCTACTCCACAAATTATCCTGCCCCATGATGTTGATGAAACTGTGACTGTCCTCTCATCATCATACAACGCCTCTCGTCAGACATTTTCGGCAACATTGCAAACCGCGGATAACAAGATAAAACAATTTTCAGGGGTCGCCTCACCACTCGTTGCCGTGCCAGTGTTAAAAACGCCCATTCGTCGTGGTGATATGATTACGCGTAACATGGTCAAAATCATTGACGTTCGCCAAGATTATATAACCGACACAATGGCCCTAAACGCCGAAGATCTTATCGGTATGACACCGCGTAAGATTCTACGTGCCGATGCCCCAATTGATATGATTGAGTTAAGCAAACCAACAATCATTAGCCGTGGCGATTTGGTGACCATGCAATTGAAAAATGGCCCCATTCAAATCACCGCGATTGCCAAGGCAATGGAAAGCGGCGTCAAGGGCGACATCATCCGCCTGATGAATATGGACAGCAAAAGAACACTAGAAGCAAAAGTCACAGGCTTGCGCGAAGCAACGGTTTATAATTAGGGTTTTCGGCAAGTCAATTGAGCCCGGGACGGCTTAGGTTTTTGTTAGTACTTTTACTAAAACCAGATATATCCTCTAAAAAACATTGAAACCTTGATAATAGCGCGCTAACCATACTCGGTTTTACCTGCTTACCTTGGCCAGATTCATATATTGTCACAGACCTTCGGCAAATACCCGTTTGTCGTTCAAATTCGATTTTTGACCATCCCATTAAAGACCGTTTTTGTTTTATAAACTTACCTAAATCAAGTGGTGTTATCGTTAATCCTTTTTCAGAGTATTTTGTAATTTCTTTGAATGAGGCTCCAAATATCTTTTGAATTTTCATTAAAGTCTGCATAGACATTTTTGTTCGCATACCTCGCTCAATCTTAGAAATTTCTTTTGGGCTCATTCCCAAAAAAGCAGCAAAATCGGTTATCGTCATATTCATTTCAGCTCGTTTGATTCTGATAAATTGGTGAACATCACTGGTATCAACCCCTATATTTTTTGATTCTAAAGTAATAACATCACAAGGTAGACAGTTAAAATACGAACATAGTCTTTGTATTGTCTTTGGCCTTATGTACGATGGTTCACCTCTTTCAATTTTATTAATGGTTTCTGTACCGATACCAACCGTGGTTGCAAATTGTCTTCGGGTCCATCCATTTTCCATTCTTTTTTCTTTAATAAATTTTTTTACGTGATTTGGGCTTACCTCGGCAAAATTAAGTTTTAATTTCTTATATTTTTTCCTTTTTAAGGAAACTAATTTTAATCTCGCTGATGGGCGTGGATAGTCATATTGCAATACTTTTATATCATTAATGCCAAGTTCGAAAACCATAGAAAGATTTTCAATTGTAGTATAATCTTCCATCTTTTCTAAATTCATAAACTTTAACCAGAAATAATACCTTTTTGCCTGGGGTATATTTTGATTATCAGCAATATTATGAAACAACTTTACTCGCTCTTCTGCATCAATAATCACTGCTTTTGGCATGGTTTTCGCAAATATATCTATGTAATAAGTTTAAAAAGGATAAAAACCATGAAAAACCTGATTGTGTCAACGGCTTTGATTTTATCATTAAGTGCGTGTTCATCACTGGAACGCCTATCACGTGTCGGAGAAACACCTGAATTTTCAGCCATTGAAAACCCTCAGGATCAACGTGGATACAAACCAGTCACCATGCCAATGCCTGAACCTGAAATTGCAACGCGTGAAATGAATTCCCTATGGTCATCAACGCGTCAGGCATTCTTTGAGGATCAACGCGCCAAGAAAATCGGTGATATTTTAACCGTCACAATCGACATGGAAAATGAAGCAGAAATGGAAAGCACGTCATCACGATCCAGATCAGCCGGTGAAAATACAGGTATTAACGCCCTTGCTGGATTTGAGAATTATTTAGATTCTAAATTTCTTCCTACTGGTGGCGACCCTGCAAACCTAGCAGACCTTACGAGTAACAGCAGTAATAATAACAGTGGCTCAACCGAAAGTGAAGACGAGCTGGAATTACGCATTGCCGCCGTTGTGTCACAAATTTTACCAAACGGTAATATGGTCATCATGGGTCGTCAAGAAGTGCGCGTCAACTATGAAAAGCGTATTTTAGAGGTGGCAGGTGTTATCCGCCCTGAGGATATTATGATCGACAACACCGTTCCCCATGACAAAATTGCCGAGGCACGCATTGGATATGGTGGAAAAGGATTTATCAGTGATGTTCAGCAACCACGCGTTGGTCAACAAATATTTGATATCTTGATGCCTTATTAATTAGCAATGGAATCTTTCAGGATTTCATTCGCCATTTTATAGGTCAGGCCGTCATAATACCGCATTGCCATTTTTAATTCATTGGCATCCACGGCCTGACTTGCCCTCACCATGGTGCGGCTTAATAAAAAGATTGAGACGAAATTTTCTTTCGATATGTTCATTGCACGACATGCAACCGCCAACCCCTGCCCGCCAATTTGGCGCATCATATTCCAAATCACATCCACGCTTAAATGTGTGCGTTTTGAAAATAAGGCAATAAAGAATCGCCCTTGGCGACGCCGTAGGGTATGGACCATAAGGGGATCAGTAATTCTATTTTGCAGCGCATACAAATCTGCAACTTCCTTCATCAATCTGGATGGACGAATATTATTGGGTTGCAATAAGGTATCTGAGAAATCCTGAATATTATCTTCCAAGGCCTTGTCAATTTCAACGTTATCAACCTTGAACATTGATGTAATATTCTTTCTAATTTCAACAGAAACATGCCAATAAATATCCACAGCCAAATAGCGAGGCAATGATTTATAATTCACAAAATTTTCTGCGACAAATTCTGAGACACATGCAATTGGCTTAATTCTCTCTAAAACATCATCATCTAGCGTAAGGCTGTCATTTTTTAAGAGATTCGCGCATGTTGTATCTTCTCTTTTGCTAACCAATGTTGAAACAATAGTGTCTGATATATTGGCTCTTTGTGCAATTGACTGCCAATGCTCTTTCTCCTTTGACTGTATGACATAGATTAAATCCATATCCGACAATGACGGCGAATGTATAAGCACGGGTCGTGCAACATCAATTTCGTCATAAACTAAATAGTGTAACAATGACGGATGAATATCTTCGCGCGGTGCTAATTTTGCGGCAAGACTAGCGCGAATATCACGCTCTGCCTGTTTAATTAACTCTATTAAAATGTCTGCTGAGAGGTTTTTTTCAGTGTCAGTTAAATTTGCATCTAATATATCGATAACAGCCTGTGTCATTGTGTTGAGCGTGCTATCTTTGTCCTGACTAGCGCGATAGCATCTCAAGCTGTCATATAAATTCACCAACAACGGATCAAACGAATCATACGACGGTGATTTGTTTTCCCCATATTTAATGTATTTATCACTTACATACGCCACAACTTTGTTCCCTATCCCTGATGTATCCCTATTTAAAACGAAAAATCTTTCTAATTCGTTAAGGTGATTTTATTTTTTTTTAATTCTTTCACCACCTTATTAATAATAACATAGATATATTATGAAATCCTTAACGTGAAATAGTGAAAAAAGTTAAGAAATTCTTTACTTCAATTCGCTATCCTGTAAACTCATAAAAAGAAATAGTTGGGGAATATAATAAATGTCATCATCAATCGGATCCGCACCACAGATACAACCGAACATCATTCAAAATTCGGTTCAACAAAACGCCCAACAAGCCGTTAAACGTCAGACACAACAGTCATCCGCACCGGTTGCGCAGGCCCAACAAAATCAAAATTTTCAGCAAATTGCTCAGGATATTATCGCTCAAAGAACAAGCAGTGCAGAAGTATCACAACAGGCAAACCAACGCGGTCAGGTTGTTGACCTTTTGGTTTAAGCGTTCCCTTTAGTGTCGGAAAATAAAAGCTCTAAATTCTCAAATTCATAATCATTATCGTTAAATAAATCGATATGCGAATCCTTATTGCCTAATGCCAATGTAATACACAGGCGGTCTGCCTCGTGAACCGCCTTATCAATCATATCCTCGATTGTAAAAATTGATAATTCTTGGTTTTGATCTTCTAGGTTAATTAACGTTTTAAACACACTGTTCCCGACGCCATCAATCATAAAAAAACCATGCCATGACGTTTCATTCAACGCTTCAACCGCCTTATTCAATTGATTTTTATCTGTTTTTTGAGTGCCCGATATAATCAATGATGATTTAACAACACGCATATCGACATTCCATTCCAACACCATGCTGTAATCACCTTGTTTGCCAGAACACGCAAATTCCAAACGTGTTCGCGAAACACGGTCAAAATCATAATGTGATGCCTCAAGCAAATCCTCAAGCAAATCTAGAGGCGAGTCGTCCAATGATGGTTTATGAATTGGTATAACGGTCATAGAATTGTTTTAACATCCAACCACGCACCAACACAAGTGATAGAATATTATGGATGCGCGCAATGTTTTTGTACGTTATTTGAACATTCAGCTGGTTTTGGTTCATCCGCGCCAATAACTGAATCAAACGCTTTATCTAATGTTGGCCCCCAGTGCGCCAGTGATCCCTGTTCACCATTAAATTGTGACGCGATAGCACCAACAACAATTAACGACGCAAGCATAGTCATACGAGCATTTTCAGATACATTTAAGAAATGTGTTTTTGATTTCATGATAATTTTTCCTTTTATAAATATTTCAATTAAATAAACTTTAAATGACTTTTTAAAATATGTCAACTTATATTTTTAAACTATTCAAGCAAAATATCGTATAAAGAATCATGAGCGAAAAAATACTCCGTCTTGTCCTTGGCGATCAACTTAATACACACATATCATCATTGTCTGATTGTAACAGAGATAACGACATTATCCTTATGTGCGAGGTGTGGGACGAGGCCACCTATGTGAAACACCATAAAAAGAAAATCGCCTTTATCTTTTCCGCCATGCGCCATTTTGCCAAGGACCTAAAGGAAAACAACTACCCCTTTGATTATATTCAATTAAATGATGAAACGAAATCATTTAAGGACGAGGTTAGCAAAGCCATTAAACGCCACAACATCACGCATGTCATTGTTACCGAACCATCGGAATATCGTGTGTTAGAGGACATGAAAACATGGGCGGATGATATGGATGTGTCCGTTGATATTCGCCCCGATAATCGTTTTATCGCCACACATGATGAATTTGCGGAATGGGCAAAAGACCGCAAACAATTGCGCATGGAATATTTTTACCGTGATATGCGTAAAAAAACAGGCCTGTTAATTGTTGATGGCGACAAACCAGAAGGCGGTGAATGGAATTACGATTCCGAAAACCGCAAGACATTACCTGCAGATATGCGCCCACCCGAACCAGATACATTCCAAACGGACGATATCACACGTGATGTGATTGAATTGGTCGCCGATAAATTCGCCGATCATTTTGGCGATATATATCCCTTTCACTATGCCGTGACACGCGATCAGGCCTTGGAAGTATTAGACCATTTTATATCCAAACGCCTACCTAATTTCGGTGATTATCAGGATGCGATGGTTGAGGGCGAACCATGGATGTATCACTCTCACCTCTCTTTCTATATCAATTGCGGTCTTTTACTTCCGATGGAGGTCTGTAAGGCCGTTGAGGATGCGTATTACGATGGACGGCGGAATATTCCATTAAACGCCGCCGAGGGATTTATTCGCCAGATTATCGGATGGCGCGAATATATTCGCGGGATTTACTGGCTTAAAATGCCTGACTACGCCAATGAAAATGCGTTAAATGCCAAACGTGCCCTACCCGATTTTTTTTGGAACGCCAAAACGGATATGAATTGCCTCAAACAATGCATCACCGAAACAAAGGAAAACGCATACGCTCATCATATTCAACGATTAATGGTGCTTGGTAATTTTTGTTTAATTGCGGGCATTGACCCCAAATTTGTGAATGAATGGTATCTGATTGTTTATGCCGACGCCTATGAATGGGTGGAAATGCCCAATGTCACAGGCATGGTACTTTATGCCGATGGCGGCGTTGTCGCGTCAAAACCTTATGCGGCTGGGTCAAATTATATTAATAAAATGTCCAATTATTGTAAAAATTGTAAATACTCCCCGTCAAAAAAAACTGGTGAAGGCGCATGCCCGTTTAATTACCTCTATTGGGATTTTATGATCCGTAATAAAGAGACATTAAAAGGAAATCCGCGCATGGGTATGATGTATAAAACATTAGAGCGCATGGATGATGATAAAATTACCGCCATAAAATCAGACGCACAGGATTTTTTCGAAAGAATTTCTTGACATTTTACCTTTAAATTTGCCATAGTTTATTTATGAGATTTGAAATCAACACAATAATTATTTCAATTATTAGCGCTTAAGCGCTATTTCATCTCGACCTCATCCCACATTTTAATACGCAATAAACCCCATCCATACAAAGGATAAATAATGGATTTTAAATTTAAAGATATAAAGGTATCGCTCATTCCTAAAAGTACACAAGAAACTCATGGCATAATCACCACCTATATTCATAAAGGTTTCGATATCAAGCCATTTAAACAAGTAAAAGGAAGCCAAAAAGATAGTGCATTATTGGCGTTCAAGATTGTCGCTCAAATCGCAAACGAAGCATTAGGGGAAGATTGCAAACCTTCTGATTTCACCACTCCACAAGGTGGACACATGGTTATATTAGGCGATTATAATTCATGGGGAGCGGATTCAGAGGCTTCAAAAAATCGCGTAAAGCATAATTTTAGCGAAGTCTCATCTGTCGAATTTTATATACGCCATGCCCTGCTGGCACTGGAACATAAAACGAATAAGATTAAGCTCAAATCTGAACAGCGTTGTATTTGCGGTTAATTATATGCTTCCTTTTGAATAACTCGAATTTCTTGCATTAACGCGGAAATTTCCCATGTTGATAGATTTTGTTGGCTCAACCCAACATACCTCCCTGCCCTTTGCGCTTGATAGGCAACATATTCTTGAGGATTCAATGTTTTATGATCCATTGCTAATGTGTGGTGATGAAACCCAACCGCCGATAAATATTTAAAATCATCACTCTCAATTCCCGAATGCGTCAAAATATGATGCATATTTTCATGCAACACAACCTCGGCAAACCGTTCAATTGGTAACTCATTCCAATCCATTTTGGTGTTCAGATAAATCGTTTTATCCTCTGGAACATATAATCCATTCGCCTCACCTCTCAACGCCATAAAAATAATTTTTGGCGCGATGATATCAACATTATAAGCCTTATTTTGTAGTTTTATAAGGGTATTAGCCATTACTAATAAATCATTATCGATGGGAACATCCAAAACATTATCAATTAGGTTTAGCTGCCCCTGAGCCTCCCACTGCCAAAATTTCTCGCTTAATTCGTAATCTAGGGGGATTTGATTATCTTTAAGATTAAAATAAGACGCCCAAACGGCCGCAGACCATATGGTGAGAACAGTTAAAGATAATATCTTCAAAATGATTTTCATAGCGCGCACTATACAAAATAATATGCGCCACTGTCAATTTTTATGTCATATGAAAGGCTACTGAAATGCAACCTCATTAAATGATCTCAATTTGCGGCTGTGCAATTTGGCGGGGCCAATTTCACGGAGCAGACTCATCGTCAATAATCCAATTTGCAAATGCTGATTAACCCGATCACGATAGAATTTATCCGCCATACCAGGTAATTTTAATTGCCCATGCAATGGCTTATCCGACACACATAATAATGTACCATACGGCACGCGGAACCGAAACCCATTGGCGGCAATTGTTCCGCTCTCCATATCCAACGCAATGGCTCGTGATTGGCTGAGTGGTAGGTTCTGGCTAATTGACGGTTGTAATTCCCAATTACGGTCATCAATTGTCGCAACCGTTCCTGTTCTCATGAATTTTTTAACATCATATCCTTGTTCACCCGTAATTTGTGTCGCGGCCGCGGCTAATGCCTGTTGAATTTCCGCCAACGCAGGGATTGGAATAGATGGGTGCAAATCGCGATCCAAAATATTATCAAGGCGTAAATAAGCATGTGCCAAAACATAATCTCCCAATTTTTGAGAATTTCGCAAACCCGCACAATGCCCCAACATCAACCAAGCATGCGGACGTAAAACCGCAATATGGTCGGTGATTGTCTTGGCATTTGATGGTCCAACACCAATATTCACCATCGTAATTCCGTTACCATCAGGGCGTTTCAGGTGATAAGCCGGCATTTGTGGAAGACGTGAAATCGGTGTCCCCTCCCCGGGTTCAATAAATTCATTGTAACCGCTCACGCTGTCCAAAACGGATTCATGACCAATTCGAATAAATTCATCGATGTAAAATTGATAATTTGTGAAAATCACATAATTTTGAAAATGTTTCGCCCCTGTACCCGTGTAATGTTTCAACCGTGATAGGCTGATATCCACTCTAGGTGCCGTAAACAAAGACAATGGCATTGCCTCACCCGCTTTTGGTTCATAACGGGAATTGGATATTTCATCATCCATATGCGTTAAATCAGGTTGATCGAAAATGGATGAAAATGATGCCATCGCCTCGGCCGACAATTCGTCTTCCAAATGATAATATTCACCAAGGGCAAAATGAATGGGGATTGGTGTTGTCGAATATCCAACCTCAATTTTACCTTCATGGTTTTCTAACAACAGGCGGAATTGTTCACGATAATAAAAATCAAATATATCAGGACGCGTTAGCGTTGCACTAAATTCACCATCCTTTGGTACAAAACCATAAGACAAACGATTATCATTACGACCTAATTTTTTAGGGTTAAATCGAATTTCGGGATAATAAGCGCGCACATGTTTTTTTTGAATTTTCCCTTTGGAAAAATCTTCGAATTCACTTTTAAGATATTGAATTGATTTAAAATATAGGCGTTCAATTTCTTTAAAGGCCGCATCAGATGTTTTATAACTTTTATGACTCATAGAATCATTTTAATAGTTTTTTTAGATATTGTCTCAATTTTGTATGCGCCTCGGCATCATTCGAAAAATAATAAACGGAATAGATAATTGACGATATAAATAAAAATAACGCCCCTCCTTCAACAATAACCAATCCAATTTTGGATTGTTGATGGCTGAATATCAATGCAAGAATATATCCCGCAACCGCACTGACCATCGCCATATTTGCACCCGCGACAACCTTTGGCATGATATATTTTTTACGTAGTGGCGAATTAAAATAAACGTATCTTTTTTCCTCGATATTGGCCAAACAAACAACCTTTGTTCCGCCCATGATGACCTTGATCTCTTGGTCTTCTTTAAAACCCATTGCCGCAATATCAACAGGGCATCTCGCAAATCGCCCTGGACCGATCATTACCGTAACCATCCGTATGTTCTCAGGATTAGATTTTATTTTTTGCCCCTCAATAGTGGCATAACCCGCTGCCTTTTCATATTCGTCATACCCCTCTGTCATATCAGGGTCAAACGGTTCAATAGTCATGATTTTAAGCGAGAAGGCGAAGAACTGGCTCATTTAAATTTTCTTTTTTTTATTATTTTTTACGTTTTACGTCGACTGCAAAAACCCACCGGATTGCATAGACCAAAGCATAGCGTAATGACGGTCCTTTGCCAACAGCTCATCATGCGTTCCATCCTCAACAATTTTTCCATCATCCATCACGATTATGCGATCCAAATGAGCAATGGTGGATAGGCGGTGCGCGATGGCAATCACGGTTTTGCCTTTCATTAAATCTTTCAAACTATCCTGAATGGCCTTCTCACTCTCGGAATCCAACGCGCTTGTGGCTTCGTCCAAAATCAAAATCGGCGCATTTTTTAGAATCGCCCGTGCAATCGCAATGCGTTGACGTTGCCCGCCCGATAACTTCACCCCGCGCTCCCCCACCATGGTTTCATATCCATTTGGTAATTTTGCAATGAATTCATGCGCATGCGCCCTCTTTGCCGCCTCTATCACCTCGATATCCGTGGCGTCCAGTCGACCATATCGAATATTATCCATGAGGGATCGGTGAAACATATCCGTTGTTTGCGGAATAATCGCAATTTGTTCGCGAAGCGATTGTTTGGAACATTTATAAATATTTTGCCCATCAATCTTAATTGCCCCAGATTGAGCATCAAACAATCGAAATAATAATGTTGTTAAGGTTGTTTTCCCTGCACCACTATGACCGACCAAGCCAATTTTTTGTCCGTTCGGAATATCCAAATTCAAACCATCAAAGACAATTTTTTCATCATATCGAAATCCGATATTTTTAATTTCAATATGCCCCTTGGTGATTTTCAATTTTTTCTTTGCTTTATCCTCGGTTTCAATTGGCGCAGAAAATATCGCATCCATCCCTTCACGCACTTGTCCAAAATTTTCAAAAAGCCCAACCATCATTTCCGACATCCACCAAGACATTTGCATTAATCGCATCATTAATGGCAAAATCATCGCCACCTCACCCAAGGTTAAATTGCCTGCTTGCCATTCAATCACACACAAATAAAAAACCGCCCCGATAAAGCCAACTGATAAAACCTCAAGCCATATATACATGTGATTGGTTAAATGCCATATCGACACGCCTGACTTTGCCGACACTTTTAACGATTTCGTCAGTAATTTATCTTCATGCCTTTGGCGACCGAATAATAAAACCCCAACAATATTATTCAACGTATCAACATATTTCCCGCGAACCTTTGATAAATCATCATACATTACCGTCGATGAATCTATAATTCTTGGAATAAAATACCGACACATCATAATCAATAAGCCAAGCCATACAAGCGCAGCAATTGCAAATGTCATATCCACCATTGCAAACAACCCGAGGGAGACTAGAAAAGTAACACTCATGAAACCAAAACTCATAATCGTGTTAAAAATAATTAATATTACCGCATAGGGTGTTTCCAAAACCTTGCTGGATATCCTCCCTGCAAACTCATCCTGAAAATATTCATACTTGTGTTTGTATAAATAAAGAGAAAGCTGTCGGCGGATCATATTCATCATTGGCATTCGTGTTTCCGCCATGATTGCCGTAGCAACGCGCGCCAATACGGGTTGTAAAATCAAATGTAATATAATAAATGCAGGCAATGCCCAACCGAACGCCTTCCAAATATCATCCGGATTCTCAACCGTGCCAAACCCATCGATGATAACTTTTATAAAATATGGTCCTATGGCTTCAAATGCACTGGCAAAGATTTGAATGAAGATTAATAGAAATATTGGCCACTTCACCTGACGTACGAAAAACCAAATAAACGCCCACATGCTGTGTGATGGCAAATCGGATAAATCTCGATCTTTTGGCAATTGATCGGCGGTAACAATATTTCTGAATGGGTTATACATCCCCTGTCATAGCAAACAAACACGTGAATGTCATTATCACCTTTCGTTAATTTACAAGAAATCCCTGTTGTTTAAATACTTTGTGCCTTCGTGACTTTGTGATTCACACCACACTTGACAGCATAGGAATAAAATCATAAAATATAAAGGGTAATCACCATAAGACCAACTATATATTTTAAAAACAAAAATAGCCCCAACGAAAAGCAAAAATTCGCAAACGAACTAAGTAATCCGATTTTCCGTTTAAAATCAATTAACTACAGCGCCTAAATCGAGAATTCTTCGCCAATTTCAGGTAGTTTTAATGATAGTCCAGCATCACGAAAAATATGCACGGCCTTATCATGGTCAATTGTAATGGGTGGAAATGTATCGAAATGCATGCCGATGACATTATTTGTCCCAACAAAATCCGCGGCTAAACACGCATCATCAGTCCCCATTGTGAAATGATCACCAAGGCATAAAATTGCAAAATCAACACCGCCTGCATCGCCAATTAATTTCATGTCATAATGCAACGCGGTGTCGCCCGAATAATAAAATGATCCCTCTGCCCATTTTACAACAAATCCGGCCGGTTGCCCCGCATATGACCCGTCTTGGAAAGACGATGTATGAACGGCATTGACCATCTTGACGCTAATTCCCTCGGCTAATTTGATTGTTCCGCCATGATTCATTGGAATACCATTTTCAATGCCTTTGTCGCCATACCATGTCACAATTTCATAATTGGATATGATTGGTGCACCAGATTGTTTGGCAATCGCCTCGGCGTCCAAAATATGATCCTGATGCCCATGGGATAGCAAGATATAATCTGGTTTGATCGTTTTGATATCAATATCCTTGACCAAATCGTTACCCGTGATAAATGGGTCGAACAAAATATTTACTCCGCTAATTTCGACCATAAAACATGAATGCCCGAAGTATGTAATGGCGGTCATTTTAATTCTCCAACCCAACCAATGACCGTGCATAACTATCTGCCGTAAAGGGTTGCAGGTCGTTTATCCCCTCGCCCACGCCCACGGCATGAACGGGTGTTTTAAATTGATCGGCCAATGCGACAACGATCCCGCCCTTGGCTGAACCATCCAATTTGGTCACAACCAAACCGGATATATCCACCAATTCCTTAAATGTTTCAACCTGCGATATCGCATTTTGTCCCGTTGTGGCATCCAACACCAAAATAGTATTATGGGGCGCATTTTCATCCTGTTTTTTAATCACGCGGATAATTTTTTGGAGCTCTTCCATCAAATTTTTCTTGTTCTGCAACCGTCCTGCGGTATCAATTAACAAAACGTCAACACCATCCGCCTTGGCCTTTTGCATCGCCTCGAAAGCAACGGCGGCGGGGTCGGCACCAACATCCTTTGTAATCACCGTACAATGATTGCGCTTGCCCCAAACTTGTAATTGTTCAACCGCGGCGGCACGGAATGTATCGGCCGCGGCCATCATCACGGTTTTACCCTGTTTTTGAAATTGAGCGGCCATTTTGCCAATTGTTGTTGTTTTTCCCGCGCCATTCACGCCCGTCATTAAAATAACATGTGGTTTGGCATCCGTGCGGATATAAATTGGCTTGGCAACAGGCGTTAAAATTGTGGTCATTAGGTCGGCAAGGGCTTGTTTAATTTCCTGTTCGTTCACTTCACTGCCAAATCGTGTCGATGAAAATTCCGCCACAATTTTTGCTGCCGTTTTGGGGCCAAGATCAGCCATTATAAGGGCTTCTTCTAGCTCTTCTAAGGTCTCTGCATCCAATTTACGTTTGGTTAAAACATCAGTGAATTTTTGCGACGATTTTTTAAGGCCTTTTGACAGTCGTGATAACCATCCCCCTTCATTTGTATGATCGGATAATTCCTGCGATTCTCTGACATCATCAATAAGTGAATGTTTTGGAACCGGTGATACATCCAACTCCTCGATAATATCTCCCTCGGTTTGCCTAAGGGATTGCTTATCATCCGCGTCTAAATCTGAATCATAATCTGTTGAGGGCTCTAACTCAGGGTCACTTTTGCGATGAAGCAACTTATCATCTTTATCCTGTTGATCTTGTTCAGACGCATTTTTCTTTTTTCGCCAAAATATCATATCGATACCTTATGCCTGAAAAAATCAGGATGCAAGCAAGAATAAGGCGGAAACCCCAAACACCACCAAACCAATGATTTGCAAAAAATCTGGCAAAATTCGCCGTGTATATAAACTAAGGAAAATACTGAGCGTAAATAAAAATATCACCATCAAATAATGAATTTCAGAAATCAAAAGGCCAAAATTGACGTTTAGTCGATACATGGATGTAAAATAAATGATACCAAATATTCCGCCCAAGACTGATGACGCGATTTGCACAGTTTTTATATTGATCAATTTAAAATTCAAATGGCCAAACATTGCCAAATATAAAACGCAAACTGACCCTATCAGCGGTAAAAGAGAGAATATGGAATAAGAAACAATAAAATCCATCTGCTATTTCCTGACCTGCTTGCGGGAAAAAATCAACATCGAACCCGCAACCATGGCAAGTAATAATATTGATTTCCCAATCGTCACATGGTTTCCATGCAATAACGCTGACCACAAAATAAACGAGGATAAACTACAACATAAATGAATAACCGCGATTTGCCCAGTTGTGGCATAGGCATGCGCCAACCTGTTGGATGGTGTCATCATGTAAACGGCAAAACCGCTTAACCCAATCACAATTGAAATCAAAATATGATCACTCAAAACACTCCGAACACTCGGCAATCCATAAAATGTACCGCATAAAATAATATAACCTGTCAAGATTGTAACAATTGATTTAATCACATCGCCATTTTTACGCCCAATCGTTCGGCGCGCCGGTCGCCCTGGCAAATGCGATTCCATCATCGTATCGGATTTTTTAAAATTCAAAATATCCAACATAATGAAATACGGCCACAGCGATGCAAAAATAATAACGGCAATGCATAAAGTGATGATCATGTGAAAAAGCGTAGTCGATTACATCGTGAAAAGAAAGAACTCTATTTCATAAAAATCAACCTACCCCCATAAAAAATCACGACTTTTTGACAGAGTCCTGTAAGAATATTGTTTTCTTTGTGAATTACGAAGAAATATAGTCTAAAAATTTGCAATATAGCCTTTTAGCGTTCTATATTGATTTTGATTAGACAACGAAAGTTGAAAGATCATTTTAAAAATCGACATCAATTTATTATTTTATGAAGGAGAAATGATATGCTCGTTACACACCCATATGTAGAAGATGTCCATTTAGAAGAAGCACGAATGGCCGATGGAACATTGGATCGCGTTTTGATTGTACGATCAAAGAAAAAGCGTCCTGATTTCCTCTCGGCAAAAAATGACAACCAAATGGATGAATTGTTACGCCAACTCCAGTCATTAGACAGCCTCGCGAAACACGGATTTGCCGATTTCAAACGCATTGAAATCCGCGAAATACAATAATTACCTTATTTTTATTCCTCCTTGGATATAAAAAGAAACCGCTTATGAAATTTAAGCGGTTTTTTCTTTTATGGCCTTCGTTTAGGTTGCCTGAATTCTGAGCGTTCTTTCGGACTATGGCCACCTGCGCCTGATGGTATTTGTGATGCTTGATTAGCTAAATCACGAAGTCCGCCAGCACCTAGTCGTTGACTAATAGAATTTCTGGCTATTGGAGTGGCAACTAACTTTCCATTTGAGTAGCCTCCCCGAACAGCGATAGAATATTTTTGCTGCTGTTCCTCATTCATGTAATTGGGAAGAGCCTCACAGATAGTTTCTACATCCTGCTTAAAGCTAAAAAGACCTAAGACAGCTTTATCAGACATAACATTATGCACATACTCTTTTAAGCGTTCAGCCACTCGATTATGACGCTTATAACTTCCGTGTTTTTCATTGATGACATTGCGTTCAAACTGTACATACGCCTGATCGAATTCATCCATAATGAATTCCAAATATTTTTGTCGTAATAATTTAATAACAATATCGGCTAAATGCTTTTCTTGCTCATCAATTGCCGACCTCATAAGCCATTCAAGGGGATCTTTACCTCTCCATAAGGCACGACCTTGATCATCAAATCTTCTTTTTTGTTTTTTCATATTAAAAATATAGTCTAATTAATTACTCAAAACAACTATTTATTTGACTTGCTCCTTGTAATCACGCTATAACACACTCAAATTCACGTACTGATGTTTAATTTCAGTGCTTAACGGTACCCCCAAGTCGGCGAATACGCTCACTGGGGCTAATTTGGTTTGGTTTTATGTTGTTATATTTAAGTGAATATAAACTTGCAGAATATTTGAATGACAAAGACATCGGTCCTTTGGCAAAAATCTTGTTGTGCCTATTTGCAGCTTTTGCCATTGCCTCAATTCTTATAAAGAGCGTTCAAACTTTCCCAAGTAATTTAATGTGGTTGGCTTTATTTCTAAGCTTCATTCCTTTGCTTTTAAAAAATAGTAAAAACTTCAAAAGCATTATGGCGCATCTAACGTATTTTGTTTTTCCAATTGCTATTAAGGCATATATACTTAATGTCGTGATTGTCTTAATCAATAGTGGACTTGCAATTGCATACGTCACTTATGCGCCGACAAGTAAAGGTTTAAGTGTAGATAGCATGATGGGTGGCATGTTGTCTGATACCGAGAAAGAGCCAACGCCTTCAAACGCGGATGCTTTTATGGCGCTAGGAGGGGAGACAATAGCCATTATATCATCCCTCATAGCCATCGCCGTTACCATTATATTTATCCGCTGGCGTTATCACGAATGCCTAAAAATAATGAGTAAATATAATGTTTGACTCCCTTTCCGACAAACTTGGTGGAATATTTGACGGCCTAATGGGTCGTAAATCATTGTCCGAAGACGATGTGAATATGGCCACGCGTGAAATTCGCATGGCGTTGTTAGAGGCCGATGTTGCCTTACCCGTTGTTAAAGACTTTATCGAAACCATCAAAACAAAGGCCATTGGCCAAGATGTTATTAAGGGGGTTAACCCAACCCAACAAATCATCAAAATCGTTAATGACGCATTGACCGAAATGTTGGGTGGAACAGACGGGGAAACCGAATTAAATATCGACGCCGCCTCCCCTGCTCCATTCCTCATGGTTGGTTTACAAGGGTCTGGTAAAACCACCTCCACGGGTAAAATCGCGAAATTATTATCCGACAAACATAATAAAAAAATATTAATGGCGTCATTGGACGTGTACCGCCCCGCCGCGCAACAACAATTGGCGGTTTTGGGTGAACAAGTTGGCGTTGATACACTGGAAATTATCGAAGGTCAAAAACCAGTCGACATCGCCAAACGCGCATTAGCCGAGGCGAAAACAGGTGGATATGACATTGTCTTCCTCGATACCGCGGGTCGCCTGTCCATTGATGATGAATTAATGCGCGAGGTTGAACAGGTTCGCGATGCAGTGAACCCCGTTGAAACGCTCCTGCTTGCCGATGCCATGACGGGGCAAGACGCCGTTCAAACCGCAAAAATATTCGACGAACGCGTTGGATTGACTGGTATCATGTTAACCCGTGTTGACGGTGATGCACGCGGTGGCGCGGCAATGTCGATGCGCGGTGTGACGGGCAAGCCTATAAAGCTGATCGGGACAGGTGAGAAATTAGACGAAATTGAATTCTTCCATCCTGATCGTATTGCATCTCGCATTCTTGGCATGGGTGATGTTGTGTCATTGGTTGAAAAAACCATCGAAACCATCGACGAAGACGAAGCCAAGAAAATGGCAGAAAAATTCAAAAAAGGGTCATTCGACCTTGATGATTTTGCAAAACAATTAAAACAGCTCCGTTCCATGGGTGGTATGGGCGCGATGATGAAAATGATTCCGGGTCTTGGTAAAATGGCGGGACAATTAGACGCCGCGGGCATGGACGATACCATGATTAAAAAACAAGAGGCCATCATGTCATCCATGACAAAGGCCGAGCGCGCCGAACCTAAGATTTTAAACGCATCCCGCCGCCGCCGTATTGCAAATGGTTCAGGAACAAAGGTTCAAGAGGTCAATAAACTGCTGAAACAATTTGAGCAAATGCAAAAAATGATGAAGCAGATGAAGAAAATGGGCATGGGCG